>NZ_JBHIPQ010000064.1:0-2120 GCF_042196125.1 Bartonella sp. AP280QHHD | reverse complement strand
TGATCTCTGCGTTTCCATGAATAAATGCATAACCATAGATTTTGGCATTTCCCCCAACTTTTGCTCTGATGGAAATCAATGGACTGTCATAAATTTTAGCATTTCCATTAATAAATGCACCACCGGAAACTTGTGCATTTTCGTAGATTTGTGCATTGGCAAAAACACATGCATTTTCGTAAATATCAGCAATGTTATCAATATAAGCATCACCAAAAACTTTGGCATAACCATAGACTTTTGCATCATCGCCTACCCAGCAATTGCCATCATGACTTAGATTGTCTTCATTCTCTATAAAGCCGCCAAGATCACCTTTCTTGACATCCCCCAAATCTCTCAATGCACGAATGCGGCGGAGTGTTTTGTCATTAACTTCAGTTTTTTCATCAGTCAGTTCGTATTTCTTTTTTATCATAATAACCTCCTCTTAATGCATGCTTTGTCTTTTAAGCTCTTGAGACAGCACACCAATTCCTTTTGCTGTGATTTTTGCGCAAAGGAATGACCTTTTCTATTCCACTTGCGGTTTGAAGTGTGATAGTTGGACAATCCATAAGTTTCTTTTGGATTTTGTCTTGATGAGAAAGCAAATTTCCACCTGCTGCTCGTCTGTAAACCCAACCTTTTTTCTGTAAGAAGAGAATGAACTGTTTTGATTGCATCTCGAGTATTTTAGCAGCTTCTGTAAGACCGAAGAGTCCATTATGACGCTGTAAGCTTTCAAGAGCCATTGCCTTTGGTTTAAGGGTATTCACTTCGCTTTTTAAGGTCTCTAATTGTGTGACGCTTTCTAAAAGCAGTTTTTTCACAAAGAGAGGGTCTTCTAAAGCGTTTGCAAGGTCTAAAGGTTTCTTTGCACGCCGTTCACATTCAATAAAATATTGACGGGCTTGTTTACCTTTTTCATTACGCTCTACCATGGAAAGTTCTTTTGCCATTTCCAAAGTGAGATGGTAATTAATTGCGATAACAGCTCTAGATTTTGCGCTCGCCAAATTTGGTGACCGCAAATCTTGTGTTTTTATAAAATCTTGTCCTTCTATAAAATTGTATCTGGTAATACGGTCCTTAATCCAATTGGAAAAGTCACGTTTTGCCTCTAAGAATGTATGCAGATCACGTGCATTTACTGTCTGAACAATTTCCTTATCAATGGCTTGTTCTTTAATCTCTATGAGAGTATTCATGATGAACTCCTTTCAAAAAGTTCATATTTTTCAGATGTTACAATAAGGCTTTTCATCATCACTTCCTAAATTAATGAAAACACAAGTTTTGGCATAATATTCTGCCATAGTTTCTATGGCGCTCTGCTTTAGCGATTTTCCTTGCTGCGTAAATTTTGAAGTAATGATTATCGGTTTTATCTGTTTCTATTTCAGATTTTGGACAAATCTTCTGTCTGTTCCATTCTTGTTTTGTAAAAACAAAATCCACGCCTTCTTTTAGATCAAGCTTTTCAACACAATCATTAAACCAAGTGGAAAAATCTTATTTCAAATGTAAGTGCCTATGCATTACATGGGCATTGACCATTTGGACATAACCGATTTTGTTGTCTACCTCGTTTTCAGGTATGAGATATCTTTCACTATCATTATCATGTGTATTCATAAGTTTACTCTAATCAATTATTGATGGATTAAAGGGGGCACATTTAAAAGCGCCCTTTAGAATTTTTAAAGCACATCACAAGGACGCAAACGGTGTTGTTGTTCGTAAGTACCGTAAATCTCATCATTATATTTTTCGTCTGCGATCTCGCCTAAAAGTTTATTGTAACATCACTTTCTCATATAAAATAATGAACCTCACTATCCTCATAGAGACGTTCGATATTTTCTTTTACATATGCTTCTGCGATCTCTTCAGAAATGTCTTCACAGTTCTTTTCAGAAGGATTGATGCGAAAGATTTGGATTGCATCATCTGCCTCGTCAATAATTTTTAGAACTTGGCTTTCATCCAGTGGTCCTGACCGACCAATGTTTTGATCATCATTATAGACAACTAATAAAATTTCATCGGAATTTATAAGAATTGGATTTTCCATAATTTTTCCTCCCTAACGCCTCTTGGCGATTGTTTGTGCGTGGTTTATGGATACCAATGTAGTG
>NZ_JBHIPQ010000063.1:0-4509 GCF_042196125.1 Bartonella sp. AP280QHHD | reverse complement strand
ACATAACCGCAACCATCCTCACAACCGATATGCGAAATCATCCGTCTATTGTTTGTATCAACGTGTCCTCCAGACGTCTTAAGAGAAGGCGCTTGATTGCCGACAATACTGGTTGCTTGATTACTTCCATACATGCTTGGCGAAAACTCATCACTCGTCAAAAATCTCTTATTAACAGACCAAAAATCAAAGGCATGATTCGCATAGCTACGATTGCTCGTAATCGGAACACCATAGGCAGACTTTGCATTTACACCTGTCCCTGATTGAAGATAAATATCAACCCAAATATTATGCCACGGATTGTAAACCATCCCTTCTGGACTACTACGTGGGCGGTGATTTAAACACCAAACAGACTTGGGCAAAACATCCCCCGCTTGATAACCCGATAAGAGATGACCTTCAATCTCACCAACATCCGCACATAGCGTATGAAATCCACCGATCTTTTCAGAATTATCCTTTGTATAGCCATCAGGAGCCGTCGGATTTTGCGAAATTTCAAAGGATAGCTCATTCGTCTGATCTTTTAAGATGAGATATATATAATAATCCTTTCCTGCTTCAAGATCTTCGTCAAAAGTCATCCTTCCACGCCCTGGAATGCGGTAAAAGAGGTACCTACCCCCATTCTCTTCACCATGATAAAAGCGAAAACATGCCCCTTCATTGATCACAAGACCTTTTCTATTTTTCGGATCGGCTTCCAGAATTCTGTCAGGTTGATGAAAACGCACATTCTCTAAAAAATTAGTGGAAAGAGAACCTACCTTACTTTGAAGTTCAGAAAGACTGTCACTGTTCCTCTGTGCCTTCTCTTGAACTTCTGTCAATGCACTCTTCGCTTCTTCCGCTAACACTTTTGCCTCAGAGGCGGCTGTATTCGCAGAATTTGTCGTTGCTGTCACCGTGTCTAATGAACTCTTGACCTCTCCAAGCCCTTGCTTCGTCGTATCAGCTTCTTCTTTTGCTTGCTCCGCAACACTCTTCGCTTCTTCTGCTGTCGACTTCGCAGTCTCGGCTACTTCCTTGGCTTCTTCTGATAAACTTTTTGCACTCAAAGCGGTTTGGCTTGCATGATCACTCGTGGATTTTGCTTCATTGGCTATTGTTTCTAAGCCTTCTGCTTTAGATTTTGCATCGCTAGCCTCTCTTAGTGCTTGATCTACTTTCTCTGTTACACTCTCTGCTGCACTTTTCGCCGCTTCCGCCAAACCCTTCGCTTCTGAAGCTGTTTGCGAGGCTTGTTCCACTCCTGTTTGCGCCGATTCGGCAACTCTCTTAACAGTTGCAACAGATTCCTTGACTTCAGCACAAGCATTCTTGGATTGTTCTGAAAGAGCCTTTGCCTCTTCTGCAATATCCTTGGCATCATCAGCTGTCCGTTTTGCGCCATCCGCCTTAAGACTTGCTTGTGTTGCTATCGTCTTAACTTCATGACTCGTCGCTACCGCGGTCGCTGCTACTTGGGTTGTCTCTGTTGCTGTTTGAGAAGCATCTTTCGCTGTTTGTTCTGCACGTTCAGCAATAGATTTCGATTCTTCTGCAACCTGTTGCGCACCATTCGCACGCGCCATGGCTTTTTCCGACTCTTGCCTTGCATTCACAACCTGTTCTAACGGCGCAAAGGTTTCATACGAATACAAAGATGCCGTCCCTAAAATCTTCGGAACAACAACGCTATCTTGCGAAGTTCCTTCTCTGATTTCCTCTTTCGTGGCTATTGGTATCAGATACTCATGACTATGATCAGGTATTTTCATCTGCTTTATTCCTCCATTAAACCTAAAATGAACACTCTTTCAAATCTTCAAACTCTTCTCTTAAGGTCTCTAAGCGCTTCTCTAAATCTTTCAGTGAACCATCAAGCTCTGTTTTCAAAGCGGCTTTCAGTAAATCAAAAACGCCAGTAAGCGGCGCATGAACAAAACCTCCCCCAGAATACAAAACGACCCGTACTTGAGACGGGTCGCTAATCTCTGATATCGCAAACGGTTTTAATGACATTTCAACTCCTCATGTCTTGATCCCATAAATTACACTCACATTAACGGGGCGCGTTTCAACACCACCAACCCTCTCTGCCATGAGATGATGTTCATGATGCTCTCTGTCATTCAGACCTTCTGTTATAGGCGTTGAATAATATAAAAAATTAGCAAAGGGGCTCCTGATAAACCAAGGTAAACGCGGCGGCTTGTCTTTTTCTGTAAACCAAAAGGGAGTCTCTACCTGTGGACTTCCTGCTATTTGGTCAAATTCTTGATTACACTTGTCCAAAGCATCCCCACTCAAACCTACACACTCTTCGTCTATAGCTCTCTTTCGCCTTGTCACGGGCGCTTCAGTAGAAGAAACATCCCGTTTTTTTCGAGAAGAAAGACCTTCTGATGACGCTGGACCTATAAAATGCTCATGCGCTTTTAAAGAACAGGGTTGTATACTTGCAAAAGAACGCCAAGGGTCTAAATTGCGTTCATTATCAAGTCCCCGTAAAAATAGCCCCCGAAAATCGGGAACATTAAACGTCGTGGCGCCATCTCCTTCTCCCCACGTCGTTCCTATCGCAGAAAATAAATCCCAATAAACATACCGTGAATAAGCACTTCCATCACATGGCAACCAACCATCCGGCAAGCGCTCCATTGCAAACGGTCCTATCAGACCGGAAGGTAAACGTTTTAAGGAAGAAACTTTGCCCCTTGTCGGGTTGAGAACTTGCCAACCCGTAAGCTCTTCATCATACACAAGCGTATAAAGACAGCCATCTTGTATCTCTCCTCCCGATAAGGCTAATAAACCGGTTTCTGTTGCCTTATAAACGGGCTTACCGGCTAAATTATTTAAAGCAATTGTTGTCGCCCCAACATTCTTGCCCTTCGCTTTAAAACAAACCGATATGCCATTCTTATACTCTAAAAATGCCGATTGGCTTAGAAGCCTTATCACGCTCGTCTTTTGGTTATTATCAACCGTCACAATCCCTTCAAGCACACCCCCCGTATCCGATAAATACTCACTTACCCGTTGCATCATAAAACGAGCGCTATTATTAACCGTGTTAGGGTGCTGTCCCTCTGACCAATTAATTAAAGCATCAGCACCACCATTCTCAGATGCTGTTAAAGACCAATCATAAATCGTGGACATCTAAACCTCACGTCTTGATTCCAAACACAACACTCATATTAATCGGGCGCGTCTCACTTATACCTGAACTTGCCAATGCAACATCACGCATGTGAAGGTGGGAATGGGGAAAGGCGAGCTTATGGTGCACGCGTATATCCTCTGCTCTCACGCCCAAACGTTCAGCAAGCTTCAATCTTTGCTGGTCATTCAACACATATCCCCAGATGATCGTCATATCACCATGCCAACTCTCTTCCTGATTTTCATCATTCAAAATCGTAAAGGATTGACCCCCATGGTCATGCTTTCTCATTGCGTCATTTTGTAAAGTGCCAAGATAACGAAAGCGGTCTATCTCGCGGTCATCATCAACACCTCGTAAAAAAACACCACGCAAATCGGGAACATTAAACTTCGTCCAACTATCAGCGCCTCCCCACCTGATCCCTATCGCTTCATAAAGAGCAGGATAATCACTACGCAAATAAGCCTTCCCATCACAAGGTAACCAGCCATCTGGCAAAACTTGCATCCCAAAAATCCCTATCGTCCCTAGTGGATAAACAGGGATAACCGGCTCTTGCGATAAAGAGAGAGGCGTAGGATTTAAAACTTGCCAAGCATGATCCCTATAAACCAAGCTATAAATGCACCCCCTTTGAAGCTCGCCTCCCGATAAAACACGGAGACCTAATTCCGTCGCCTTGTAAACAGGTTTAGCCGCCAAATCATTTAAGGCAATTGCGGTTTCCCCAACATTCTTGCCCTTCGCTTTAAAATAAATTGATATCCCATTCTTATACTCTAAAAATGCCGATTGGCTTTGAAGTCTTATCAACGTCGTCTGGTGTTCAGCATCAACCGTAAAAGTGCTTTCAATCACACCACTCGTATCCGATAAATACTCACGCACACGTTGCATCATCACACGAGCACTATTATTCAGACTACTAGGACGTTGTCCTTTTGACCAATCAATCAAATCATCACAATAGGCATTCAAGGAGGCATTTAAAGACCAATCATAGATCGTCGACATCTTACACCTCATGTCTTAATCGCAAACAGAACACTCACATTAACTGGACGCGTCTCGCCTTCACCAGTGCTCTCCAAAACAACCTCTTGGTTCTCATCAAGAGTATGAGAACTTACAATGTAGCCCCCTAAATTCTCACGCTCTATGCCCATAAAATTCGCTAGAGAGCTCCCCCCAAACAAGCCTAGACGATAGCCCAACACATCCGTCGTATTCCCATCCCAAAAGTTTTCGTTGCTGGTAAAATGAGACATCGAAAGGCTCTGTCCTTGATGTTGATGCGACTCGATTAAATCTGTTTGCACACTTGCAAAAGAACGCCCCTCATCAATATT
>NZ_JBHIPQ010000062.1:0-7216 GCF_042196125.1 Bartonella sp. AP280QHHD | reverse complement strand
CTCCACTTTCTACTTGCGCAACACGGTACAAATAACTCTCTGGCAAACCATAACGCGCTGCCGTTTGCCGTATCGCTTGATCGACTGAAGGACTATAACGGGTCATAGCCTAATCTCCTCCCTTACTCAAATGCACTCAATAAATTCAACTCCTCCGTTGAGGCTTTTCCCCCACCTCCAAACAAAGCAGCAGAAAGCTTTTTGAACCATTCTTTTGTCGCATATCCCTTATGATGCGCGTTTACCATGCGTTGAATGAGAGCTACAATTTGATCATTCTTAATCTGTGTCCCCCCTGTTAACAATTTGACAACATCCTTTTCAATCCGTTGACGCTCTCTAAACGCCGCCTCTTTGAAAGGAATCCAAGCTGCCTTCCCAGCAGCTTTTGCTAATTGTACAGCTGCATCACGTTTACCCGTTGGCATATTGACGTTATGCCTAAAAGATATCTTTTCATCCGCTACACGACCTGGTATTCTGTTATAAAAATCTGCATAATTAGCTTCTTTATTGACAACATTCTTAACAGCAGAAGCTTTATCGGCTCCATAAATCTTTGCAAATCGTTCATACAGATCATTCGTACCAAAAATCTCCTTTGCCTTGGATACTTCATCTTTTGTTTGCCCCATACCTTGTAAAAGTTCTGCCCTTGAGCCCTTTTTAAAGTATTCTTGTTGTGCCTTTGGTAATTCATCAAAGATTTTACTGAATTCATCCTTATTAACCGACTTGCTAAGGATTTTGGAACCTTCATCCATGGCATCTACATGTGAACTATATTGATGATACAATGCCCGCCCTTTCTTATATTCAGACGAGATATCATCCATAAGCTCTAACAATTTTTTCTTGATACCCACTAAACTGCGAACTTGGCTATTATCTCCTTGTTTCTTTTCCGTTCTTATCATTAAATCGATAACCTCTTTAGTCTTATGAAGAGCCCCCATGTTGGGTTTCTCTCTAAGGAGACTAAATTTTTGAGAAGAAAACGGACTAACGTTGTTGCCATCCGTAATAAACCGCTTTAGTCCTTCATCATAAGCTTGTTTGAAATATGGACGCTTCATTAATTCATTAAGAGCACCATAATATTTTTCTCCTATCGGAGTCTTCTTAGCTATTTCGTAAAGATGTTCTGTATATGCTTCCCTACTCGCGATAAGATCATTTTTTAAACCTGTGACATTTTGACGAGGAACAAAGTATTTATCAGCCGCCTGATGAATACGCTCCCCTCCTCCCAGCGCTCTCTGTTCAGCTCTCTTGGTTAAATCAAGATAAGCCCCTTGGTTTCTTTTTGCGATATCAAAAACAAGGTCTTGTAAAAAAGGACTATGATCAGCTACGTAATCGGTAGAAACTGCTTTTTTAAAAGATTCTCCTAGCTCTTCAGAAGCTTCATTGCCTAAATGTTTACTGATTGCTCTTAACGTATCTTTTGAAACACCTTCTTTCGTATGAGAAGGAGAAAAAAGTCTTCGTATTCCGCTTACCGGATAACCAGCTAAATGAGCTAAAGCACTTCCAGCCAATGCCCCACCCGCTCCTAAACCTGCACCAGATAACGTACTTGTAAGTGTATTCCCAAACCCTTCCCCTTCTCCTGCACCATGTAATGCACCAGATGCTGCCCCTACTTTAAGCAAATGAGGCAATGTTGTTTTGTTCGTGATGCCTAAAAATGGACTTGCAAATCGACTTGGGGGTAACTGACCTGCTTTCAAAAAGGCTTGACCTAATTTTGACCCCGCCACATTCCTTGCAAGTGTAGGCGCTACAAAGCGTGCTCCTGAGGCTAACAATCCTCCCCCTAAAGTCGCAAGTGAAGGGATTGTCGACCCTAAAGCATTTCCAGCAAAAGAAGTCCAATAATGTTGATCACTCATCCTACGATAATAATCACGTATTCTATTGGCTTCTTTCTCATATTTTTCTATGGTTTTCTTATCTCCAGTCCAATAGTTGATAAGCCCCTTCGCAAAAGCCTTTATTGCCAACTCATCATCAGAATCACGTCCTGCCGCTGTGATCCCTGCAATCTCATCATCTAAATTAAAACTCAATCCATGCTTTAAAGAATTCCAAAAGGCTTCACTGCTACTTATTTCGGGATGTTGGGATGATGTTTCGTATTCATCTTTAGGGATACGACGTATAACCCTTATTCCAGGACCAAAATCTGGAAAATCTTGATGAGTATTATTATGATGAACCATTTATCTATCCCTAATAATGTCATATATATAGTTACCGTCTGGTATGGATACTCTTTCTCCAATAGCAAGTTTTTTAATATCTTCTCTGCTACTTATAGTTGGCAATTTTTCAACACCTCCTTGCGGCATCGACTGATTAGCATATTGAGCAGAATACTTTAGACGCGGTCTTACTTCCATTCCATTTGACAACCTATAAATTTCCTCATCATTCAGTTTTTTAAAAAGATCAAACATATCTTTGATTTTTAAGAGCGTTTTATATAGTTCTTCTGGTTTATCGCTAATGTCCATAGTACCATAAGATGCTACTATGCGCCTGCTTTCTTCATTAGATAACGGTCCAACGCCTAATTTCCCGCCGTCACTTTGCTTTTTGATTGCTTCAATCACTCGAACAAAGACACCACCTTCAAGCGTTTTTAATTTATTTTTTAATGTTTTTGCAGCAGTATCGGGGAAAATCTGAGTAAAAGCACCGACCTTACCAGCAGCCTTTTTGGGATTCTTCTCTATAATTTGAAGAGCATTGTTAACTGTATCCACAATATGATTAATTTCTTTTGCTGCTACAGCAGCAGTGTTTCTCTTACCTATTTCCCACTCTTCTATGTCTCGTTTTTTCTGATTATACTCAAGTTCCTGCATCGACCCCTTAACCGGTCTCGCTCTACGTTCACCTAGTTGTGAATTGGGATCCCATTCATAACCTTTATCTAACTGAGGTTTATCACCACCTGTTAGCATCGCACTAAGCATTTGCGGATTACGTGCCATGATAGCAGCTTCTTCTTCGCTGTAACCTTTAGATTTTAGGTATTCGACGGTTTGATTGACTTGTTCTCTTCGTTTATCACCTTCATTAAGATGCTTCACACCACTTGCAAGCGCATCCCACCCAGAACCGTCTGATGAAGATTCCGCCATACCTGCAAAAAGATCTTTGAGCTTCTGATACGCATCTGATTGAAAAAACTTATAAGTATTGGACTGTAAAAATTTCTCTGCATCTGTCAGTTCAGGAGTCGGTGTTGGGGAAGCGGGTGCTAATGGTTGCGTTTGTTCATTAACATGAGGTTTTAGTTCTTGTGGAGTACTCTCTAGTGCATTTGGCATGGGTGGATGTTGATCAAATCCAAGAGGCATTTCCGCTTTAGGAGCCGTATAGGGCATAAATGGTCCATATGGATTCAGACTATTCTGTAAATAGGGGTTGGATGGGGCTTGTGCTTTCTCTGGTGTCATCATACTTTCAATACCTGACATTCCAGTCATAAATAGAGAGGTTTTGGGGTACTTTGTTATGAAATTCCCCACGGGGTTCTTTGTTATTAATTGTCCCAATCTATTCGCCCCTGTAACCGCTTTAGGAGCAAGATACCTAAAAACATGAGGCGCAGCTCTTGCTGCCATAAAAGCTGCCCCAGCTAATGGAAATAATATTGGAAATGCCATCACACTCTCCTACAAAACTATTCTTTAATTATTCTCCAGAGCTTTCTTTTGATTCATGTAATCTAAAAAAAACTTGGATGCTCCTCCTGCCAACGCTGCTCCCATTGGACCACCTGCCATGTAACCAAAAGCCATCGGTGCTGCTTGAAGTGCTAAAGAACCTATAGCCCCTACATTTTTCCACGGATTATTGCCCTCTATCTTAGAGATTGTATGATTATTCGTCGTCGTGCCGTAATTCCTTGCAAAACCATGACCGGCATTCATAAGCATATTCAACCTATTCCAGCCGCTATTGTCTTGTTCCAGCCAACGTTCACGATTGGCATCAACAAGGCGTTGATTGTAGTCATTAAGAACAGATGACCCCTGCAACATATTCGAATAGGCATTATTATAAGAGGGGAATAAGTTGCCTATCATGCCTAAGCGGTTTTCATTTAGTTGATCAATCATCGAATTGGCTTGCATCATATGCTGTAAATCTCTATCACGCTGGCGATACTTGATACGAGCTAATTCATCATTAAGCCCCCTCTGTAACTCATTGTTATGCGCACTAGAGCCATAAAGACCACTACCTAAAAACTGTCGATTAATACTATTTCTTATTTCACTTAAGCCCTCTTTAAGTTCCTCATCAAATTGAGAATTCGGTCCCATCAAACCACCAGATGCAATCCAGTTAAGGTTTCTCGCAGACGATGTTGGAGTATTCATCAAATGATTCATATAATTCTGATACTGATGAGGAATAGCTCCAAGACCTCCAATTGCTTGATAAGTTGGAGCACTTAAAGGTGCAACACGAGGTCCCCCATATACATTACCACCCATCCCTGTATCATACATGTTATACGCATCTGCACCCCCACGCTTAAAGACATTCTGCATCCAAGTGGGAGGGGCGCTTGTTTGTACCTGCTTCTGTTCTGTCGTTGTTGGTGTCTTGCTCCCCATGTCACAATTCCTTCCTATAATAAAGCATAGCTATGCCATAGCCTTGCTTGTCCAATGCGCGCTTCCAACCTAAACGACCCAAGATCTCCATTTCAGAAGCCCCATTCTCACGCGCCCAATCCTCT
The DNA here is from genome assembly GCF_042196125.1 of Bartonella sp. AP280QHHD. Classification (NCBI taxonomy): domain Bacteria; kingdom Pseudomonadati; phylum Pseudomonadota; class Alphaproteobacteria; order Hyphomicrobiales; family Bartonellaceae; genus Bartonella; species Bartonella sp. AP280QHHD. Next base: position 2,451 of record NZ_JBHIPQ010000062.1, on the reverse strand, counting down.
ACAAATGTCAAATTATCAATTTGATCAAGAACGCCCTTGCCACTACATTCACAAATCAGTGCGCGCTTCTTTCCTCAACCTGTCTGCTGTATCTGGGTCGTGAATGCCGCTAAAAAGCGCTCGTCATCATCCAAAACAAGCCATAACTGTTTCTTGCCGCTGCAAATCGCTTCAATGAGCTCTTGCAACGTGATTTCATGTTTGAAACGCTCTACATACTCTCTAAAGGATGCAATGATGTCTTCAAGATAAGGCGCTATACGCTCCATATCCCAAGACGTGGTCAAAAAGACTTTTGCCATTACCCTCTGCCTAAAGGACGTAAATCCACATTAAACCCTGTGATATGGTTCCAATGAACGCCTTCAGGAATACGCAATTTAAAGCGGTGATAACGATTGCGCGAACGACCATGATAAGCGCCCGTGACATATGAACATGCCCTCTCTTGGTGCCATGTAATCGGCGTCTGATTATTGCGAAGCCGACGCTCTCCTATGCTTAAAAGACCTTCCGTCGTATCAACTTCAGCAAACATCTTCGTGATAAAGTTAAAACTTCCATCTGGTGCTCCCAATTCTTGCGAAACAACCGTTGCCTCCATCGGTGCTCCCGTAAACATAACAAGTCTATTTTCATCATCAAAAGCACCAAGCATTGGGGCGCCACTTTGCCAACGAGGGCTGTCTAAAGAAGCCGGCAATGTCTCAAGATTGATCGAGATCTCATCTAACTGTTCTAAAGTATAACCTGTCGTAAATACTGGAAACAACGTGAAAGGTTTTCCCTGTAGCGTCGACCATTTCTGCAATCCCCAATCATAGACAAAGGTCGTTTGCTCGTTATTACCTCTTTTTAAGGACCAGTAAATCCGGTTATCAATGGGGTCTATAACCCCTTGCATCTCATCAAGAGCAAACTTATCAAAGGTTTTAAAAACCGTTCTATCAACCTTCTCAAAGCCTATCGGCAAAAGTTGACCATCAGCACTGATCTGATAAAAGCCACCATCACCAGCAAAAAAAGCATCACTCCCGCGACACGCTATAGAGGCTGCACTGCGCGCTCCACGTTTGTCTTGGATCTTTTGAAAAGCAAACGGGCTCTTGGAACCTAACGTCAAAGAACCAGCATAAATAGCAGAACGAAGAAAAATAAGGGGATTGGTTGTTTCTGTTGCCCCCTGCACATATTCTCCATCTTGGAAATCCATATAACCACTAACATTATATTGAGTCTCCCATAGAGTTTCATCGCCTTCTCCAGACCAATGGATGCGATTGGGATTATCTGTCAATTGCATCAAACAAACAAAAGGTCCCCAAACCTTAACCAATCCTGCTTTCGGTGGATTTCCTTCTAAATCTTCAAACCGTTCAGAACTAAGGACCTTGAAAACTTGCGGTTTATCATTTTTATTCACCGCAATAACCATGTTTTTAAAAAGAGCAAACGACCATTTATTCTCTTCATTTGCTTGATAGGTCACACCACTTTGGCTTATGTCTTTCCAACCCTTGGTTTGACTATCATAACTGTAAAGCTTTTGTTTGCCTCCTACAATTATCTTAACACCATTGCCACTTCTAAACGCTATGCACCCCAAAGGCTTTTCTTCCAAAGCATGAGACACAACCATTGCACTAGGCATGGGTATGTAACCGCCATCAGCCGGTAAAACATTCACAAGCGTATCCGTAAAGCTACCGTTGACGACCGAAACATCTGGTCTGTAATCAGCGATTGGAAAATAAACCATCTTAAAAATCCGTTGGTATTATTCTGGTCACGTTATGACGTTGAGACGTCTCTGCACGCAATTCATGCAACTGTTCGTTAAAGTCATTGTAAGCTGCCGTTGCACAATCGGGATCTTTCAAGATATTCTTGTAAAGTTCGTATTTTGCACGCGCCTTAATCAAATCAAACGCGTGCACAAACCATGGATGCTCCTCATCGACACTCTCTATCTCTGATAAACGCAATGGAGAGAGAATGAGTTGAATCTGATAGGCTTTATCCGGTGTGGGATAAAGATGTAATTTCCTATCAAAATAACTGTAACAAACCGGCGTTCCTTGCTGCTCTGATGATAACAAAGGCTCTAAAGAAACATGGTCCTTACACTCCAATGCAAACTTATGATGTTGATCAGAGCTTAGATAAACGTTTTTTATTTTAACAGCTGTTTCAATAGGGCGGGTAGCGCTTGCATCATAAACACCTTGTCCCGCCCGTGTCTCAAACACCACATCACGGCTTTCGTTAAAGTAAAAGGTCTCCCGTTCACAAAAACGAATAGCTGCAAAAATGCTTTCTTGGATTTGTTGAACATACTCATCGGCTATGTCATCAATCTCATCTTGAATAACCGACACTAAGTGCGAAAGTGTTCTCTTATGACGATAAACATCTCGCTTTACAGGTATCGGTCCTCCAGTCTTAACCCGA
>NZ_JBHIPQ010000061.1:0-10634 GCF_042196125.1 Bartonella sp. AP280QHHD | reverse complement strand
CTCCACTTTCTACTTGCGCAACACGGTACAAATAACTCTCTGGCAAACCATAACGCGCTGCCGTTTGCCGTATCGCTTGATTAACAGAAGGACTAGAACGGGTCATTTCGCGTACTCTATTGAAGCACTAGGACCTAACCCTTTTGCTACAGCTCTAGAAACAATCTTCAAGCCTTCATCCGTTATCACACCGGCTTTATGCCACTTCAAAGCACTTTGAATCAATTTGGCAATTTCATTGCGCTCCATTCCTTTAACGCCAAAAGTTGCTAACTTCGCTATACCGCGCTCTAGCTCTTGTCTTGCCCGTAGCGCCTCTGGAGCATTCGGGTGGAAAAATATGTTTCGTGCTAATTTTAAGCCTTGAGCTGGTATATCAGGAATACTATGTGGTACACGAACTCCATCAAAAAGAGAAACCTCAGGAGTGCCTTCAAATTTGCTAAAACCCTCTTTTGCTGCATCAGAATAGAATTGCTCCTGATCTACTGCCTTTTTAAAAGTAGAAAACCGTTCCGGTCCTATGGTCCTTTCAAGATTCTCAGACGCAAGATTTTGTTTTAAAAGTTTAGAAAATTCATTAATAGGGTCATCACTTTTTCTGAGTAAATCATCTAAGGCATTTCTCATACCCATCTGATAGGTATTATTTTGTTTTGTCCAATTCCCTTTAGAAAGATTTTCCTTAACTGCATCCCTTTCAATACTCTTTTCAAGTTTCGTGCCTAGAGCTTGTCTACCCTTCTCAAAACTATCTGCAAAATTTTTGAATTTTGCTGCACTACCACGCGCTGCTTGATAAGTAGGAGAGATTTGATCCATTATTTTTACTAAATCTTGTTTGAGGATTTCGTATCCTAAAACCTTCTGGTTATCGCCATGTTTCTTACTTTTTTCGATTAAATCATCAAGAGACTTCTTGGTTTGATCTAATAACTCTATCGTAGGTTTATAGTTTATACTGCTAAACTTTCTATTATAAAATCGTCTAGGATTTATACTGAGGGGGTGTTCCTCTAAAGTCTTAACAGCTTCTTTGAGAGCTCTTTGAAACCCTTTATTCTCAAAAAAATTATTAAGAGCTGGATAATGTTCTTTTCCTATTGGAATTTGCTTCGCTTGTTCATAGAGATGATCATGAGCCTCTTTTCCTTGCCGTTTAAGTGTCCTGCTTAAAATATCGCTATGCTGGTATGGAACAATCGTCTGCTCCATCATATCATCAAGACGTTGAACAGAACCGCCTAATCTTTTCTCATGCGCTTGTTTCAAGAGATTATAAACATCTTCATTTGTTTTAGACGCATTCCACAAAGTCTGTCGTAGTTTTTCATTAATATCTGTCAAAAATACTTCCTGAGGTTCTGAGCTAAGACGTTCCGTGATCTTTTGGGTTTTATTATCGTAAAGTTGCTTGGCAACTTCTCGCAAAGCTTTATTTGAAACCTCTTTACGAGCAGGATTAAAATAATTCCTCACGACAGGAGGTGACTTTAAAGCATTTCCTAAACTACGAACTGCCTTAGAAATACCCATACCTCCTAAAGCAGCAACCGGCGTCAAAACTGCCCCACCAACACCACCGGCTAATGCCGAATTCACCGTATCATTGTAACCTTTTCCTGCACCAGAACCATGTAAAGCTCCAGAACCTGCCCCAACAATAGCTCCCCTACCTAAACTTCCTAAAGTCGAGCCTGCTCGCAAAAAATTTAATGCGGGAATACCCAAAGATGCTAATGTTGGTAAAATCGAACCAGCAATATAAGCACCAGAAGACAACCATGGATATTTCTCTTCCAAGGCTTTTTGGTAAGCGCGTTCCTTGGCTACTCTTCTGTTATAAACCTCTACTGCTTTCTTATCACCACGCCAATAATCCGTAAAACCTGCTTCATTCGCCGCTTGTATCTCATCACTGTACCCTGCTGTAAGACCAGATGTACCATGGCTTCTAACAGCATCCCACCACGTAAGATCTTTATCATCAAATGCAAAATCTTTGAATGTTTCTTGAGTATTTGGAATATCTTGAACTGGACCAATTACTTTATATTTCCTAGCCCACTCAGGGAGACGTGATTTATCATAATCCTTAAGTTCAGGATAATTTGTTTCCTTTTGAACATCTTCAGCAATACCAATAACCTTATACTTTCTAGCCCATTCAGGAAGAAGTGACTTATCATAATTCTTAAGTTCAGACATGAAACACAACCTATTTTCTTATAGTCATTCTTTTACCATCGGCATCAATAACAATAAAATCTGCTCCTTTCGGTAAGGCTTCAATTTCTTCTGCACTTTTTACTACAGGCGCATTTGCACTATGTCCTTGCTGTGGAGCTTTAGAATGCGACTGTGAGGTAACCTTATCAACACTCTCTTGCGTTAATTCAATGCTGCTGTCTTCTAGCAATTTCAATACGTCTAATTTCATCTTAGCCAAAATCTGATGGATTTTTTTCAACCTAAACAAGAGCTCTTTATGACCCAAGTCGTACTTTATCTCTCCTAAATAGCTCTTTAAGATATCAAGCTCTCTTTCTGTAAGGTTACCAAAACCAGAAGCACCATTGCGTGAATACCGTCTCATCGTTTCTAAACGGTCAATACCTATACGGTTTTTAATGGAATCAAGCAGTGAACGCATATCACGGTGTTGAGGAATCTTAAAAGAAGCTTGCCAATCAGCAAGATTTCCCGTAGCCCAATCACCATTCTCTTCTATATAATTCATAAAACGTTCAATGTCATGGAGTGTATTACTACTGATAGCTTCACTATTTTTAAGATCTATTGTTTCTCGTAGGCGGTCCATTTCTTCTTTAGATCTAGCATCATAACCGCCGTTCACTTTTTGTAATAGAAAAGCATTCAATGCATCTTTATTCCCAGCCATGAACCGCGCTTCTTCTTCGCTATAGCCTTTGGACTTTAGATACTCGACAGTCTGATTAACCTGCCCTCTTTCCTTATCTCCTTCATTAAGATGCTTCACACCACTTGCAAGCGCATCCCACCCAGAACCGCCTGACGGTGCTGCCGACATACCTGCAAAAAGATCTTGAAGCTTTTTATAAAAATCAGACTGGACAAACTTTTCAAAACCAGTTCGAGTATCTACTGGAGAAGTTTGTGACTGTGGTGTTGAAGCTGCCTCTACTATAGGCGTAAGTTGTTTAATCTCCTGTGCATTAGGGAGTGGTGGATGATTACCAACACCAAATGGTATTTCTGCTTCAGGAACCACATAAGGTTCCTTCTTCTCATGATATACTCCATCCGGAACAATAGTTCCTATTTGAGAAGGCGCAAGAGAACCACTCTCAAACGGTTTATCAATAGAAATTGCACTAGGAGTAGCAGGACCTTGATGCTGCTGTATGACTCTCTGCAACAGATTCATTTTATCAATAGGTCTCTCACCAATCTTCGGAATAACCATTCCTAATAGCTTTCGACCATAGATCTCTTCACGCTTTTGGCGTTCTCTTTCTTCTTGAACTGTAGACCATCTCCTTCTATTGCGTTTTAATGTAGGTGGGAGATGTGTACTATGTTGTATTAAACCATCTGCTCCTATTCTAGACATTCTAACTAAAGGATGTTCACCTTGATCAGGAGGAATAAAAAAACGCGAAATGTTATCGAACCAAGAACTTTTTTCCATTTCTTTCTTTCCTATACACCGAATTTTTTGCCTAAAAATGCGCCAAAAGGTTTAGAAATATCAGGGATACCCATAAAACTTGTCGCAAGACCTGCTACTGTCGCAAAATTCTTCCAAGGGTCGTTGCCTTGCATCATAGAGGCTGTATTATTATTCGTTGTCGTGCCGTAATTCCTTGCAAAGCCATGACCGGCGTTCATAAGCATATTCAACCTATTCCAGCCGCTATTGTCTTGTTCCAGCCAACGTTCTCTATTGGCATCAACAAGGCGTTGATTGTGGGCATCAAGCACACCTCCCCCTTGTATGGCATTGGAATAGGCATTCCCATAACCCTGTAAGAAGTTATTTGAGGCGCCCAATTGATTTTGATTGGCTTGGTCTATCATGGCATTGGCTTGCATCATGCGATCCGCATCACGATTATACTGGTCTGCTGTAGCACTTGTGGACAAAGCACCAAGTTCATTTGCTAATACACCTGCATGTGCACCGGACCCATAACGACCCGCACCTGCAAAAGAGCTGTTAATCGTATCTCTTACACGGTCTAAGCTATTTTGAAGGGCGGCATTAAAAGACGGATTCTGTCCAACCATATCACCAGAAGCCACTCTTCCAAGATTGCTTGCTGTCAACGTTGGATTGTAAATCGTATTCATCAAAGAGCGATTTTGATAATGCTGTGGAATACTTCCAAGACCACCAATTCCATAGCGCGTTTGATCACTTAACGGCGCTACACGAGGACCGCCATAAACATTCCCACCCGCCCCTGTATCATACAGATTATACGCATCCGCACCACCTCGCTTAAAGACATTCTGCATCCAAGCAGGAGGGGCACTTGTCTGCACCTGCTTCTGTTCTGTCGTTGCTGGTCTACTGCTCCCCATGTCACAATTCCTTCCTATAATAAAGCATATCTATGCCATAACCTTGTTTGTTCAGTGCACGTTTCCAACCTAAACGCCCTAAAATCTCTATCTCAAAAGCCCCATTCTCACGCGCCCAATCCTCTACAAATGTCAAATTATCAATTTGATCAAGAACGCCCTTGCCACTACATTCACAAATCAGTGCGCGCTTCTTTCCTCAAGCTGTCTGCTGTATCTGGGTCGTGAATGCCGCTAAAAAGCGCTCGTCATCATCCAAAACAAGCCATAACTGTTTCTTGCCACTGCAAATCGCTTCAATGAGCTCTTGCAACGTGATTTCATGTTTAAAACGTTCCACATACTCGCGAAACGACGCAATGATGTCTTCAAGGTATGGTGCTATACGCTCCATATCCCAAGACGTGGTCAAAAAGACTTTTGCCATTACCCTCTGCCTAAAGGACGTAAATCCACATTAAATCCTGTGATTTGGTTCCAATGAACACCTTCAGGAATACGCAATTTAAAGCGGTGATAACGATTGCGCGAACGACCATGATAAGCGCCCGTAAGATAAGAACATGCCCTCTCTTGGTGCCATGTAATCGGCGTCTGATTATTGCGAAGACGACGCTCTCCTATGCTTAAAAGACCTTCCGTCGTATCAACTTCAGCAAACATCTTCGTGATAAAGTTAAAACTTCCATCTGGTGCTCCCAATTCTTGCGAAACAACCGTTGCCTCCATCGGTGCTCCCGTAAACATAACAAGTCTATTTTCATCATCAAAAGCACCAAGCATTGGGGCGCCACTTTGCCAACGAGGGCTGTCTAAAGAAGCCGGCAATGTCTCAAGATTGATCGAGATCTCATCTAACTGTTCTAAAGTATAACCTGTCGTAAATACTGGAAACAACGTGAAAGGTTTTCCCTGTAGCGTCGACCATTTCTGCAATCCCCAATCATAAACAAAGGTCGTTTGCTCGTTATTGCCTCTCTTTAAGGACCAGTAAATCCGGTTATCAATGGGATCTATAACCCCTTGCATCTCATCAAGAGCAAACTTATCAAAGGTTTTAAAAACTGTTCTATCAACTTTCTCAAAGCCTATCGGCAAAAGTTGACCATCCAAACTCATCTGATAAAAACCACCATCACTCGCAAAAAAAGCATCACTCCCTCGACATGCTATAGAGGACGCACTACGGGCTCCGCGCTTGTCTTGTATCTTTTGAAACGTAAACACAATCTTAGAACCCGCAACAAAGGTTCCTGCATAAATAGCAGAACGCATAAAAATGAGGGGATTAGTCGATTCCGTAGACCCTTGAACATATTCTCCATCTGGAAAATCTTGAAAATCGCAATCTTTCTGCTTAACTGTCCAATGGGTTGCATCTTCCAAACCTGACCAATGAATGCGATTGGGGTGATCTGTCAATTGCATCAAACAAACAAAAGGTCCCCAAACCTTCACCAAGCCTGCTTTCGGGGGATTGCCTCCTAAATCTTCAAATCGTTCAGAACTATGGGTATTAAAAACTTGTGGTTTATCATTTTTATTCACCGCAATAATTCTTTGACCAAACAAAGCGAACGACCATTGATTATCTTCATGCGCATGATAAGTCACACCACTTTGACTTATGTCCTTCCACCCCTTCGTTTGACTATCATAACTGTAAAGCTTTTGCTTGCCTCCTACGATTATCTTAACACCATTGCCACTTCTAAACGCTATGCACCCCAACGGCTTTTCTTCTAAAGCATGAGACACTACCATTGCATTAGGCATCGGAATGTAACAGCCATCAGCCGGTAAAACATTCACAAGCATATCCGTAAAACTGCCGTTGACAACCGCAACATCTGGTCTGTAATCAGCGATTGGAAAATAAACCATATTAGAAATCCGTCGGAATTATTCGAGTGACGTTATGACGTTGAGACGTCTCTGCACGCAATTCATGCAACTGTTCGTTAAAGTCATTGTACGCTGCTGTTGCACAATCGGGTTCTTTAAGGATATTCTTGTAAAGTTCGTATTTTGCACGCGCCTTAATCAAATCAAACGCGTGCACAAACCATGGATGCTCCTCATCAACACTCTCTATCTCTGATAAACGCAATGGAGAGAGAATGAGTTGAATCTGATAGGCTTTATCCGGCGTGGGATAAAGATGTAATTTCCTATCAAAATAACTGTAACAAACCGGCGTTCCTTGCTGCTCTGATGATAACAAAGGCTCTAAAGAAACATGGTCCTTACACTCCAATGCAAACTTATGATGTTGATCAGAACTCAGATAACACATTGATTTATAATGATAATATAGCGTTATTCATATTGAATTAGAATCCCGAATAACGTAAGATTCTCTCATTTCAAATCTGTTTATCTTGAATCAACTAAAACCACTCATTTGTACATAACAAGTGGGATGAGTGTATGGATAAAATTTGTATAAGAAAGGACTAAAAATGGCTCTTATGAACCGTCTTAATGCAAGGGCTGTCGCAACATTGGGAGCTGGCAAATATAATGATGGTGCCGGCTTGTTACTTCATAAGCGTAAAGATGGAGGTGCTCAATGGATTTACCGTTTTACCATTCATGGGCGGCGCCGTGAAATGGGCTTGGGTGCCTTGAGAGATGTCTCTTTAAAACAAGCCCGTGAATTGGCAACTGGGTGGCGCTCTGTTCTTCGTGAAGGTCGTGACCCCATTAAAGAACGCAATAAACAAAAGCGTGAGGCAATAAGTAATCTCCATTATTTAAAAGATATCGCGTTGGATGCTTTTGAAAGCCGTAAAGCTGAACTAAAAGGAGATGGTAAAGATGGGCGTTGGTTTTTACCCTTAAAACTCCATATTCTCCCCAAATTAGGTTGCCTCCCCGTTTCAGAGATTACACAAACAGAGATACGCAATACACTTGCTCCCATTTGGCATACAAAAGCAGCAACAGCTGATAAAGCTCTTACCCGCCTTAATATTTGTCTCAAACATGCGGCTGCTTTGGGTTTGGATGTTGATTTACAAGCAACAGAAAAAGCACGCGCTCTCTTAGGTAAACAACGCCATAAAACGCAAAATTTTCCAGCTATGGATTGGAGAGATGTCCCTGCCTTTTATAAAACACTTTGCGAAGCATCAACCTTAACACAACTGGCTTTGCGTTTGCTTATTTTGACAGGCGTTCGTACCAACCCTTTGTGTCATATTCATAAAGACCAAGTTGATGGCGATATCTGGACAATCCCTGCTGAAAATATGAAAGGTCGACGTGATACTACAGAAGAGTTTCGCGTGCCTCTATCATCAGAAGCATTAGAAATCTTAAAACAAGCGCGCTTGCTTTCTCGCAATGATTTCTTCTTTTCTGCAACCGGTCGGGGTCCCCTCGCTGCAAATTGTATGGCTCAATATATGAGAGACAATAAAATTGAGGCATGCCCCCATGGATTTCGTTCTAGTTTACGTGATTGGCTCGCTGAAACAACCGATGCCCCTTATGAAGTCGCAGAAACTATTCTAAGTCATACAGTAGGCGGTAAAGTAGAGCGTGCCTATCGTCGGACTGACTATTTAGAACAGCGCCGCGTTTATATGGATAAATGGGCGGCTTATGTCACGGGTCAATCTTAAGATATGGGATGAATAACCCCATGATCTGTGGATAACTTTAGCTCTCTTTTCTCTCATTCTTTCTCAATAAGACTCATAAATTATCACATCAGAAATTGTATAATAAAATATTGTTTTCTATAAATAAAATACCTTCAAAAATGAACCAAAATGTGGTTAATAAATAGTTATGATTTGTTCTCATTTTTTTACTTTTGAAAGGATTTTAGTATGACAGAAAATGATATTCTTTTAACAGACCGTGAAAGTGCAAAACTGCTTCATATGAGTGTCTCAACATTCCGCCGTCATGTGACCAATGGCTCTCTCCCAAAACCTTTAAAATTTGGTTTTTTATCGCGTTGGTTACAATCGGATCTTTTGAATGTCATCGAGCAAGCAAAACAGCAACGTTATAACGACGCGGCATAAAAAGAAAACCTTGTCACGTAAGGACGGACAAGGCTTTCTCAAACTCATCAACCTGGTGCTTTATTTGGTGTAAATTCAAGGCTTTCTCTACTGAAGCAAGACTTAAGGCTGGCATTCAGGTGCATTTTTATACTTTTTACAAAAAGGGCTGTTCAAACGCTTCTTGACACTGCGCTGTGGTATGACAGCACCTGGACGACAAATGGGAAGGTTTTCAGCTCTAAAAGTATAACACCAATATGGTCCTCCCCATTTGTAGCGGAATCCTGCTTGAATCATGCAAGCATCGATGGAAGCCTCTGCATTGATGCTTAGCTTTCTATTTTCTGGAAAAACATCATAAGGGGTTGGCATACCACATTCTAACAATGCTTTTCCTACCTCAGTAAAATCTGCTCCTGGTTTCTCCCATGCACTCAAAACTCCTGGTGGAGGCTTGTCGATGTTACATCCAGCAATATTTAACAGAATGAGACCACTTAATAATTTCAAGATTTGTTTCATTTTTTTCTTCCTGAATATTTTGAATAAATTGGCGTACGATTAGGTAATCCATAAGCCTGTCGACATATTGAACCTGCATTACCATAACAAGCATGGACACTGGGGTAGCCCTTAAATATTTGCCATGCTTCTTTCCAAGGACCACTTCCAGGAGGTATTTGCCCAAAAGTGTAAGGATTTTTGCCAATCTTTGTACCAACAAAGTCATTTTTATGATTTTCCAAGTTTACGTAATCCTGCTTTCCATCACTTAAGATATATAACGTATCTGCCATGTTTTGAGTATTATAAGCTGGTCCAAAGAAATTAATCGTTGTTTTCTTTGCTATACCATGAACACCATGCTTTTCTAAATCATGCGATCCATTGCCCGCTGTCATACTGCCACGGCTATGCGCATCAGTATGCAATCCTATATTGCCAAGGCTATACAACAGATTCTGGTACTTCTTCGTCGAATTGGTCAAAATACCCAACTTACCTTCTAGAGCATACTGATACCCTGCAATGAACAACTCTACCAAGAACGAATCGCTATGAGGGAACATCAGAAAATAGTGTGGATCATTCTTGTTATCAGCCAACTGAACCGCATTATGGGCTGCGTCATCTGGTGTTGTAAAAATACCATTGAGAAAAACATGAACCTTGCCATCAGAACCTTTTTGTAAATTCTGTTGTTCTTCAGGCGTTAAATAATGATATTGCGGCTGCGGGTTTCCATGACTGTCTCTTATAGGATTTCCATTTTCATCTTTTGCATAGATCACATTGCCATTTTCATCGTGATCCACAGTAGCCAGATAATGCTCTTTGATAAACATGTTTACAAAGCTCTGTTCAAAGATATTAGATTCTTCATCCGATAAATCATTGATCATATCTACGCGATTATGTACTATCCCCTCAAGCGATGCGACATCTAGCTGTTCTACTGCTTGGTGGGCTGTAGCGGTGTTGCGGTTGAGAGAGCCAATGATTTGTCCAGCATCTTGCCCCATCGCCCTTTGTCCAGTTGTATCAGTAAGGATGATAGTCCCATCACTGATAGCAGATTTGGTTTCTCCTTCTGNTCCAGCATCTTGCCCCATCGCCCTTTGTCCAGTTGTATCAGTAAGGATGATAGTCCCATCACTGATAGCAGATTTGGTTTCTCCTTCTGCTGCATCCTTGGCTTTGCCGTGATTTAAAACATTCTTGGCAATGTTTTTTATCGTGTCGTTCCCAGAAATGCTAAACCCATGGCTGCTGGCTTTAGCATGGGCACTGTTGCTGATATCACTGGTGCTAATGCTTCCTGTGGTCAGGCTGTTTTTATCTGCCGGCGCGGTGCTTTCAATAATACCTCCGGTCAGCGTTGTTTTATCTTTAACAATGATATTAAAGCCGCCATCACCAGCTTTGATGCCTGATTGTTCCACAACACTATGATAATCGCTGGAGGATTTATCGTTTTGGAAAGAGGCGCTCATGGAGCCCCCACCACCCGTTTGTCCAGCACCAAACCCAACAGAAACAGAG
>NZ_JBHIPQ010000060.1:0-7553 GCF_042196125.1 Bartonella sp. AP280QHHD | reverse complement strand
TTTAAAATCACTTGGTATTCAATTAGGTAGGTATCAAAATGAAAAAAATTGAAAAAAATAAAAAATACGTATTGACTTTAAGGAAAGGTTCGTTTAGAAAAGCGTCAAGTGTGTAGAAACACTTAGCGATAAGCGGATAAACCACGATAAGGTTTTTCCCATCTTCAAAATACTGACTTTCTTTTATGCTATCACTAGCATATAACGATTTTGTCGGGTGTGGTTATGCCATACAATACCCTTTTAGGGGAAAGCATACAGCGGACTTATCGCCGTGTTTCTAGCGCCCGACGCCCTTATGGGCTGTCAATAGAAACCTTTTTTACGATAAGGATTACTAGCATGAAAGCTACAGTTAAAAAGAGAAAACCATCCAAAAAATATGAATTGACTAATGAAATAGATCATATGACTGGTCTCACATTATACCGTATACGCGCCTTAAAAGATTTTGGAGATGTCAAGGCGGGGGATTTAGGTGGTTTTATAGAAAATGAAAGCAACCTATCGCATTATGGTACGTGCTGGGTATATGATAAAGCCCGCGTTTTTCAAAATGCCCGCGTTTCTGGGAATGCAAAAGTAAGAAGCTTTTTTGTAGACGTTTGTGGGAATGCAAAAATTTATGGGAATGCTATTTTTGAAGCTATTTTTATGGGAGGCAATGCGCGTCTTTATGGGAATGCTCATATTAAAGGTGCTGTTGTAATTGAAGGCAATGCAAAGATTTATGATAATGCCTATGTAACTGATCATGCTCATATTTCTGATGATGCCGTCATTTGTGATAATGCTCATGTTGGAGGCAATGCAAAAATAAGCGGTGCTGCTTATATTTGTGATGACGCGCGTGTTTTCGATGATGCCGTTGTATGTGGTGCTCTTATCTCAGGAGATTCTTATGTTCATAGCGCCGCTTCTTTAACAGCAGATGATCATATTTGGAATGAAGCATATCCCGAATTTGGTAGTGAAGATGATTATTATCGTCATGAGTATTATGATGATTTTGAAGACTATTATGATGCTGATCTTGAATCGGAAAATGATGACGATTTAGAATGTGAATTAGAATGTGAAAAAGAAGCTGCTTAATTAAACAATAGGGCGGTGCGGGGGCGCCTCCTTATAACCATTTCATTTAAAAATTTGTTTGAATATTAGATTAGGGAGCTACCTATGACCACTAAAACTGTATCCAAAAAATATGAACTTACTAATGAAACTACAGAAGTTAAAGACCATCTCTATGGTAGAGTTAGAACACTTTATCGCATTAAAGCTTTAAGAAGTTTTGGAAGTGTTAAAAAAGGAGATTTAGGGGGCTTTATTGAAAGTGAATACAACTTATCACATGATGGCAATTGCTGGGTTGGTGATGATGCCAAGGTTTATAATGCTGCTATGGTTTGGGGGCATGCGAAGGTTTTTGAAAATGCAATAATTTGTGATGAGGCGTGTGTTAATGGGTTTGCGAAGGTTTACGGTAATGTACGTGCTTATGGAAAGGCAATTATTGGTGGCAGGGCGCGTGTTTTTGGAGATACGCAACTTATTTTGGGGGCATGGGTTACAGGAAGAAAAGAGATTTCTACAGGTTTAATATCCTTTTGTAGATAGATAAAGACTGTAGAGGAATTGATTAAAGCGGCTGTGGCGTCTAAAAGATAGAATAAAAAAAAGCCGCGTCCTTTAAGACACGGCTTTTGTTTGCAACTGGAAACTTATACATTTTAAATGTTAAAGTATATTACACAAAACGTGTAAAAATGCAAGCCTTAATACATAAAAACCGCATCAAAATGAATTGATACGGCTTTTATTATCAAAACAGCTAGCGATCTAAATAAACGATTAAAAGAAATAACCGAAATATAAAAGAACGTCTCTTTATTGCACAAAACGTATCAAAAAGCAAGTTGTTAAGTAAAATAAAAATGGGATTCACACTGTAGATTCAGTGGGTTATGATAAATTCTGTTTGTAAAAATACACCATAATGTGTTATACTATCATCAGTTGTGAGTTTGTTTTGTTCTAAGTACTATTTTCCATTAAAGGACAGAAAGCAAATGCTTAATAAAGTGATTTTAATTGGTCATTTAGGTGCCAATCCAGAAAGCAAAACAATGTCATCTGGTATCGAGGTGGTCAATTTTCGAATGGCAACGTCTGAGAGCTATACAGACAAGGCAACCAATAAGNATGGCAACGTCTGAGAGCTATACAGACAAGGCAACCAATAAGAGAATAGACAAAACCGAATGGCATTCCATTGTGGTGTTTAATCCACACTTGGCAAAAGTAGCTCTCCAGTATCTGAATAAAGGCAGCAAAGTTTATATCGAGGGACGACTACAAACTCGTAAATGGCAAGATAAAAACGGTGTTGATCGCTATGTAACAGAAGTCATATTGCCTCAGTACAAAGGCGAGTTAAAGCTTTTAGATGGCAAAAATGATGATAATCAAGATCAGTCATCTGCTTATGACAGAAGCATTTACAGACCTCTTGATACATCTCATACCGTTATGAATGATAGCGTTCCTTTTTAAACAGAAGGTGCTTTAATGGATAGTAAAAAGAAGTCTAGGGTTAGTACAGAAGAATCTGAACCCGTTTATATGCTTACAGAGAATGATATAGAGCTGTTAAGAGATTGTATGTCATCTACATCAATGAGTTATTACAGTATAGTGATGGGTGCTTTATTGAGTACACTTTTCATTCTGCTCTTAAAACTTTCTTGGGATCAAAGTCACTTAAAACTTAAGTTAGGTGTTGCTGCTGTAATATGCATTTTAGTGGTTTTATTGTTCTTTTTAAATCGAATTTCATGGTCAAGATCAGAGAGAATTTGGCAAGATATTAAACAGACATCTGAGGACATAAGTGAAAAAAAATAAAAAAAGGGGACGCCCTAAAATAGCAGGGCAGGTAAGAGAACCAAACGGACGTATATCACGTGCAAAAGCACTGCGTGAAGCCGTTGATAAATTGGCAATAGAAATGCGTGCAAAACGCTTTGGTTTAACGCTACAAGAGGCAAAAAATCCACTCTCTGGGTCTTATATAGGGCGGCTTTGCTTGCAAGGCGTGCTTACTCAAGAGCAATACGACACCGCCCAGCAATATCTACAGATAAGGAATAATTACCTTTGCGCAAAAGGCTTGCCTAATGCAATTTATGACGAAATGCCATCATCATCTGATGATAAGGCAAGAGATAAATGGGTAGAATTTGCAACAGAGCAGTTTATAAACACGCAAGAGGCACTAAAAGAAGCCCAATGCCTCTATAGACAATATAACCTTTATGCAGCGCTACAGTGCCTCGTTATAGAAGATCAAACATTATCATATCTTGTACCTTCATTACGTATAGCTCTTAATGCGCTTCAGAAACATTTTGATCGTAAATGACAATCTCTATTACGGTTTCATTATATCATATATCGTTGGTAAGTCTCTGCAAAATCTAGCGACTTGTTTAGTGTTTTCATAATCACCGGTGCTCACGTCAGATACTACAACTATCATTTGTGTTTTGGGGCTAATGCCAGTTCCAGTCGAATTACTAAGAAATTTTTTTGCATAATAAATCATTGGATTTTTGCTGTTATTGGATTCGTTGTATGCCCACATAAAATCTCTTTCACTCCAATTATGTTCATAACGTAAACGACTTATTACATTGGGTAGCATTGCCCATGACATTTCTTCATTATACTCACCCCGCAATAAATTCACAAAGCGTCCACATAAAATAACGAATACGTGACGATGCAATACAGGATCAAATTTGGAAGGCATCTTATGATGGCCACGGCTGTATACAAATTCTTGTGCTTGGCTTAGCTTATTAAAATGCGTAAAGCCAGTATATTCTTTACTCGCGTATTTGTCGTAAAGTTGATTATACTTCTCTATAGTATCTACACTTGTAAACATACGCGTCAATTTGTCTATAAATCCAAATGACGCTGATGCAGGTAGCGCTGATATAGAAAAGAAAGCTATAAATGTTATGATGCGTGTTATGGATAATGATTTCATCATTTTGAACCCTTAATTATTCATAAGTGCTGTTTAACTGATTCCCTTTGAAATTATCAATATGTGTTATTTTTATGTTGACAAAGTGTAGCAAATCGTATTTAATGACATTACTGTACTTAGGCGTATTGTGTCTAGAGAGGGAAATGTACAGTTCAAAATCCCCGCAAATGCGGGGTTTTTTATTATCTGGAGGGTGTATTTTATGACATCACAAAATACAGAACAGATTTCTCAAACAAAGAAAAAATATAAACCCCCTAAGGCAGGAATGGGGCGTGTCAAAGGTGTACCCAATAAGAATACACGCCTTTTGAAAGAGGCTATTCTTAAAGCTGCTGAATTGGCAGGCAATAAGTATGGGAAAGAGGGATTAATCTCTTATCTCGAAAAGCAGGCAATAAGATGCCCTGCGGCTTATTTAGCGTTGCTTGGTAAGGTGTTGCCTTTACAGGTAACAGGTGAAGATGGGGGAGCCATTAAGATCATAGGGCGTGTAGAAATTGCTCCTTTAACAATGAATGACGACAAGACAGATTAAGATTGTACCAAAACTTATACCGATTTTTACAGGAGACGCTTTGGTACGAGCGGCTTGGGGTGGACGAGGGTCTGGGAAGACAAGATCATTTGCCTTGATGGCTGCTTTAAAAGGCTATCAATTTGGTATGCAGGGGATATCGGGGACCATTCTTTGTGCACGTCAGTTTCAGAATTCTTTGGCAGAGAGTTCATTGGAGGAGATTAAGCGCGCCATTGAAGCGCATGACTTTTTAAAGGACTATTACAAGGTTGGGGAGTCGTCGATTAAGTCGATAGATGGTCGCGTAGCCTTTCAGTTTTCTGGTCTGGACCGTAATATTGCGAGCATTAAATCGATGGGGCGCATTTTGCTTTGTTGGGTTGATGAAGCAGAGCCGGTAACAGAGACGGCTTGGCAAACGCTTATACCGACTTTGCGAGAAGAAGGAGAGGGATGGCGGGCAGAATTATGGGTGACATGGAACCCGTTGCGAGAGAATGCCCCCGTTGAGAAGCGGTTTCGCTTTTCAGACAATGAAGCCATTAAGCGTGTAGAGATCAATTGGTCAGACAATCCGAAGTTTCCCAAGATTTTGAATGAAGCGCGATTGGATGATCTGAGAAACCGTCCAGAGACTTATAAGCATATCTGGGAAGGGGCTTATCTTACAGCGGTTCAAGGCGCTTATTATCAAAAGGAAATGTTGGCAGCCGAGCAAGAGGGGCGGATAGGGCGTGTTGCTCGTGATCCTTTAATGCAGATACGCGCCTTTTGGGATATTGGGGGGACAGGCGCCAAGGCAGATGCCACGGCGATATGGATAGCGCAATTTGTTGGTAGAGAGATCAGAGTGCTTGATTATTACGAAGCACAGGGACAGCCTTTATCCGAACATATCGGTTGGTTGCGTCAAAATGGTTATGAGAAGGCATTGATGGTTCTCCCCCATGACGGTGCGACCAGAGACCGTGTGCACAATGTGAGTTTTGAGAGCGCTCTTAAACAGGCAGGCTTTCAAACAAAAGTTATCCCTAATCAGGGAGCAGGGGCTGTTAAGATACGTATAGAAACAGTCCGCCGTGTTTTGCCTTCTGTTTGGTTTAATGAGAAGACGACAGTAGCAGGACGTAAGGCACTGAACTGGTATCACGAGAAATGGGATGAGAAGCGTAATATTGGCTTGGGAGCAGAGCATGATTGGTCCAGTCATGGGGCAGATGCCTTTGGACTGATGTGTATTTCATACAAACCACCAAAAGAAATACAAAAGCGACCAGCTTATAGCGGCAGAACGGAATATGAGAGTACCTCATGGATGGCAGAATGATGTATGATGAAGAGCATTTAGATAAAGAAAGTAACGCATCAGATTTGTCGACAGAAGGCTTATTTCGCAAGCTTGTGAGCTGGTACAAAGAAGATGTGGAGCATGTGAATAAATGGCGTGAACATGCGCGGGAGGATTTTGGTTTTTACAATGGTGATCAATGGAATGAAGAAGATTTATCGGCGTTAAAAAAGCAACGCCGCCCCGTTATGACCTTTAATCGTATTGCCCCATTGGTCAATGCCGTTGTGGGGTCAGAGCGTAATAACAAGCGCGAAGTGCAGTTTATTCCCCGTCAAGTAGGGAAGGCATTGCCTAGTGAATTGCTTACCGGTGCGGCAGAATGGTTTCGGGACATGGCGCATGCAGAATACGCTGATAGTGATGCTTTCCAAGATGCGGTTATCTGCGGCATGGGGTGGACTGATACACGGCTTGATTATGAGAACAGCCTCGATGGTGAACCGGTCATTACGCGTTTAGACCCGTTAAAGATGGTTTGGGATAGTGCAGCGGTGCAACCGAATTTAACCGATGCGCAACGTTTGTGGTATGTAGACCGCAAGCCGTTAGAAGTAGCTAAGCAGATGTTTCCCAAATCTCATTGGACAGAGCTGAGTGCAGATTGGGCAAGGGATGGGAGCTCTCATGAAGGTGTTCACTATAATGATCTTGATTATTACAGCGATGAGGGGAGCATTGATGTTGAAAACGGTCGTCGGATGGTCACGCTTGTTGAATGCCGTTGGTTTGAAAGCGAGCGATATTACAAGGCACCCGATTTAAGCACTGGAGAACTTCGTGATTATAGCGAGGAAGAATTTAAGCAGCTCCAGTGCATGATGCCCGATATTCAAGGGGCAGCTTTCAATAAAAAGGTTGTAAGACGTGCTTTTTTAGGGAGAAAGTTGCTTGAATCCCCCGATCAACCTTTAGTTCCAGCTGGTCAATTGGGTTGGGAGTGTATAACGGGGTATTTTGACAAGATAGAACGGCAATTTTATGGGGTTGTGCGCCCGACAAAAGATCCACAACGGTGGGCGAATAAATATTTTAGTCAAGTGATGTATATCCTTAATAGCCAATCCAAAGGGGGGCTTATTGTCGAGGAAGGGGCGTTTAAGGACATCAGGCAGGCTATGCAAGATTGGGCGCGGGCTGATGCGTTGCTAGTTGCTGAAGATGGCGCTCTTGCAGAAGGCAAGATACAACCAAAGCCTGTAGCACAGTTTCCAGAGGGCTTTTTCCAGCTGTTTAATGAAGCTAAGGAAGCAATTAATCAGGTGACGGGTTTATCACCCGAATTCATTGGTACAAGGGAAGTGACACAAGCGGGTATTTTGGAGGCACAACGACGCCAATCCAGTTTAAATCTGCTTGCTTGTCTGTTTGATGGTTTACGTTTGTATCGCAAAAGGCAGGGTAAGATTATTTTGCATCTGATACAGAATTACTTGTCCGATGGTCGTTTGGTACGGATATCTGGTGAGGAGAATGCGCAATATATTCCATTGACGCGTGAAGAAGTAACGAGTGTCGAGTATGACATTGTTGTCGATGATGCCCCAACCAGCCCGAATGAGAAAGAGCGCACCTTTGGTATCATCACACAGCTGCTCCCATTGCTTCAAAATGCGATTACGCCG
>NZ_JBHIPQ010000059.1:0-8275 GCF_042196125.1 Bartonella sp. AP280QHHD | reverse complement strand
GAGGTCCGCGTTCAGAAGATAAGGTTCCTGTGTTTCCGTAAGTATAGAGGAAGAAACCGGTTTGTTTTTCTTCTTCTTTTCCTAAGACAGATGTTCTGATATTGGCTAAAAGCGCGTTTTGTTTAGCCATATCCGTTAATCCACTATAGAAGAGAGCATTTGGCATGACTAAGTAACTGGCCGTTTGTGCTACAGGGACGATCACACTTGGACCAGAACCAGAATCCGTTTCAAGAATTTCTTTATGTAAGCGGAAATCCCAGAAATTTTCATTCTTTTCATCAAAGAGGCTTTGTGCAACATCGGCTGTACCGTGGCTTGACTCTGGTCCATAGGCCGTTAGCGTATATTTATAAGGCAAACGATTTCTTGTGGTATAGCCATTTACGAGTTTGAAAGAGTCTTCTTGTGCTTTTCCAGATACTTGAATGAGCGAGAGGCCACCTATATTTGAAGGATCAGCAGCATTGACTACACTACTTTCATCTCCTGAATCGCTTTTGATATAAACTGTTGTGGAGCCTGAGACATCACCGTGGATCAGAAGTCTATCGGTTTTTTGATCGGCACTTGCTACGCCATCACTCCAAGCAATGTTGAAGTAAATCTTTGCGTCACCAGAGGCGTTGTAGACTTCTTGCGTATCTGGTTTACCAGAACCTATATGCAATGTGTGATAATGATCTTCTACCAGTCCATCAAAAACAATAGAGCTGTTATCGAGATTAAGCGTAGAAATATCGGAACGAGATCTTTGAGCAATATCAAGCAGATTGCCATCATCATCTTTTTCTTTTGTACTGGTCTTTAGTGTCCATGTTGTCTTGTTTTTTAGATCAAAACGTACAGTTCTATTTTTAGCAATATTCGCTCTGCCCTCTAGAGTAGACTGATCAGCGCTTAAGGTGAAGGTGCCATTGGAGATCGCTTTAACCTCTTTATTGTTCCAATAATTGTCATTTTTCCAAGATTTTGGATCTTCGAAAAGACCATCTCCTAACAATACATCAGCATGGATTTCTGAATTTTTGAGATTTGCTGTACCGATTGATAAAGTTGGAATATCTTCCATGTTTGTGTTAGTAAAAGCTCCAACAAAAATTCCTGTGCCATTTTCAACGTGAATATCTGCATTGGTTAAATTGATTTCACTGCTTTTACGTTTTTGTGGATCATCTGGATAATCTAGATCAGGATTAGAGAGAGCTATAAATTGCAAACCAGCAACTCCTGCTATCATAGAAGTATTCACGACATCAATATGTCCGTTAAATGCCGCCCATAGTGCAACTTTTTTTGCTTCTATTTTATTTTTTATTGTATTCTCTGCTGCTCCAATATAACCATTCGTCATCTTAATTGTGCTATTATTTCCTGCAAAAAGACCAACATCAAAATTTTGAATGATTGTTTTACCATTTAATTCGATTGCACTATCAGTTTCTGCAACGTTTACACCAACGGTCATTGTTTTATTTTCACTACCAGTTATTGTTAAATCTCCGCTAATGATTTTACTTCCACCGTCTGCATAAAACCCTTCATCGACATTTTGAATGGTTGTTTTGCCCATTAACCTAACTTCACTACCAGAGTCCGATGTCCATATACCAGTGCGTTCGTTGTCGGAGCCTTCAAGTGCTTCACCACCGATTATCGATAAGTTTTCGCTAATGATTTTACCACCGTTAACTGCTCCAAGGCCGTCCAAAGTATTGTTAATTATTGTATCACCATGCAATTGAATTGTGCTGTCATTGCCACTTACAAATACACCGCTTCCTTTTCCCTCTGTTGTTAGAGCAACATCTGTGGCATCAATATGCCCACCGTTGATTGCGAATAACGCTGTTTTGTTCGCGGCTACGGATCCTCCCGTCATTATGATCTTAGATCCTGAACCGTCTGCAAGGAGTCCTTCGCCATTAGATGATATAATGTTAGCATTGTTTTTTAAGATAATCGTACTGCTGGCTTCGGCGCTTCCTCCTACATCATGTCCACTAAATGATCCTCCTGAGACCGTTATTGTTGAGTGATCATTTGCAACTATACTGGCGGCTGCTTGAGTCACTGTTACATCTTTTAAAGTGACGGTACTTTTATCTGCTTTTATTCCAAAGTTCAGTAACGCATCGTCTTTATTATTCGATATCTTCACACCTTCTAGCTTGTTTTCACCGCTGTTACTGTTTAAAAAGCCGGCACCAACTAGAGAAGTTTTAATGGTCCCTCCAGTCATGTTTATTGCGCCACCATCGTTTGTTGTAAGTCCAATTTCACTATTACTAATCGTTGTTCCTTCAAGCAATTCAACTACACTGCCTTCGCCATTAGAAAATACACCAGACGATATATCTTCGTCACCTAGAGATACATCTGTAACATTTAGAGACACATTTGTGACCGTAATATGTCCACCATTTTCAGCAACCAATGCATTACCTTTCCCCGTGACGGTTCCTCCCGTCATGCTGATGGTGGAGTTTGAACTATTTGCATAGAGTCCAATGTTATCAGATGATGTAATGTTTGCATTGTTGGTTAAAGTGATGGCGCTGCCGTTTTGAGCAGATATTGTTGTATTTTGTGCATGAAATGATCCTCCTGAGGCTGTTATTGTCGAGTGATCATCTGCAACTAAGGCATTGGTTGCTTGCATGACGGTTACATCTTTTAAAGTGACGGTACTTTTATCTGCTTTTATTCCAAAGTTCAGTAACGCATCGTCTTTACTATTCGATATCTTTACACCTTCTAGCTTGTTTTCGCTGTTGTTACTGTTTAAGAAGCCAGCACCAACTAGAGAAGTTTTAATGGCTCCTCCAGTCATCTTGATTGCACCATCGTTTAGTGCTTGAAGCCCGAGTGCACTATTACTAATAGTTGTATTTCCAAGTAATTCAATTACACTGCCTTCACCAACAGAAAATACACCAGACGATATATAGTCGTCACTTGGAGCCACATCTGTGACAGTTAGAGCTACATCTGCAACAATAATATGTCCACCATTTTCAGCAACCAATGCATTACCTTTCCCCGTGACAGTTCCTCCCGTCATTGTGATGGTGGATTTTGAACCTTCTGCATAGAGTCCAACATTATCAGATGATGTAATGTTTGCATCATTGGTTAAAGTGATAGTGCTGCCGCTTTTAGCAGATATTGTTGTATTTTGTGCATGAAATGATCCTCCCGAGATTGTTATTGTCGAATCATTCTCTGCAAATATACCGGCGGCTGCTTGAGTCACTGTTACATCTTTTAAAGTAACGGTACTTTTATCTGCTTTTATCCCAAAGTTCAGTGGCGTATCGTCTTTATCACTCGATATTGTCACATTTTCTAGTTTGTTTTCATGACTGTTACTGTTTAAGAAGCCAGCACCAGCTGCAGAAGCTGTAATGGTTCCTCCAATCATCTTGATTGCGCCATCATTTTGGAATGCAAGCCCGATTGCACTACCACTAATTGTGGTCTTTCCAAGCAATTCAATTACACTATTTGCGCCATTAGAAAATACACCAAATGACTTATCGCTATCATTTGTTTTTAGGGTAACATCTGTAACAGTAATATGACCACCATCTTCAGCAACCAAAGCACTCGCTTTTCCCGTGACGTTTCCTTCTATCATTGTGATGGAGGAGTTTGAATCTTTAGCATATAATCCAACATCATCAGATGATGTAATTTTTGCACCGTTTGTTAAAGTGATGGCGCTGCCGTTTTGAGCAGATATTGTTGCATTTTGTGCATGAAATGATCCTCCCGAGATTGTTATTGTCGAATCATGATCTGCAAATATACCGGCGGCTGCTTGAGTCACTGTTACATCTTTTAAAGTGACGGTACCTTTATCTGCTTTTATTCCAAAGTTCAGTGGCGCATCGTCTTTACCACTCGATATTGTCACATTTTCTAGTTTGTTTTCACGGCTGTTACTGTTTAAGAAGCCAGCACCAGCTGCAGAAGCTGTAATGGTTCCCCCAGTCATCTTGATTACACCACCGTTTTGTGCTTGAAGCCCGATTGCACTATCACTAATCGTTGTCTTTCCAAGTAATTCAATCATGCTACCAAGGTCATCAGAAGCTACACCAAGTCCATCACCATTTGTTTTTAGGGTGACATCTGTAACAGTAATATGGCCACCGTATGTTGTCGTTACTGCTTCCTCTTTCGCTGTAATGCTCCCTCCTGTCATTTCGATGATGGACTTTGAACCTTCCGCATAGAGTCCAGCATCGTTATATGATGTAATTTTTGCACCGCCAGTTAAAGTGATGTTGCCGCCGTTTTGAGCAAATATTGCTGCTTTTTCTGCATCAAATGATCCTCCTAAGACTTTTACTGTGGAATCATATGCATCTATGGCAGTTTGTGCTTGCGTCACTGTTACATTATTTAAAGTGACATTACTGTTAGTTGCCTTGATTCCATTGATTAGTGGCGCATCATCTTTCCCACTTGATGTCACTACATCTTTCAGTTCGTTTTCTTTGCTCTTGCTATCTAAAAAGAATGCACCAACTTTGGACGCTGTAATGCTTCCCCCAGTCATTGCGATTGCGCCACTTTCTTGTGTTTTTAACCCGATTGTCGCATCATTGATCTTTGTATCAGATAATTCAATCACACTGTTTTCACCTTGAGACAATGCGCCGAATCCACTCTCAATTTTAGTACCCTTATTATATGCAGGGTTATCCCCTTCTGTAGTAGGTGCACTTGTGGTATCTTCCTTAGCTGTTAGAGTACCACCCGTGATTTTAATATGACCACCGTCGTTTGTATACAATGCTGCGTCTTTTCCAGTTACGCTTCCCCCAGTCATTTTTATGGTGGTATTTTCATCATCGGCATGGAGTCCGTTACCATTAGATGAGGTAATGTTAGTACCGCCATCTACAGTAATGGTGGTGCCGCCCATAGCATATACGCCATCCATTTTACCTTCGAATGATCCTCCGGATACTATAACTTGAGAAACGACATCCGCAAGTATACCAGTTTCTGCTTGCTTAACTGTTACATTTTCTAAAGTGATAAAACTTTCGTTGTTTATTTCTATTCCAAGGAGTGATGATGCTTCATTTTTATTATCTGATATCACTACATTTTGTAGTATATTTCTACTATTCTTACTATCATCAATATAAACACCAGTTTGAGAAGCTGTAATGTTCCCCCCAGTCAGGTTGATGTTAGCGCCGTCTTTTACAGAAATACCAAAACGAACATCAGAATCAGTGCCTTGAATATTTAAGCCATTTAATTCAAGCGCACTGTTAGCACCTTCAACTGTTACAACATATTTATCGCTACCTGTGTCTGTATTTGTGTTTTTATTTCCAGTTACAGTTACAGTACTGCCGGTGATTTTTCCTTTGTCTTTTACATAAATAGTCTCGTACGTTTTTCCGGATATATCTTTTTCTTCGTTGGCAACGCCAAGAGTTTCAGCATGTGCAGTGAACTGGATGTTGAATAGTATGATAGCAGCCGCAGCTGTGCATGATAAAAGGGATGTTTTATACACTAGTATTCTCCTTATGAGAGCCCCCAAATATTCATTTCCCCGCAAACTTCATAAGAAGAAGTGAAAATGGATAGTTGTTATTAATTTCGATAATTGTCTTTATTTGGTAAGATATTTTTGGTTTTTTGTCAAAATTAAAAAACAAATGATATTAAATTTGTATTAATTTATATTTAACACACAATGTGTTTGTAATTATTTATATTATATAATTAAATTTGCTGTAAATCTATATTATAGAAATTATAAATATTATTATAATACTTACATAAGTTATATTATTTTTTATAAAGTAATAATAGTATTTTCTGTAATACTTCTGCATTTTTATAACTTGTCAAAGTAAGTGATGACGGTAATAATCAAACACTATTGCTAGCACTTTTGATTAGTTATACCTTATTTATCATAATATTCTAATATATTTGATCTTGATATCCAAAGGAGTTGGGTGCTCTAGTATAAGAATACATTCTTTCTCCTGTTGGGGATATTTTAATAGTATACGACTAAGTTTTTATAAGCTGTTGATGTATCGATGACATTTGAAAGAGCCAGAGCCCAAGCTTATAAATCTTAATCAATGAAGATGCTTCAAGTTGAAGGCTTGAAATCAACAGTGCTTTTATATCATCAAAGTGCACCTTCATTGAAGGATTATTGCTTTCGTTATTTCGAATTTTTGACATATTTTTGACAATAAAATCTAAAAAATTGCTTCTGAGGAATTTTTTAATATAATATGTAACGTTTTTATGGCGATAGGTTTATGAGATATAAAGTTGAATTGGTAATCACCGTGATTGCTTTTACTCTCTCTGGTTGTTTTAATCTTGATTCTGAAAAAATAAAAAGAGACAAGAGGCTTTATCATGATGCATTCATGGATTGGTCGATGAAAGAAAAGTCTCTTACAAAAAATTATACTGCTATCATTATGGCTGATCCGCAACCGTGGCGTTTAAACTCTGGTGATGCCAATGGAATATCAAACAGAGAGCCATGGTTAAAGATAAATGAGCAGGTTGCTGGTGTGATAAAAGCGCACAAAGCTGCATTCCATATTGTCAATGGTGATCTGACGGAGTTTGGACAACAAAAAAACTATGATGATTATGAAAATGTTTATAAAACTCTTGGAGCACCTGTCTATGAGGGGCTAGGGAATCACGATTATGCCAATAATGTTGGTAATTGTACAAATCCTCAAGAATTCAGCTTTTACAAAGATGCTTGTGCTATAAGTGCAGTTTCAAGAATGGTATCGGAAATCAAAAAATACCGTAGTCAATTATCGCATTTCAATGCAGATGTTACTGAAAGCTTGGTTCCCATTTCGGGTGGAAATATTCGCTCGATAAGGGGGAGTTTGAGTTATTCTTGGGATTATGGAGATGTTCACTATGTGCAGCTTCACAATTATCCAAGCTATACGGTTGGTTTGAAGGGGCAGTCTACAGAAGTGCAAATCAATAAATCTTTAGATTGGCTTAGGAACGATTTAGCTGCTGCTGATGCAAGAGGTAAAGTGACAATCATTAATTTTCATGATGCGCGTGCTGCTTCCATTGATGGTGAATCCTTTTTTATTCGTAAAAAGAATGCTAAAGATTTGTCGGTCTTTAAGTCAATTATTACCTCTCATAATGTTAAAGCAATCTTCGTGGGTCACACGCATTATCAGTCTTATTGCCGTGCGAAAAATGATAAGGTTTTTGGAAATATCCCTATCTATACAGCTGGTGCGCTTTTTAATGGAGATTATTACCTCATAGATGTGAAAGGCAAGACCATTCACGTTAAAGCCTATAATGGAGAAATAGGAAAACCGCTTTTAATTAAAGATCTTGGTGTTATAGGGAAAGACACCCAATTTTCGGCAAGTTGCAGTAAGTTATAATAGGATTTGTTTCTTTGTCTTAAAGCATGAGGGAAAAAACGTATTATATGTGCGGACTTGAAGAGCAGTAGGAGTGTCTAAATGTTATTTAGGAATAGAGTGAAAAATCAGACATATTTTTTTTCAAAGCTGCTAAGATTTCAGGTTATACGCTATAAGTGCAATGGTTTAATGTGAACTGAGCTTTAATACAAAGCAGAATAATGGTTTGTTATTCTATTTTTCTTTTTAGGCTTTCATCTTTGAAGAAAGGGGAGTTTGTCAAGGGTGTGTTCATAATTTGCTAGCACATGTTGTCCAGAATTATCAAGAAGGCTGTTTCTATTAGTTTGTTGCGGTATAATTATCAAGTTATGCCCTTTGTTAGAGTTTATAATATCTACTCATGGGCAACTCTTTTCTTTTTCATAAGAAAAGCTTTTTATTTTGATCAATTTTTTACTTATAATCTTCAAACAATTGATGTTTTGTGATGCTATATAATTTCTCTTGATTAACCGTATGAACTTTTAGTTGTATTACAATTTTATCTTCTTCTTTTATACGTAAGTAAATCGTTACAATAATATGATACAAATATTGGAGTCTGTTTATAGCTGTTATGGTCTCATGCAATTATCCTTAGATGACTCTCACGTGTTTTGGCAGTTTTATCTTTGCTTTGAGAGAGGTGTAAAAAGGGGATTTTAAGAAGTTCCAGTTTAGAAAGAGCTTTTTTGCCCGTGAAAAGCTCTCTGATGCTGCCAAGGCTGGTATGGAACAAGCGGGCGAAGATCTGGCTAATTCGATTGTCGATGGCTTTATGTCGTCTATCTCACAATTGATGGATT
>NZ_JBHIPQ010000058.1:0-3274 GCF_042196125.1 Bartonella sp. AP280QHHD | reverse complement strand
AGGTCGCGGTCCCCTCGCTGAGAAGTGTATGGCTCAATATATGAGAGACAATAAACTTGAAGCCTGCCCGCATGGTTTTCGCTCTAGTTTACGCGATTGGCTAGCAGAAACAACCGATGCTCCCTATGAGGTCGCTGAAACTATTCTAAGTCATACAGTAGGAGGACAAGTAGAGCGCTCCTATCGTCGTACTGACTATCTAGAACAGCGCCGTGTCTATATGGAGAAATGGGCGGCTTATGTCACGGGTCAATCTTAAGATATGGGGTAATTTACCCCATTATCTGTGGATAACTTTAGCTCTCTTCTCTCTCATTCTTTCTCAATAAGAGTCATAAATTATCACATGAGAATTTATATGATAAAATATTGTTTTCTATAAATAAAATACCTTCAAAAGTGAACTAAAATGTGGTTAATAAATGGTTATGATTTGTTTCTATTTTTTGAGAATGAAAGGATTTTAGAATGACAGAAAATGATATTCTTTTGACAGACCGTGAAAGTGCAAAATTGCTTCATATGAGTGTCTCAACATTTCGCCGTCATGTAACCAATGGCTCTCTCCCAAAACCTTTAAAATTTGGTTTTTTATCGCGTTGGTTACAATCAGATCTTTTGAATGTCATCGAGCAAGCAAAACAGCAACGTTATAACGACGCGGCATAAAAAGAAAACCTTGTCACGTAAAAACGGACAAGGCTTTCTCTGCTGAAGCAAGACTTAAGGCTGGCATTCAAGTTGTTCTGAATGCTTTTTACAATAAGGGCTATTTAAGCGTCTCTCAACACTTCGCTGAGGCATGACAGCACCAGGACGACATATGGGAAGATTGTCCGATTTATGGTTTTCACACCATTCTTGTATTGTAAAGCTAGGACGAAAACCTGATTGCGCCATACACATTTCAATACTGGCAAATTGATTCAAATCTAGCGCCACAACCTTATTAAGGTCCGGTACTCCACATTCTAAAAGTATTTTATTTCTCCATAATGCTGGAGAAAGTGAGGGAATTGAGTTAACACATCCAGTGATACTTAACAGAGCTATACAACTCAACAGTTTTAAGATTTTCTTCATTCTTCCCCTCTTTCAATGGATTTATTTACAATAAAAAAGCTCATAAGCCTGTTGATATTTCCTGTCACCGCTTCATTAAAACAACGGTGAACAATATTGAAATGGTTAGTTGAGGAAACAATCCCGTCATTTCAAGCAAAGCAAGGATGAGGGATTGTTGACCATCACAAACAGCAAAACTTAAGGTTGGCATTCATCCGCATTTTTATATTTTTTACAAAACGGGCTGTTTAAGCGCTTTTCGACACTTCTCTTCGGGATGACAGCACCAGCCTGACAAATGGGGAGGTCTCTACCGTTAAAAGGAGAACACCAGCTAGCTCTCCCTTTATAATGGAATCCTGCTTGGATCATGCAAGCATCAATCGTTGCATTCTCATTGTTGCTTAACTTTTGAACTTCATCCTCAAGATAATTAAGGTGTGGCAAACCACACTCTAGCAATGCTTTTCCTACCTCCGTAGAATCTGCTCCTAGCTTCTCCCACACAGCCGTCTCTCCTCGAGGAGGTTTATCAATGTTTTCAATATCACATCCAGCAACCGTTAACAGAATGAGCAGGCTTAATAAATTAAACAACATTTTCATTTTTTGTTCCCTGTTCTCGTTGAATAAAGTTTGTTAAAACTAAATGAACCATAATTAATTTGACACTCACGACTCGCATCAGCATAACAATTATGGGGGCTCGGGTTAAGGCCCAAGACCGCTCTCCCCATCTCTCTGAGAGGATTAGTTGCTATAGTAAATAAACTGTTTGCTGCAAATATCATCATATAAAAAGGATTTTTTATACCTTTCTCCAAAAGTGAAAAATCTAGATTTAAAGGTGCCTTATAAGCCGTAGGCCAATTGTAACCAATCACTGTACTAATGGGGTCTAACATATGACCTTGTATGTAGATATAATTTTTTTCGCCATCGCTTAGATAATCTACTGTATTGGCCATCGATTGCATGTGAGCAGCCGCTCCAACAAGATAGAAGTCTGTTTTCTTGGCTACACTGTGGATACCATGTTCTTGCAAGTCATTTGCTCCATTGCGTATTGTTAAGGTACCCCGGCTATGCCCACTAACAATAGCATTGTCATTGCCATAACGATAGATAAAATCTTGGAACTTCTTGGTCGAATTACTCAATCCCCAAGTGCTACCCTCCCAAAACTTTTGATAATATGCTACCCCTAATTCTACCAGCACATCATCAGCTTGGGGAAAGTATGTAAAATAAAGGGGACCATTTTTATTAACAGCCAATTGGACAGCATTACCGGCTGCTTCATCTGGTGAATTAAAAATGCCATTGTAGAACATATAAACAGCACCATTAGGGCCTTTTTGTAAATGCTTTTCTTCCTCTGGCTTTAAAAAGTGATACAGAGTGATATATTTTCCATCACTGCCTTTTATAGGTTTTCCATTTTCATCGGTTAAATAGAGGACATTGCCATTTTCATCATGCGCAACCTCACCCACTGGATGGTCAACATAAAATGCCATTTTACGAACCCCATCCCATATATCAAACCATTCATCTACCCATTTATTTCTCATACCTAAACGATTACGCAATATATCCTCAAGCGGTGCGACATCTAGCTGTCCTACTGCCTGGTGGGCTGTAGCGGTGTTGCGGTTGAGTGCACCAATGATTTGTCCAGCATCTTGCCCCATCGCCCTCTGTCCAGTTATATCAGTAAGGATGATAGTCCCATCACTGATAGCAGATTTGGTTTCTCCTTCTGCTGCATCCTTGGCTTTGCCGTGATTTAAAANTATCAGTAAGGATGATAGTCCCATCACTGATAGCAGATTTGGTTTCTCCTTCTGCTGCATCCTTGGCTTTGCCGTGATTTAAAACATTCTTGGCAATGTTTT
The DNA here is from genome assembly GCF_042196125.1 of Bartonella sp. AP280QHHD. Taxonomy (NCBI): domain Bacteria; kingdom Pseudomonadati; phylum Pseudomonadota; class Alphaproteobacteria; order Hyphomicrobiales; family Bartonellaceae; genus Bartonella; species Bartonella sp. AP280QHHD. The sequence goes on along the minus strand of NZ_JBHIPQ010000058.1, from coordinate 311 downwards.
TTATCGTGTCGTTCCCAGAAATGCTAAACCCATGGCTGCTGGCTTTAGCATGGGCACTGTTGCTGATATCACTGGTGCTAATGCTTCCTGTGGTCAGGCTGTTTTTATCTGCCGGCGCGGTGCTGGCAATGATGCCTCCGGTCAGCATTGTTTTGTCTTTAACTATGATATTAAAGCCGCCATCACCCGCTTTGATGCCTGATTGTTCCACAACACTATGATAATCACTAGAGGATTTATCGTTTTGGAAAGAGGCGCTCATGGAGCCCCCACCACCCGTTTGTCCAGCACCAAACCCAACAGAAACAGAG
>NZ_JBHIPQ010000057.1:0-2482 GCF_042196125.1 Bartonella sp. AP280QHHD | reverse complement strand
CACTTTGTTTTCCTTTGGGCGCACAACAGAGATCAATCACACGCTCACAAGAGAAGAAGGCAGGCTTATTGGTAATTGGATAGATGACTTTGACGAGGAGTTAAGCTGGAACCAAATTGATTATCCTTGGGATTTGGCAAATTTTCCGTGGTGTTCGGTCAAAAAACATGAACGCGATATGCTTATGGCAGAATGGTTTCATGGTCGCACGCTTTATCTCGTGTTAAGAGACAGCCAAAATAGCGTGATTGGGTATCGCAGATGCTATGCTGTAGCGCCTGTCGAACAGGCTTTGGATGGTGTGTATAGCCATTGTGGTAACAGATTCCAGCCCTCCTCGATGGGCACGGCGCTTCTTGTTGCAGCCCGCACAGATTTTCACGATGTTGATGGCAAACAAGCAGCATTTGTTTCTATTCTCGTTCACGGCATTCCCAAACAAGATATCCCCCTTGGAAAGCTTTGGTGTGACGTCAATGAACTGAATGGTGGTGTCGAGATACTCAAAACACCCATCAATATTTCTTTGCGTGCCGATGTTCGCGAACAATTCAAGATTTTATTGAGGTTTTAATATGAAGCATGAAAGTGGTTTACCCTTTGCAATTGACAGATCTCGCGGCAAAGAGGAACAACAAAGCGTTGTCTTTTATGGCACGCGTCCCTTTATTCAAAGTGGTGAACTCAATGAGGTTCAAACCATTATAAGGGGGCGGCATGACCGCTTGGGGCGCCTTGTGGCAAAAGAAGGAGACCGCGTTGAACGCGCTGATGCTTTTGTCAACAAAGACACAAGGACCGTCACTTTAACGGATGGCAAGATTTATATTGCCGGCGATATTTTCCCCGTTGCACCAGCTGTACTCAACAATGTTGCCATGATTGGGCGCTTGGAAATTGGTGTGAAGCTGCAAAAAAAATGGATAACACACGAAGATGATCCAGAGCTATTGGGGCAAGTCCCTGGTACCTTAGCAGAAGGAGAGCCCGGAGCGGCACGCGAAACAGCACAGCTTGTTTGGGCACTGAAAGAGGATGCGCAGAATGGCACTTTCTTTCCGGTTTATATTTTACAAGATGGTGTTCTGATTGATCAAAAATCGCCCTCACTGCTTGAACCCGCCATGCAAGCTATTGCGACGTACGACCGCGCCCATGGGCATTATATCGTGAGTGGCTGCCGTGTGAGCGCATTGGGAGCCAATAACGGTTGCCAAGTGTTTAGTATTCAAGAAGGAGAAGCCAATATCAATGGCTTTAAACGCAAACGCTTAGCGGCTTTGCGTCATGAAGAACTCGAGGACTTTTCGACAAGCGTTGTTCCTAGCGAAACGCATATTTTTGCGCCCCCAAAAGGGAAAACAAGTTTCACCTTTAAACCCTATTATTTTCCTATTGCCGATATTCAGTCTCTTTTGTTGACAAAAGAAAAAACCGTTAACGTCACCCGTGGTGCCGTTGCCGCTGGGCGTGATGGTGTTCCTGATAAAAGCATCACCGCGTTTATCAAAATCGTTCAAGGAAGCAAGGAATTTAAAGAAGGCACAGATTTTAAAAAAACAGGAGACACCATTGATTGGGCACCGGTGGGAGACGAACCTTTAGCAGGGAGCAGCTATAAGGTGACTTACCGCTATCGCGCAAAAATCACGGCTGATAAAGTAACAGCGCAGGAAATCACTGTCTCAGGTGGGGCGCAAGGTGGTGATATTATCGTCAGTTACACTTACAAACTCCCCCGCATTGACCGCATAGGACTGAACACAGGGGGCAATGTGGTTTACATCAAAGGTATCTCAGTAGATCATCCCATGGCACCCAGTGTCCCTGATGATGTGTTGTCCCTTGCAACCATTACCAACAATTGGCTTGAAACGCCGGTTGTGGTTAATGATGGCACCCGTGTTGCCCCCTATGATGAAATGTGGCGCTATTTTCAACGAGTGCTTTCGCTTGATCGATTGATGCAATTAGAGCGTATTAAAAGCAATGTTGACTCTAAAGAACCTGTTGCCAAAAAGGGCATGTTTGCAGACCCTTTTCTTGATGATAGTTACAGAGATGAAGGCTTTCAACAAACAGGTGCTGTAGGCAACGGCATTTTACAGCTTGCCATTGATCCAACATTCTATACTGCTCCTTTAAAAGCGCCTGTCACCCTTGACTGGACAAATGAAGTGATCATTGCGCAAGAGTTGACAACGGCTTGCGAAAAAATCAATCCTTATCAAAATTTTGCACCCCTGCCTGGTACAGTAACCCTTGAACCCGCAACAGACTTTTGGCATGAACAACGCACCGATTGGCTCTCGGGTATCACCAATCAAATCATTATGGGAAAACATCGCGGCAGTACCATACGTAGAACAGAAGTAAGCGATAATTTCATCAACACACACCAAGAACAAATCGACTTTTTAAGACAAATTACCCTTCACTTTAAAATTGAAGGTTTTGGCAGTAGCGAAATCTTGGAAAGTCT
>NZ_JBHIPQ010000056.1:0-120772 GCF_042196125.1 Bartonella sp. AP280QHHD | reverse complement strand
GGAGAAAAAAAGAGATCCTAGCTTTTACTCCAAAGAAAAATACGGAGCAAATAAGAACAAATTAGGTAAAATTATATAAACTGTAGAAGGTGGTCTAAAAGGTGGTCTGAAAATAGCTATTTAAAGAAAAAAACTATATATTTCAATATGTTTAAGAAATAAAATGGTGCCCCCAGAGAGACTCGAACTCCCGACCCCCTGATTACAAATCAGGTGCTCTACCAACTGAGCTATAAGGGCGTAACCATGTAGGAGTTAGCACAAACTAACAAAAAGGAAAACAGAAAATTATTAAATTTTATGTATATTAAAAGAAAACTATATAAAAAATAACCAATTTATTTCCTTTTTCCACTTTTTACAGCAAGGTTGGAACTATCCTTATGTTGATATCTTATAGAATCTTTTATAAGAATGCACCGTTTTGCTATCGAATTACGAATCTGAAGACTTTGATTGATGAGCAAGGTAATTTTCTAGCCAGTGAATATTATAATTACCATCAGCAACATCTTGATTATTAATAAGATCGCGAAAAAGAGGCAGTGTAGTTTTTATCCCATCGACGACAAATTCATCTAAAGCACGCCGTAAACGCATCATACATTCTAAACGGGTACGTCCATGAACAATCAGCTTTCCAATCATGCTATCATAGTAAGGAGGAATGCGATAACCTGAATAAGCGCCTGAATCAACACGAATCCCTAAACCTCCAGGTGTATGAAAATGTGTAATGGTTCCAGGTGATGGCGTAAAGTTAATAGGATCTTCTGCATTAATACGGCATTCAATGGCATGACCAGAAAAACAGACTTCATCTTGTGTCACTGAAAGTTTACAGCCTGATGCAATATGGATTTGTTCGTGGACTAAATCTATACCTGTAATTGCTTCAGTTACAGGATGCTCGACTTGTAAACGTGTATTCATTTCAATAAAATAAAATTCGCCATTTTCATAAAGAAATTCAATAGTACCAGCTCCACGATATCCAAGTTGGGCACAAGCATTTGCAACAATATTTCCAATTTTTTTCCGTTCAGTTTCATTAAGTGCAGGTGACGTAGCTTCTTCCCATACTTTTTGATGCCGTCGTTGAAGTGAACAATCGCGTTCTCCTAAATGAATAGCATTTCCCGCACCATCACCTATGACTTGAATTTCAATATGACGGGGTTTTTCTAAATATTTTTCTATGTAAACAGCGTCATCACCAAAAGCAGCTTTCGCTTCTGAACGCGTTGTTTTGAGAGCTATAGAAAATTCTTGTTCAGAATGAACGACTTTCATACCACGTCCGCCACCACCGGCAGAAGCTTTTATAATAACTGGATAACCAATTTCACGAGCAGTGCGTAAAGCATCTGATTCTTCAGTGACTGCTCCATCTGAACCTGGAACTACAGGAATACCAAGTTTTTTGGCGGTTTTCTTTGCTTCGATTTTATCGCCCATGATGCGGATATGAGTAGCTGTTGGACCGATGAATGTAATATCATGGGCTTCTAGAACATCTGCAAATTTTGCATTTTCAGAAAGAAAGCCATAACCTGGATGAACAGCATCCGCTCCTGTAATTTCACAAGCAGCAATAATTTGCTGAATACTCAAATAAGAATCACGAGCGGGAGGAGGGCCAATACAAACACTTTCGTCAGCAAGACGAACATGCATTGCATCTGCATCAGCGGTAGAGTGAACAGCCACGGTTTTTATGCCAAGTTCTTTACATGCACGTAAAACGCGAAGAGCAATTTCTCCTCGATTAGCAATGAGGATTTTTCGAATCATGGTTGCCCCTCGCTTTATTCAACAATAATAAGTGGTTCACCAAATTCAACAGGTTGACCATCTTTGACAAGAACAGTGGTTACCGTACCGGAGCGCGGTGATGAAATTTGATTCATTGTTTTCATGGCTTCAATAATAAGTAATGTCTCCCCTTCAGAAACATTTTGTCCTACTTCTACAAAAGGTTGTGCGCCTGGTGAGGGTGCAAGATAAGCTGTTCCAACCATTGGAGAGGTTATTGTGTTTTTTGATTTATCTTCTTGGATAGATTGTATAGGAGATTCAGCTGTTGGAACTGGAGAAGATGTTACAGAAAAAGTAGGAGTAGAAACAGGGGCATAGATTGCTTGCTCAGAAGAAGTTAAGGTATTTTGGCGTGAGACACAAATACGAAGCTCCCCTTGTTCAACTTCAATGTTCGTTAAATTTGTATCATTCAAAATTTCAGCAAGATCACGAATAATTTTCGTATCAATTGCGGTTTTTGCCGAATCCATTTTTTTTGTTGCCATTTTATTTCTAACTCCTTGATCAATGAAGATCGTCATTATCTCATTTTATGACCGAATATCTCTAGATTAGGGATGACATCTTTTGAGGCTTTAAAGATTTTTATTTCCTTTAAATCATTATACTTTGCAATTTAAAACTTGTATCTGCTTTACGTAAAATTGCACTTATAAGCCTGTTATCAAAAAAGAGAAAGCATAAAATTACCTCATTTACAGTATTCTTCCTAAAACGGATCAGGTATTCACTGTGTATTATCTATCGCTTGTTTTAGAATATCTTGTCTGGCTGCGCCGATGAATATTTTATCACCAATGATGTAAGAAGGTGTTCCCGTAATATGAAGTGCAGAGGCAATTTGAATGTTTTCTTTAAAAGCGTTTTGCAGAGTGGGATCTTTTATTGCATTATGTAGTTTTTTTTCATCTGCTCCTAATGAAACAGCTACTTTAATAGCTTTAGCTTCATTTGCACGACCCTGATACATTAAAAGCGTTTTGTGAAACTGAGGATATTTCTCTGGAAATTGTTTTCGAAATGCGTAGGCAACAGTATGGGCTGCCATAGAATCAGAGCTTAAAATTGGTAAGTCCTTGATAATAACCTTTAAATCTGGATATTCTTTTATCAAGTCTTCTATATTTGAATAGGAAATTTTACAATAACCACAGTTGTAATCAAAAAAATTGACAAGCACTCTTTTACCATTTGGGTTTCCCAAAACAGCGTCATGAGGAGAATGAAAAATCTCTTTTTCTAATGAATGAATGACAGAAGTTTGTTTTTGGTTTTCGTATTCATTCTGTTTTTCCAGCTTATCTTGAAGAATAAGCTGCATTTCAATCATAATTTCTGGATGAGTAAGAAGATACTCTCTGACGATTTGTTGAATATGATGAGAATCAGTATGTGGTATCATTTTTTCTTTAAGCTTAGATAAAAAGCTAGAATCTTCCAAAAGTTGTGATTTAAGCTTTTCTAAGCTTAAATCATTTGCTGTTTTTGAGTGTGATGTTGCGTTTGATAAAGAAGGTAAAAAGATTAAAATACTCGACATAACTATGACTAAAATTTTTGAAAAAAGTGTTATTTTCGAGTTTTGAGAGTGATAATTCATTTGTATACCTTCACATTTTTTAGGGTGTCATTGAGTGAACTATATGAAAAGCGCTATCTATGTGCAATGAAGCATTTAGTTATAGTGTATCTTTAAGAATGAGAAAAAACATCAATTTTTCTCTAAAAAGATTTCATATGATAAACCTTGGCTTGGTAAGGATTATGTTTTGTAAAAGATAAAAAAAATCTCTTTAATTTGTCAAATGTTGTTTTGATGTATAAGGGTATCAAAAGCTTTTTGTGCGTGTTTATTTTAGGAAAAAGTACGTTGATAATACAATGAAGAACATTTGTATTATTTTTTCCTGTTGCTTTATTGAGTACTGAGAAACAAAATTAAATAATGAAAAGTGAAATTATGAAAACCACAACACATTATGATCTGTTTATCATTGGAGGAGGGATAAACGGCTGTGGATTGGCAAGAGATGCAGCAGGACGCGGATTTAAAGTGGGATTGGCTGAAATGAACGATCTTGCATCTGGGACCTCAAGTGCGTCAACAAAGCTTATTCATGGTGGGCTTCGTTATCTTGAACACTATGAGTTCAAACTTGTTCGTGAAGCATTGAAAGAACGCGAGATTATTTTACGTATGGCTCCACATATTGTGCGTCCTTTGCGTTTTCTCCTTCCTTATCATAAAGAATTGCGCCCTGCTTGGATGTTGCGTTTTGGACTTTTTATTTATGATTATTTAGGGAATTGGAATCAGAAATTGTGGCGCAGTAAAACGATTAATTTTTCACAAAAATTTTGCTCTACACTGAAGAAAGAATATCAGAGAGGTTTTGAATATTCTGATGCAAGAGTAGATGATGCGCGTTTAGTTATTGGCAATGCTCGTGATGCAGAAAAGTGGGGAGCTGATATAAAAGTACGAACAGAAGTTCTCTCTTTAAAAAAAGAAGACAATAAATGGCGTATCTTTCTTCAAGACAAGTTAAGTAGCAAAGAATATAGTGTCACAGCTTCTTATGTCGCGAATATGACAGGTCCTTGGATTGATCATGTTTTAGCAAGCATATTAGATTGTAAAGAACATTCACCAGTACGGCTTGTTAGAGGTTCTCATATTTTGGTTCCCAAGCTTTATACTCATGATCGTGCTTATATTTTTCAAAATGGTGATGGGCGTATTATATTTGCTATTCCGTATCAAGAAGAGTTTACCTTACTTGGAACAACAGATTGTAATTATCAAGGAGATCCGGCTGACGTTCATATTACTGATACAGAAATTGATTATATTTGTGCAGCAGCCAGTGAATATTTCATACAACCAGTGTTGCCTGAAACGATTGTCTGGTCTTACTCGGGAGTTCGTCCACTCTATGATGATGGAGCTTCAAAAGCACAAGAAATTACGCGCGATTATGTTTTAAAAGAAATGGGAACAGGAACGACACCAAAGATACTTAATCTTTATGGTGGAAAGATTACAACTTATCGTAAGTTGGCTGAAGATGCGATGAAATTTGTTGAAAAAGAGCTTGGTAAAAAGAGAGCATCATGGACGGCTAAGGCAGTACTTCCAGGGGGTGATTTTCCCTATAACAAATTAGATACAATCGAAAATAGGATTGCTCTTTTGATGCCAGATTTAGATGCTTTTACACATCGCAGGCTTGCACGCTCCTACGGTACGGAAGCATTGGTGATCTTTGCACATGGTAAGGCAAATAAAGGAAAAAATTTTGGACATGGGCTTTATGAAGTAGAAGTAAAATGGTTGATGGAAAAAGAATGGGCTAAAGTATGTGAAGATGTGTTATGGCGTCGTTCAAAACTGGGTCTCCTATTTAATGAACAAGAGGTTGATACTCTTTCTTCCTATATGCAAAGCCAACAAGAGATTGAACAACTTTTATGATCATTTTATTTTACAGATTTTATCTGCAATATTGTAAAATATTTTCCTTAAAGAGATACTGATATCAGTCATAGATATTAAAAAGGCAATGGCTGTCTATACCCTGATTTTAGTTTTTTTTGCAAGAATCACAAAATGGCAAAATTAGATAGAATATTTAGGATGAAATTTGTCTATCTTATAAAGTGAAATTCAAGAATGTTACCAAGAATAACTCATTGAAAAAAATGATTTATAATTAGATTCATGTGAAATAAGGATTTTTATTCTTTCTTTAGGAGAAGATAAAGATACTTTCTGTAGCATTTATTTGCACAATAAGTTAAAAAAATCTAAAGAAAATTAAATCTATTATAAAAAATTGTATAATGTGTTAGTTTAGCATTTATTATCTTAAATGCTGTGCTAAATCATGTAAGGATGGAGGCTTGATGAGCGTAAGAAGAACTTGTAAATGAGTTTTTTATATTATGGTGAAAATCTTCTTTTTTCATGTTTATATACCTAAACACTAATCTATGAGAAATGCGATATTGTGTTTTATCATGATTGATTGTAGTAAACCTTGATATCAATTGAAAATAATGAACTGTTATTATACTCATGATAGTATAAGAGAATAAAATTTTCCGTAAACTAAAAGTAAGTATTTTTCTATGTATAAAGAGAGAGCTATAGGGACGTGAGAGTAATACCCTCATGATATTTTACAACCTTCCATCGCCTATAAAATTTGCAGTAGCACCAATGTTGGACTGGACAGACCGACATTGCAGGTTTTTTTATCGTCTTTTAACGAAAAAAGCTCTCCTTTATACGGAAATGATGGTAGCAGATGCTGTCATTCATGGTGTTCGCGAACAATTGTTGGCTTTTAGCGATAAAGAACGTCCAGTTGCATTACAACTAGGGGGGGCTGATCCGAGAAAGTTAGCAGAAGCTGCACGAATTGCTGAGGATTTTGGCTACAACGAAATAAATCTTAATGTCGGGTGCCCATCAAATCGTGTTCAAGCAGGTGTCTTTGGGGCTTGTTTGATGCTACATCCAGACATTGTGGCAAATGCCGTGGAAGCGATGAAACGAGAGGTTACTATACCTGTAACTGTCAAATGTCGGATTGGAGTGGACGAACAAGATGAAGAGTTAGCGTTAGATCTTTTGGCTAATCAGGTTTGGAATGCTGGATGTGATGCGCTCTGGATACATGCACGCAAGGCATGGCTGCAAGGATTGAGTCCGAAAGAAAACCGTAATATTCCGCCCCTTAATTATGAAAGAGTTTACAAATTAAAACGTAAATATCCTCATAAATTCATTGGGATAAATGGTGGAATTAAATCGATTGATGAGATCAAAGAACACTTAACTTTCTGTGATGCTGTCATGGTTGGTCGCCAAGTTTATCATAATCCAGCTTTGTTAAAACATATTGATTTTGAACTCTATGGTGAGACGCAAAATAATCTGAGTGAGAGTGATCTTATTGAGGTTATGTGTGATTATACAGCTCGACATATTGCATCGGGGGGGCGGCTTTCTCATGTGACACGTCACATGATTGGTTTATTTCATGGGCGAGGTGGGGCACGTCGATGGAGGCAAATATTATCAAATGATGCGACAAAACCAAATGCAGATATATGTATTTTAAAAGAAGCTTTTTATGCTCTCATTTAATAATAGCCTAATAATTAACATATATTAAAGTTGAGATCCTTTGCGTTTGGATGTCTTTGCGATAATTTTGATCTCTTCAATTTTATAAGTTTTTGAAAGTTTATAACTTTTATTATGCATAAGAATTGTTGGAATGTATATATTAAACGGCATGCTGATTATGCCTATTAAATAAAAAATAGGTTAAGGGTATCACTGTAAAGGTAATCATAAGATATTAATAACATTTTGAATCTTGCACGTTTGTTATTAGGGTTGAAAATAGAATGTAGAAATTATTGCTTTCATAGTATTTAACATTTTTAAAGCACTGTTAAAAAAACAATAAATTATTCATATCCTGTATATATGACGGGATTTTCATAAACATTGTAGATTTTAAAAGGTATCCTTATGACCGCTAGTCCATTTGATGATTTTCGTGCTTTGCTTACAAATTTACCTGTTGCTGATGAGTTTTCTATAATTTTGGCAAAAAAACGGCAAAAAGACTTAACAAAAGAGCAAGGAACATTAGGAAAACTAGGAGATATTGCTGTTTGGTATGCGGGGTGGAGGGGTACAGAAAAACCTATCGTAACGAGACCTTTGGTCGCTATTTTTTCTGGAAATCATGGTATTGTAGAGGAGAATATTACACCATTTCCACAATCTATGACACAAAAAATGGTAGAAAATTTTGCCTCTGGTGGAGCTGCTATCAATCAAATTTGTATTGCTTATGATCTTGGATTAAAAATATTTGATTTAGCATTAGAATATCCAACAATGAATATTACGAAGGATGCCGCAATGGATGAGCGGAGTGCGGCTGCTACAATGGCATTTGGAATGGAATCCATTGCGGGTGGAACAGATCTTTTATGTATTGGAGAAATGGGAATTGGAAACACAGCAATAGCTTCAGCTTTATGCTTAGCATTGTTTGGAGGGGAAGTGGAAGAATGGACAGGAAATGCTATGGAATCAGAAGGTGATTTTTATCAGCGTAAAATTGCAGCGGTTAAGACAGCTATTTCTTTGCACAAGGATTATTTCAATGATCCTTTTGAGATAATGCGTCGCTTAGGAGGACGTGAGATTGCTGCTATGGTTGGTGCTATTTTAGCAGCAAGAATAGAAAAAATACCCGTTATTTTAGATGGTTTTGTGGCAACAGTAGCTGCAGCGGTTCTTTATAAAATGCATCCAAAAGCTCTTGATCATACCCTTGTTGGACATGTTTCTTCTGAGACAGCTCATCGTAAACTTTTAAAAAAAATTGGCAAAGAACCACTTCTAGATTTGGGGATGCGTCTTGGTGAAGGGACAGGAGCAGCTATGGCAGCTGGTATCGTCAAAGCCGCTGTTTTAACACATGCACAAATGGCAGTTTTGGAACAAGAAAGTTTGAATGCCTAAAAGTCATGAGACGGATATAAAAATCTTAAGAGTTTTGTTCATGCGTCTTGTCGTGTAATTTAATATAATTAAGTGGAAGTTCCGTTGTATATTTAATCTGTTCCATTGCGAAAGAAGATGAGACATCACGGATATCAATTTTAGAAATTAATTTTTTATAAAAAAGATCATAAGCTTCAATGTTGGGCACAACAACACGCAATAAATAGTCAATATCTCCACTCATTCGATAAAATTCAATGACTTCACGGAATTCTTGCACAATTTTTGAAAAACGCTTAAACCATTCATGACTATGTGTATTTGTGCGAATAGACACAAAAACAGTGACGTGTGCGTTTACTTTTTCTGGAGAAAGAACAGCAACACGACGCTGAATGACGCCATCTTCTTCAAGTTTTTGAATTCTACGCCAGCAAGGAGTGGTCGAAAGTCCCACTTTTTTAGCAATATCAGCAACAGAAAGTGTCGCATTTTCTTGCAAAAGATGTAAAATTTTTCGGTCAAGACGATCCATATTTTTTCTCAATATTTTAATTTATAAAAATTTACGCACTAAACAACGCAGATATACAATAAGCTCATCGTTAAACCATGGGTTTTTCTGTAACCAAGAAGTATTTCGCCATGACGGATGAGGCAAAGGCATAACATTATAGCCTCGAGGTTGAGGAATGGAAAGAATATTTCTCCAATCACCAACAGTTGCAGAAACGGTTTTATGTTTTAATTCTGTAATGTGCCACTTTTGCGCATAACTGCCAATAGCAAGAACAAGCTTTATTTGAGGCATTGCCTGAAATATCTTTTCATGCCATATTTCTCGACATTCACGTCTTGGTGGTAAATCAGCTTTATTTTTATCATAACCTGGAAAACAAAATCCCATAGGAACAATAGCAAAGAGAGATTTATTATAAAATTCTTCTTTCGTGACACCTAGCCAATTACGCAATTTTTCGCCAGAGCGATCATTAAAAGGGATAGAAGTTTCATGGACACGCAACCCTGGCGCTTGGCCTGCAATTGCAATCGAAGCAGTATCGGATAAATAAACGACAGGGTTTGGTTCATGAGGAAGAGGAGGAAAATAATGGGGTTGTTGGACGCAAACACGACAGGAATAGATCTTTTTTTCAAGTTTGATAATTGGGCTACATTGTTTCATTAGTAAATAAAATTAAAAAATATTTTTTTATTCTGTGCGAGGATTTGCTTTGCGCCATTCTTTTGGTCGTTGAAAACTTGATGCCCATATTCCTTTCTTTTTCTTTCTAGCTTCTTGCTCTTCTTTGGGGTATTCATAATAATTTACAGCCCAACCATTATGTACAAGTGTTGCGTTGATATTGCTAACTTGTTTTGTTTTACATGTTGCAAGAATACGGCGATATTTATCTGTTTTTTGCCAGTGACATGTAACAGTTTGATTTTTTAATAGTTTTTCTAAATATTTCTTTGCCTCAAGCCCACAAGGGTAGCGTGCTTCTTTTTTTCCACAAAATTGGTGGAGTTCAGGAGCATCAATTCCAGCTAGTCGAATCTTAATTGAAGAAATCATAATGGTATCGCCATCAATGATTAATGCATTTCCTTCAACAGTGTTTTGAGAAGAAAATTTTTCTTTTTGAGGCAACAGCTGAGTTTTCTTAAAATAAGTTGACATAATGATAAGAATGCTAGCAGCGACAAAAATACTGAAACCGATAACTTTTAGATTAAAGCTTCTTAGATTAAAATGAGAAAAAGATTTTTTCATGAAATAAAGAAACTGCTAACATTATTATAACTCTATTTTAGTATTGTTTATAATTGACCCGAGAAACTTTATTCATATGACGAAACAGTGTTTCGTTTTAATGACAAAATTTTCATTAGATATCACAATAATCAAATACTCATACAGAATATATGTAAGCAACTTAAATAATAAATCAATTTATCCAAATCCGTACAAAACATACAAAGTTTAAAGTAAACTTTTTAAACTTAAGGAAATAAAAAAACATCCCTCAAAAAATAACTTTGAAGAGCAATACTCCCACATTTCTTTTGGAGTATAAAATCTATCAATTTAATAATAATTTTATTTATTTAATTTTTGTTTCCTTAAATTCAACGTGCTTTTTTACAACTGGATCATATTTACGCTTGCTCATTTTATCTGTCATTGTACGGCTGTTTTTCTTTGTTACATAGAAAAAACCAGTATCTGCAGTTGATAAAAGCTTGATCTTAATGGTTGCTGCTTTAGCCATAATGTAAATACCCTATTTATACTGAAAAAATATTATTGCTGTCAAAACTTATTTCCGACATCATCAGATTTTCCGGCAACACTACGGATGTTCTCAAAAAAGTCAAGAGCTGATTAATTTTCTCATAAGTTGGACAAACACCAAAATGACATATAAACCGAAAAAAACAGCCATGGCTATCGAAAAACCAAAGGGTTTAAAGATATCCATGGATTTTCCGATAAAGGTCGGTCCGATGAGCATACCAATTCCATAACAAAAAATAAAAGCAGAATTAGCAGCAGCAAGTTCTTGCCCCTTGAGACGGGCTCCTAAATGTGCAAGACTAATTGTATAAAGGCTCGCTGATACACCACCCAGAAAAAACAAATCAAGCATCAGAATCCATGGATATTGAAGAATCCATGGTACTATAAAAGTTCCTATAAAACCTAGAATAGCGCAACTCATCAGCGGGTAGCGTCGATCTTTGGCGTAGTCGCTTATAATGCTGATAGGAATTAAGAGGAAAATATTCCCAAGTGCAAGGGTTGCCATAAAATGTGCTGCTTCATTCTCATTATAACCAATGGATAAACTAAAGGGTATTATAAGAGTTAATACGCCCATTTGAATGGCCCCGTAAACAAGGACCGCCATCATTGCACTTGGAACGTGAAAAAGATAACGAAAAAATGGCATATATTGATTTTTTTGAAATTCTGGACTTAATTTCCAAGCGGTAAGAATTGGTATAGTAGCAAGTATAATAAGGCTATATCCAACAGCAAAAGGAATAAATCCTTGTGTTCCCACTTTTGCTAGCAGCGTTAGACCTATTATAAACCCTAATCCTAAGACAATAGCATAAATAGAAAGGATCAAACCGCGTTTTTTTGGGGGAGCATAACTGTTGATCCAAAACTCTGACAGGATAAACATAACTGTCATGCTGAAATGTAATATAAACTTTAAAATAAACCAAACCCATATGGGATCAAAAAAATAGAATCCTAAAAAACTTAAAGATCCTATCGCCATCATAAGCAATATTGTTTGAGCGATTCCTAAGTATAAGGCAATTCGAGACGTAAAAATAGCTGCAATAATTGTGGCGATTCCACCAACTGTTCCACTATAGCCGATTGTACTGTTGGAAAGTCCTTTCTCTGCCATAAGAAGAGAGACAAGTTGTGTTCCCATTGCCAATGCTGTTCCAACAGTGCCAATGGTTGCAATAGCGGCAATAATTGCACGCAAAGAATTATTTTGAGAGTCAAAAGGTTTTTTTTTCATGAGAATGGCTTAAGGTACTCTTGTTTATTTAAACAATGAAAAGATGAGCTGAAATGAAAGGGAGCCAAAACTATCCTTTGCAGTTTCTCTCATTTTCTAAGTATAAAAAACTGCAAGATTTTTATATGGTTATTATAGACTTAACAATAAAATTTATCCTCTTGTATACTAAAGAAATAAGATTGTATATATAAATATTATATAATATAAGTCATTTCTTAAATTGAATTTATTATTCATATATATTCAATGGAGGGCAAGAAGATTAATTTTTTCTTTTCCCATAAAAAGTATACTTTTGTTTTTTTAATTTGTTTTTATGGTAGGATGTCGGTGAAAATTTTATTGGACGAGGTTTTGTTAACAGTTCAAAGCATAAAGCGCCAGCAAAAGGTTGTACCGTTATAAGTTTTACTTCTACAACATCACTGAGCTGATAGCCTTTATGGCTACGCTGTCCTACAAGAACATGTTGTGCTTCATCAAAATGATAATAATCATTTTTAAGTGTAGAAATATGGATAAAACCATCTGTATTGAGTTTATCAAGTGAGATAAAAAGACCTGCTTTTGTAACTCCGGAAATGCGGCCTGTAAAAATACGACCGATTTTATTCGTTAAATAGTGAGCAACAAGCCGATCAATCGTTTCTCTTTCAGCCATCATTGCACGGCGTTCGTATAAAGAAACTTGCGTAGCAATTTCTGCAAGATTTTGTTCTTGTGTATCTGTTAATTGATCATTTCCTAATTTGAGAGCTTTAATGAGTGCTCGATGAATAATGAGATCAGCATAACGACGGATTGGTGATGTAAAATGTGTATAGTTCTGCAAATTTAAACCAAAATGGCCACTATTTTTAGGGTTGTACTCTGCTTGTGATTGTGAACGCAAAATAACTTGATTGACTAGTTCTTGTTGTTGAGTATGAGCGACCTTTTCTAAAATTCTATTAAGGCGCGCTGAGGTAAGTTCGCTTCCGCGGGAGAGTGGTATCCCCAAACTTTGAAGAAAGCTCCGAAGTATTTCTTGCTTAGCAAGAGAAGGTTTTTCATGAATACGATAAATGAGCGGCTGGTGATGTTGTTTTAATGTTTCAGAAGCTGCAATATTAGCTTGTATCATAAACTCTTCAATTAAACGATGCGCTTCTAATTGTGTTTCACTCACAACATCTTTTATGCATCCATTTTGATCAAGAATAATCTTTTTTTCTGCAATTTCTAATTCTAGTGGTTGGCGACGATTTCGCGCAGCTTTAAGGCATGCATAGGCTTCCCATAAGGGGTGCAAAATGCTCTCAAAAAGAGGGGTTATTTTTTCATTTATATTACCTTCAATTGCCAATTGTACTTCTTGATAAGAAAGTTTGGCTCTTACACGAATCATAGTACGATGAAAACTATGTTTTCGTTTATTACCGTTTGCATCAAAAATCATACGAACGGCTAAAGCTGGTCTTTCTTTTCCTTCACGCAGAGAACATAAATCATGAGAAAGGCGTTCAGGTAACATTGGCACAACGGTATCAGGAAAATAAACAGAATTTCCACGTTTCAATGCTTCTTTATCTAAAGCGCTTCCTGTTTTGATATAATAAGAAACATCTGCAATGGCTACAATAATAATCCAACCATCATTATTTGCTGGATCCGTATCCTTGGTTGCATAAACTGCATCATCATGGTCTTTTGCATCTGGTGGATCAATTGTAATAAAGGGTAATTGTCGCCAATCTTCACGATTATCCATATTGGCAGCTTTGATATGTTTGGCTTGCTCAAGAACACTTTCAGGAAAAATATAAGGAATTCCTTTCGAAAGAAGCGCTATCATTGAGAGTGTTTTCTCACTCTTAATGTGCCCTAAAACATTCTTTATTTTTGCGCTCTTTAATCCGTAACCAGTATTTTTTTTTATTTCGACTTCAACGAGATCACCAATTTGAATCTTCATTTCTGGAGACATTTCAACAATGAGTTCATTGGTTTTGCGGTCTATAGGATCAAGGCGCCATTGATTATTTTCCAATTTTCGCACAATAGCAAATGCGCTTTTGGGAGATACATCAATTTTACGAATAATTCGTCCCGTATAAGGATGGCTTGAGCTTTCAGAATTTTTATTTCGAAAAACTTTTACAAGAATATGATCTCCAACACCAATATTACTTCCTTTTATGTGATGAAAAGAGTGTATTTCAATATTGGGCTTTGGAGAATCTTCCCATTCAAGAGGTTGTGCAATAAAACTTCCATCTTTATCACGTCCGCTAATTTTTACTAAAGAAACAGGGGGTAATTTTCCTTTGTTTATTGCTCTTTTGTGGTGTTTAGATATGAGATTTTGATCCTTTAACTCACGTAACATATCTCTAAGCCAGATACGAGAATCGCCTTTTAAGTTAAAAGCTTTAGCGATTTCTCGTTTACTTGAGTGGTTAGGATTCTCAATTATAAAGGAAAGGATTGCTTCCTTATTGGGAAAAGTTTTCCCCTTGAATGAAGAGAGATATTTTATGTTTTTTTCACCTTTAGCCAAAATTTATGTCTCTTTTATTTTTGCTTTTGTTTTAGAAGAAGCTCTTTTTGAAGTTGTTTTTTTACTCGATGCTTTAGCCGATATAAGTTCTAGTGCCTCTGGAAGTGTTACACTAATGGGATCTTTATCTTTTGGCAATGTTGCATTAATTTTACCCCAATTGACATAAGGACCATAACGCCCGTTGCGCACGGTAATGGTTCCTCCTTCGGGATGCTCTCCTAATGTTGCCAATGCTTCAGGTGTTGTTCTGCTTTGCCTGGTTTTGTTTTCTTGTTGTTCTGCTAATACTGTAACAGCGCGATTGATACCAATATCAAAAACTTCATCTGCATGAAGAAGGCGCGCAGATTTTCCATTATGGCTAAGATAGGGACCATATCGTCCAATCGTAGCCGTGATTGTTTTTCCGGTTTCAGGATGAATGCCAATTTCACGGGGAAGGGATAGTAAAGCCAAGGCTTTATCAAGGGTTACATTTTCTGCCTGCCATTCTTTTGGTAATCCTGCACGCTTAACTTCTTTGCTTTCACCAAGTTGAATATAGGGACCAAACCGGCCATTACGAAGAGAGATCTCTTTTCCTGTTTCAGGGTCAATACCAAGTATAACAGGTTCATCATTGCGTACAGCTTCATTCTCTTCTCCAGTATCTGTACCAAGTTGGTGTGTGTATTTACATTCGGGATAATTGGAACAGCCAACAAAAGCACCATAACGCCCAAGTTTTAATGATAATTGACCATTTTTACAAAGAGGACAGGAACGCACATCACTTCCATCTTCGCGTTCAGGAAAGGCGAGAGGTGCTAATGTTACATTTAAAGCATCAAGAACATTGGTTATACGGAGTTCTTGGATATTGCTAATAGATGCATTAAATCCATCCCAAAAATCTCGCAATACGTCTTTCCAAGAAAGTTTGCCATCAGAGATAAGATCCAGCTTTTCTTCAAGATCTGCTGTGAAACCATATTCTACATAGCGATTAAAAAAATTTTCAAGAAAGGCTGTAACAATACGTCCCTTGGCATCGGGAATAAGCTTTCGTTTATCAATGACAATATATCCACGGTCACACAATGTCGCTAATGTGGATGCATAAGTTGAAGGACGACCAATTCCTAACTCCTCAAGCTTTTTAATTAATGAAGCTTCAGAATAACGAGAAGGGGGCTCTGTGGTATGTTGTACAGATTCAACTTTTTCTTTTGTAAGTGCTTCACCAGTGTTTATTTGTGGTAAACGTGTTGTTTCATTTTCTTCATTATTTTCTTCGTCTCGTTGATCCGTGTAGACGGAAATAAAGCCATCAAAACGAACAACAGATCCTGTTGCCCGTAGATTTGCACGCTCTTCTCCTTGCTGTGCTTCAATTTCAACGGTTGTACGTTCAATGTCAGCAGAGCGCATTTGGCTGGCAATGGCACGCTTCCATATCAGATCATAGAGCTTTGCTTGATCGCTATCGAGAAAATTACGGACTTGACTAGGATTGCGTTGAAAATCTGTTGGGCGGATCGCTTCATGTGCTTCCTGTGCATTTTTTGCCTTTGTTGAATAAAAACGTGGCTTTTCAGGAATATAGTCTTTTCCGAAAGTTTCATGAATAACTTTTCGTGCTGAATCAATAGCCTCTGGTGCTATCTGCACACCATCGGTACGCATATAAGTAATAAGCCCTGCCGTTTCACCATTAATTTCAATGCCTTCATAAAGCTTTTGGGCAATTTGCATAGTGCGAGAAGCTGAAAAACCTAGTTTTGAAGAAGCTGCTTGTTGTAGTGTAGAGGTCGTAAATGGAGGAAAAGGATTTCTCTTTGTAGGTTTTGCTTCAACACTGAGTGTATGATATTGCGCTTTCTCCAGCATAAAGCGAATTTGGTCTGCTTGTTCTTGAGATTGAATATCAAGCTTGCCTATTTTTCTTTGATTAAACATTGTCAATCTTGCTTGGAAACTATCATTTCGGATGGTTTTTAACTGTGTTGTAATGGACCAATAATCTTCTTTGATAAAATGTTCTATTTCTGATTCACGATCACAAATAATACGCAAAGCAACCGATTGAACGCGTCCTGCTGAACGCGCACCAGGGAGTTTACGCCATAAAACAGGTGAAAGTGTAAAACCAACGAGATAATCGAGAGCACGACGTGCAAGATAAGCATCGACAAGGGATGTATCAATATCACGTGGATTATTCATAGCATCAAGCACAGACTTTTTGGTGATGGCATTGAAGACAACTCTTTTAATAGGTTTATCTTTTAAAACTTTTTTTTGACGAAGAACATCCAGAATATGCCATGAAATAGCTTCCCCTTCACGATCAGGGTCTGTTGCTAATATAAGGCTATCAGCTTCTTTAACGGCTTTTGCTATTTCATTTAAACGTTTAGCGGCAGCAGAATCTATATCCCATTTCATAGAAAAATCTTGATCCGGTAAAACAGAACCATCTTTTGCAGGCAAATCACGAACATGTCCAAATGATGCGACAACTTTGTATTGAGACCCAAGATATTTATTAATTGTTTTTGCTTTTGCTGGAGATTCAACGATAACGATATTCATAATTTTACCCAAATATTGAAATAAAAATTTTTTTATAAACGCCTTTTACGCGAATAGCTAATGCCAATTGCTTAAGAGCACATAAAAAAATATTAGCCATATAAAAAACATGAATATTGTACAACTTATGATTGTCATTATTAGAGTACACCCTATATAGAATTACACGATTTATTTTCCACTGTTATTACAAAAACATACGGCGAAATACTAAGATAACGTCTATTGAGAGGTAGGAGGGGAAATGCTCAAGGATAGAGGATTATGTTTATAAATCATTTAAAAGTTATCCAATATATTACAGACATGTCAAAGCAAATGAATCAGATGGCGCGTCAGGCGCACAGTCCGCTTTTAGCATTGCTTTTGGATATGGTTGCCAAAGAAGGGCAAAGCATTATTAATAGTGCTGAGGCTCTTGGGGAAGATCAAGATTCGACAATGACACACAACCACCAGAGTGTCGAATAAGCTTTCCAGCAAGCTCGAGTTCTACCAACAAGAGGTAGAGAGTTGGGAGTGAAATACCTGAGTGGATACTGAGTGTGTCTAAGTCGATTGGCGTTGTTGAAAGAGCGGAGAGAACTGCTGCACGTGCTGCATCATCATCTGCTAAAGAGAGATCGCTGTTTTTTTCATCTGCTAAATTAAAATTCTCCTTTTCAAGTTGTAAGGAGGATGGTTCCTCAAAAAAATTGAGTTGCGAATTTGGAAGCGGTGAAATTAATGGCGTAAGTGTTTCTATAATGTCAGAAGGATGTGTGGTGAGTAGAGCACCGTCTTTGATAAGATTGTTTGTACCAACAGATCTTGGATCAAGTGGAGAACCGGGAATGGCAAAAATTAGCCGTCCCATTTCAGCTGCTTGACGTGCGGTAATTAAGGACCCTGAGCGCAGGGCTGCCTCTACAACCAAGAGACCAAGTGATAGAGCTGCAATAATACGGTTTCTTCTTGGAAAATCGATAGCACGCGGCTTCCAAGAAATGGGCATTTCGCTGATGATGGCTCCACCGTTGGCAATAATATCTTCATGCAACTTTTTATTTTCAGGAGGATAGATATGATCAATTCCTCCCGCCATGACTGCAACAGTTCCTGTTTTTAAACTTGCTTGATGCGCAACGCTATCAATTCCACGAGCGAGCCCAGAAATTGTTACAAAGTCTGCTTCTCCGAGAAAACGCGCAAATTGAGCTGTAAGCTTTTTTCCCGCAGCTGAAGCATTTCGAGAACCTATAATTCCAATAGAAGTTTTTTGAAAAATTGAAACATTACCTTTGATAGCAATAAGCGGCGGAGGGGCTTCTGTAACCTTAAGAAAAGCTGGATAATCTGGTTCTCCCATACCGATAAACCGGACACCTAATCTTTCAGCTTCTTGCATTTCTTTTTCTGCATCTTCTAAGCTTGCTATTTTAATAGATACAGAACCACCCCCTTTTCTACTAAGCTCTGGCAGTGCTGCCAGAGCATTTTCTGCTGTTTTATAATGATCAATGAGATTGCGAAAACTAACAGCTCCAATATTTTCACTGCGCAATAACCGTAACCAGCTTAGACGTTGATGATCAGTAAGCAGGATTCCTTTATTTATCTCCGTGTTGCGTACCAATCTTACTTTCTTCCCCAATTAATAATCTACCGATATTTGCAGAATGTTTTATAAACACAAATACGCTCATCACAATCAGCATACAATAGAAATAAGAAGCGGAAAAATAAAAAACAAATATCGGTGTGATCGTAACAGCAATAAGCGCAGATAATGAAGAATAACGCATGAGGAGAAAAATCGCACTCCATACAATAATAAAAATAATTGCTGCAGGCCAATAGATTCCTAAGCAGACTCCTAGATAGGTAGCAACACCTTTGCCACCTTTAAATTTAAGCCATACGGGGAAAAGATGTCCTAAGAAAACAAAAAAGCCTGCTAGAGAAACAAGGATACTATTGTCTAGCGGATCACTAAAAAACTTTATAACGAAAACAACGATAGTTCCTTTCAACATATCACAAAGAAGTGTTAGAGCAGCAAGCTTTTTATTTCCTGTTCGTAAAACATTTGTTGCTCCAATATTGCCGGAACCGATTGTTCTTATATCACCAATTTTGAACAATTTCGTAAAAAGAAGCCCAAATGGAATCGAGCCAATGAGATAAGATACGAGGAAAATAAACCATGGAGTGGACTGAAAAAATATTTCTGCTTCATTCATTAAGAATCTCATTAAGTTTGTTGATCAAGTTTAAAAACGTTTTTCCCTTTCACAAAAGTCTGGATCACGCGTCCTTGAAAACGTGCATTCTCAAAAGGGGTATTTTTTGAACGTGAATAGAGCTTCTCTTTCGAAACAACCCATGGTTCTTCAAGATCAACCACAATAAGGTCTGCATGAGCCCCTTTTTTGAGTGTTCCTGCATTGAGTCCAAAGAGCTTTGCAGGCGCCGTTGACAAAAGTTCCGTTATCCGTAGAAGAGATAGGCTCTCATTATGATAAAGACGTAAGGCTGCGCTCAATAAGGTCTCCATACCAATAGCGCCAATTGCCGCGTCATTAAATGGTAAATGTTTTGTGTCGATACTCTGAGGATCATGAGAAGAGACAATAACATCTATAATCCCATCCTTTATTGCTTCAATCATTGCTACACGGTCTTCTTCTGTACGCAATGGGGGCATTAAGCGAAAAGAAGTGCGATATTGTCCAATGTCATTTTCATTGAAAGATAAATGATTAATAGATACACCCGCTGAAATTTTCTCACTGCGTTTTTTACCTAAACGAAGTGCATCAGCAGAGAGTGCTGTCGATATTTGAGCGGCATGATAGCGTGTTTGCGTTAATGCTGCTAAACGTAGATCTCTTTCAAGTGGGATAACTTCTGCTTCGCGAGGGATGCCAGAAAGACCAAGCCAACTGGCAAGCAGTCCTTCATTCATCACACCTTGCCCTGTAAGATCTTTATCTTGCGTTTCATGCATCAATGGAACATCAAAATCGCGTGCATAAGTCATTGCACGCCGCATAACAGATGAATTTTGAAGTGTTTTTTTTCCTTCACTAAAGGCAACGGCTCCAGCATCTTTGAGCAAACCAAATTCGGTTATTTCTTGTCCGTTGAAACCTTGTGTGATTGAAGCAACGGGATAAATATTGACCAATGAGATTTCCTGTGCTGTATGCGTAATAAATTTAACGAGTGCTACATTATCAATAACTGGATGCGTGTTTGGCATCATAAGAAAGGAAGTAATACCACCTGCTGCGGCCGCGTAACTTGCTGATGTAATTGTTTCACAATGTTCATTCCCTAATTCTTCAACAAAAACGCGCGCATCAACAAGTCCAGGGAGAATTGCTTTGTTTTGTGCGTTAATAACTTCTGCTTCTTCAGGGAATCCCTGATTCAGAGCTTCTTTTCCAGCGGCTATAATTCGTCCATTTTCAACAATAACTGTACCAATTTCATCGATTACGCGCGAAGGATCAATAATACGAGCATTTTGAAAAACAACTGGTTTTATCATTTTTTTTCTCCACTGATCTTTGCGCGTGAATCTAATAAAGCCTCCATGACAGCCATACGCACTGCAATTCCCATTTCTATTTGTGTATGAATCATACTTTGTGGTCCATCTGCTATGTCGGATGCAATCTCTACACCACGGTTTAATGGGCCAGGATGCAGAATAATAGAATCATTTTTGGCATAGGCTAAATTTTCTTTATGTAAGCCAAAATAATGGAAATATTCACGCGTAGAGGGAATAAAAGAGCCTGTCATCCGTTCATGCTGTAAGCGCAACATCATGATAACGTCAGCATTTTTAAGACCTTCTTTCATCGTGTTAAAAACCTCAACACTCATATGAGCGATTTCTGCGGGTAAGAGTGTTGAGGGAGCAACAGCACGAACACGAGCACCCAAAGCATTGAGACACAGGATATTGGAACGGGCAACACGTGAGTGTAAGATATCTCCGCAAATCGCAACAGTTAATCCTTCAATACGACCTTTTGCCCTTTTAATGGTTAGAGCATCTAATAAAGCTTGGGTTGGATGTTCATGAGCACCATCACCTGCATTAATAACACAACAATCAACTTTTTGCGCTAATAAAGCTGCCGCTCCTGCACTGTTATGGCGAAAAACCAGTATATCTGGCTTCATCGCATTGAGAGTTGTAGCAGTATCAAGTAATGTTTCTCCCTTTTTTACAGATGAGTTGCCGATCGCAAGACTCATCACGTGTGCACCTAGCCTTTTACCCGCTAATTCAAAAGAAGATTGTGTTCGCGTAGAGGCTTCAAAAAAGAGATTAATTTGAGTCCGTCCATGCAAAGTAGATTTTATTTTATCAATTTTGTTAGAAAGGATAATATTTGCTTCTGCACGATCAAGCAATGTATTAAGATCTTGTACACTCAGATCTTTAATAGCTAAAAGATGTTGATGAGGGAAAAGTGGGAAAAAATTATCTTGCATCATAGCATTCTTCTTTATCTCTCTCTAAACAGGTTAAACAAGCATTTGTTTGAATATGATAAATGTTTCTTAACTCTAAAAAGACAAATAGTCTATGATATGAATGATTTGAATGTAGGAATATACCTATGAGTGCTGTATCTGCGCAAAATACTCGTCGAAAAAATACATTTCTTAGCGATACGCTTATGTTTCGTATTGCTTCTACTTTGCCTAAGTTTTTGTTAGCAAGTTTTGAAGAAATAGGGGATTTTGCCGCGAGTCGAGAAGCATGGAAACTTTCTTGCTTAGCGAATCATTATAAGCCTTTACTATGCTATAATGATGAATGGGGGCAACCAACAGAAAGATTAGAGATCCATTCTTCCTATCAAGCTCTTCAACAATATTCTAGACAAGCAGGTTTGGTTACCTCGCTTTGGGAAAATACGAGCTCAGAAAATGGAGTACGCTATCAAGCGCGTGCGATTCGTTTAGCTTTATCTGCTGGTTTAGAAACAGGACATTTGAATGAAGTTATCATAACGAGTGCAGCTATTGCTGTTTTAATTAGTGATATTGAGCTCTTCAAAAAATGGCAAAATGTACTTTTATCACGCCAATATGATTCCTCATCAAAGCCTATTCATCATAAAAAGGCTGCTTCTCTAACTTGTGCATTTGACGATATTGAAAAATACGCTTTCAATTTTCCAAGTGTTAAGAAAATTTCTTTCGATGAAAGTATGGAACGTGATCTATATCATTTAAATGTTGTAAAAACCAACGTTATTAATCCTACCGCTGACGGATATCTTGTTAGTGCAGATTTAGATGGTCATTTAAGTTGTTTTTTTATTCCACGCATACAAGAAAATGGCGCATTAAATGGATCTATATCGATTCGTCATTTAATTCAGCGATCTGGAGAACTTTTAACACCAGAGGGGGTTGTCGACTTCCAAGGCAGTTATGGCTGGCTTTTGGGAAATGCTGGAGAAGGGCTTAAAGTTATTAAAGATATCGAGACGATGATGCGTTTCGATCAATCTGTCATATCGGCAGGTGTTTTACGAGCGGCTCTTCAATTTGGTATGGATTTTTTCCGGAAAAAAATACCCAATCAGCCTTTACCTCCACTGACAGAACGTATTTTTGCAGATATTGCATTAGATATAGCTGCCTCACAAGCATTGGTTTTGCGTTTAGCGAGAGCATTTGACAATGCAGCAAATGACCGTTCTGAAGCAGCTTTTGCCCGCATTATGACACCTATTATTGCTTATCATGTAAGTCAATTGGTTGTGCCTATTATTGGTGAAATTATTGCACAACTTGGTATTGAAAGTTTTATAGAGAATAATCCATTATCACAAATGTTGCATAATGGGCCTGCGCGAATTGTGAGAAATAGTTCTGCTAATCAATTGGTAAAGGATGCAATTCTTATTGCTGAAAAAGCACCGGGATTGTTTCAGAAATTGTTGGAAAAAATTGCTCTTGATATTGGACCAGCGGGACCCCGAGCAATTGAAATTATTAAGTCAGCAGGTGATATGGCATCAGCAAATGAAGGTGCAGGAAGATTTTTTGTTGAACAAGTAGCCTATGCAGCAGCAGCAGCAGCATTACGTTCTACAGACATAGAACATGTTGCGAATGCCTATATGGAAAGCCGCCTTGGGGGACAATGGAGATCTTCTTACGGGATGCTCATTGCACGATATAATGCAGGGCATTTGCTCAATGTCCTCTATCCTTCCATATGATGAAAGTTTTGAATTCTATTGAGAGCACCTTGCAATATAAAAGCGGCGGCTGCCGAATCAATACGGCTTGCTCTTTTAGCGCGCGATACATTCATTTCTAAAAGAGACCGTTCCGCAGCAATTGTTGATAAACGTTCGTCCCAAAAAACAAATGGAATTTTTGTATAAGCTTTCATATTGCTCACAAAAGCTCTGGTTGCTTGAACACGAGAGCCACTGCTTCCATTCATGTTAAGAGGTAAGCCAATGATAATAACGCCTACATTTTCACGGTCAAAAATTTTAATAAGTGTGTAAGCATCTTCTGTAAATTTTTTTCGCTGTAGTACAGGACGCGGATTTGAGACAGTCAGCCCCATATCAGAAATCGCAATTCCGATAGTTTTTGTCCCTAAATCTAAGCCTGCTATTGTTTGTCTAGGCAAAAGATGTTTTATAACTTCATCTATATTAATAACAGTCATAAAGGTATAATACGTTTTTTAATGTTTCAGATCTATAGTTATATTCTTTATTCATGTTATCTAATATTCTTGCACTTACAAGTGCACCCTTGTATAGCCAGAATAAAGATCAAATAAATAAACAAAAAAGCAGAAAGGCGTAAAGAGTATGTCTGTTGATCAAGAGACAGTCAAGCGGATAGCACATTTAGCAAGGATTGCCCTCCACGATGATGAGATAGAACCTGTGACAAAAAAATTCAATGCTATTTTAGGTTTTGTAGAGCAATTGAATGAAGTTGATGTCAGTGGGGTTGAGCCATTAACATCTGTGATGCCGATGACTCTACGAATGCGTGAAGATAGTGTTACAGATGGCGATAAAGCAGCAGATATTGTAGCCAATGCCCCTGTTACAGAAGAAAATTTTTTTCTTGTCTCAAAAATTGTTGAGTAACTTTTTATATTTTTGAAATTTGAGAACCAATATGACTGATTTAACAACTCTCACAATTGCGCAAGCTCGTGATGCTCTAACAAAGAAAAATCTCAAAGCAACAGAATTAACGGAAGCTTATTTACAAGCAATAGAGTTGGCGAATCCAACTTTGAATGCTTATGTAACAATAACAGCAGAACAGGCAATGAAAATGGCTGCTGAATCAGACAGTCGCTTAGCGAAAGGGCAGGGAGGGCTTTTGGAAGGAATTCCCTTGGGGATTAAAGATCTTTTTGCAACCTATGGTGTTCATACTCAAGCCTGTTCAAATATCCTTGATGGTTTTAAACCGCACTATGAATCAACTGTCACGGCTAATTTATGGCAAGATGGTGCTGTGATGTTAGGAAAACTTAATATGGATGAGTTTGCTATGGGCTCATCCAACGAAACATCATATTATGGTCCCGTTATTAGTCCATGGAGAAAAAAAGGCTCAAATGAAAAACTCGTACCCGGTGGTTCTTCGGGAGGATCCGCAGCCGCTGTTGCTGCACAAATTTGTGCTGGTGCAACTGCAACCGATACAGGTGGCTCAATACGTCAACCAGCAGCTTTTACTGGAACTGTGGGAATAAAGCCAACTTATGGACGTTGTTCGCGATGGGGCGTTGTCGCGTTTGCTTCATCTCTTGATCAAGCTGGACCTGTTGCTAGAGATGTTCGTGATTGTGCTATCTTACTCAGATCAATGGCCTCTTTTGATGAAAAAGATTCTACTTCCGTCAATTTACCAGTTCCTGATTATGAAAGTTATCTTGGTCAATCAATCAAAGGAATGAAAATCGGTATTCCAAAAGAATATCATGTGGATGGAATGTCTCCAGAAATTATTGAGCTTTGGCAAAAAGGAATAAATTGGTTAAAAGAAGCAGGTGCTGAGATTAAAGATATTTCTTTGCCCCATACAAAATATGCTCTACCTTCTTATTACATTATAGCTCCTGCAGAAGCCTCTTCTAATTTAGCGCGTTATGATGGTGTGCGTTTTGGTTTGCGCATGCCTGGGAAAGACATCATTGAGATGTATGAAAATACGCGTTCTGTTGGTTTTGGTGATGAAGTCAAACGGCGCATTCTGGTTGGGACTTATGTTCTTTCATCAGGTTATTATGATGCCTGTTATTTAAGAGCTCAAAAAGTAAGAACACTCGTAAAACGTGATTTTGATCAATGTTTTGCTTCAGGCATTGATGCTATTTTGACACCAGCAACACCAACATCTGCTTTTGGTATTGCTGATGAAAAAATAAAAAATGATGCTGTAGCAATGTATCTTAATGATATTTTTACTGTACCAGTTAATATGGCTGGATTACCAGGAATTTCTGTTCCTGCTGGTCTGTCATCAAATGGTTTACCTCTAGGATTGCAATTGATTGGTAAACCTTTTTCTGAAGAAGTCATTTTTCAGATAGCGCACATTATTGAACAAGAAGCAGGAATATTCAGTGCAGAAAAATGGTGGATGTAATAGTCAAAATTCACAAAAGAGCATTTCTCATCCTTAATGAGAAATGCTCTTTTAAATGGTGGAGGGAATGAGCTCTATTTCCTTAATTCGTAGTCTTACCCACCAAGATAGGCTTCTTTAACACGCGAATCAGAGAGCATAGTTTTTCCTTCACCGTGAAATAAAATATGTCCTACCTCTAAAATATAAGCATAGTCAGCTATGGAAAGTGCAGCAAATGCATTTTGTTCAATAAGAAGAACAGTTTTCCCCATATCATTAATTTTTCGAATAATCGAAAAAATTTCTCGAACGAGAAGTGGTGCTAACCCCAACGAGGGTTCATCTAATATGACCATATCAGGATTGCTCATGAGTGCACGGCCCACAGCAACCATCTGTTGTTCACCACCTGACATTGTTCCTCCCAACTGTTTTGCTCTTTCACGTAGGCGCGGAAAAAGGTCAAATATCCATTCAATATCACGGGAAATTCCCTGCTTATCGTGACGAATATAAGCGCCTAGATGAAGATTCTCTAAAACAGTGAGATGGGGCATGATACGTCGTCCTTCAGGGCTTAAAGCAATCCCTAATCGCAAAATCTCTTCTGGTGATTTTTTAATAATAGATTTGCCATTATAGGTAATTTCTCCATAAACAGAGCGATTAAGCCCTGTAATAGAACGTACAATACTGCTTTTTCCTGCACCATTGGCTCCAATTAAAGTGACAATACTGCCCCGCTTTATGGACATAGAAAGATTTTGGACAGCTTTAATGGCGCCATAATGAACGTAAAGATTTTTTATTTTAAGAATATCCATAAACATCTCCGCCAAGATAAGCTTCAATAACTTTAGGGTTATTACGAATTTCATCTGGTGTACCACTGGCAATGCAACAGCCATATTCCATAACCAAAATATGTTGGCAAAGCCCCATAACCACTTTCATATCGTGCTCAATAAGAAGAATTGTAAGATCAAAGTCTTTTTGCACTTTTGCTATGAATTTTCTAAGATCTTCACTTTCTTGTGGATTCATGCCAGCAACAGGTTCATCAAGAAGAAGCAATTTGGGCTTTGTGGCTAACGCACGTGCAATTTCTAGACGTCGTTGCACACCATAAGGTAAAGCTGTTGCCGATTGATTGGCAAGATGATCAAGTTGTAGCTGTTCAAGGAGCTCCAAGGAATTTTTATAAACTTCCTTCTTTTCTTTTATTGCTTTTGAAAAAAAGAGAGCTGAAGAAAACCAAGGATATTTTTGTCGAACATGCGCTCCTACCATAACATTCTGCAAAACCGTTAACCCTGAGAAAAGACGAATATTTTGAAATGTTCTGGCAATATGGCTTCTACAGATAATATAAGGAGACGCTCCAGAAATTTTTTTCTCATCAAAAAGAATGATGCCGCTTGTAGGAGCATAAAATCCAGAAATCATATTGAAAACTGTTGTTTTTCCAGCACCATTGGGACCAATTAATCCAGTAATACTTCCTCGTTTAATTGCCATATTAACATTATTTACAGCAACTAATCCGCCAAAACGCATTACAATATTATTGAGTGAAAGGATATTGTCGTTCATAGCTTTCCCTCAGTATTAGAAAGCTTTTTGCGTGTCAAAAAGCTATAAATTCCATTCCATGAAAATTCTCGTTGTCCCATTAACCCTTTTCTCCAAAACAAGATAATTACCAGCAATAAAAGAGAAAAAACAACCATACGAAGCCCTGGGGTTTCTGGAATATGTATAAAACCTAAGTCAAATGGACTTTCAATGATACGAAGCCATTCAAGCATGACTGTAATAATAATGCTGCCAATAATGCTCCCTGTAATTGAACCGAGACCACCAGCAACAACAATCATTAAAATATTAAAAGTCAGAAGAAAATTAAACATTTTTGGATCAATGGTTGAAATAAGAGCCGCCATTAATGCGCCACCTATACCTGCAAAAAATGCTCCAACAGTAAAGGAAAAACTACGGTAGAAAAAAGCATTAATTCCCATAGTTTTCGCAGCTATTTCATCATCACGGATAGCACGTAATACGTTACCAGTATTGCTTTGCAGTAAGAGGACAATAAAGAGAACTGTAAATGCTAGCCAACCATAGTTCCACCATAATGTTGCATTTTGAGGTATTCCTTTGATTCCCAAAGAGCCATTTGTGAGCGATGTTGCGTTCGTAATGACAATGCGAATAATTTCCGCAAAACCTAATGTTGCAATTCCAAGATAATCGCCACCAAGACGCAATATTGGTAAAGCAATTAATAAACCTACAACAGCAGCACACAAACCACTTACGACAACAGCGATAAAAAAAGGTAACTGCAAATGATATAATGGTTCAGCAATAGGATCAAGAATCCACATCATTTCTTTTTGTTCAGGGGAAAGAAGTAAAATTGCGCAAACATAAGCACCAATAGCCATAAATCCAGCATGTCCAAGAGAAAACATACCTGTGAAACCGTAAATCAAATTAAGCGAAATT
The DNA here is from genome assembly GCF_042196125.1 of Bartonella sp. AP280QHHD. Lineage (NCBI taxonomy): Bacteria > Pseudomonadati > Pseudomonadota > Alphaproteobacteria > Hyphomicrobiales > Bartonellaceae > Bartonella > Bartonella sp. AP280QHHD. The sequence goes on along the minus strand of NZ_JBHIPQ010000056.1, from coordinate 92,592 downwards.
GCCAATATCGCATTAATAGCAATCAGATTGATGATACGAAGCGTATAGTCATTAAAATGGCTATCAGCATAAAATAAAAAACCTATGAGAACTAAAACACTTATACACGATAAAACAGTTGTCGCTGACTTTGCCATTAGATTTTCTCCTGATTTCTTTTACCCATTAATCCTGTGGGCAATATCAATAGAATCAGAATCAATAAAATGAAAGCGAAGGCATCTCGATATCCAGATAGCGCGGGGAAAAATGCGATAATCATAATTTCAATAAACCCTAATAACAATCCTCCCAACATTGCTCCTGGTATCGAACCAATACCTCCGATAACAGCAGCAATAAATGCTTTGAGACCAGGAAGAACACCCATATAAGGCTGAATTTGAGGATAACGTAAAGACCACATAATGCCTGCTATGGCGGCAAGAGCTGAGCCTATTCCAAATGTAAACGCAATAACTTTATTGACAGACACACCCATCAAACGTGTTGTTTCAATATCATGGGAGATTGCGCGCATAGCAAGACCCGGTTTTGTTTTATGGATAATCCATAATAGTAATAAAATAAGAATTAATGACACAAAGGGAACGATCAGAGACATGGGAGCAATTCTGATGATACCATCTGCTCCTGATCCTAGATGCCATAAAAATGGTGTTACAAGAAAGTCTGGCTGTTGTACACCTTTCGGAACACCACTAAAGAGTACAGTAGCAAGATTTTCAATAAAAAAAGAAACACCAATTGCACCGATAAGTGCCGAAATACGCGGAGCATGGCGTAGAGGTTTATAAGCAAATTGATCAACAGCAACACCCACAGCACTTGTAATAAAAATGGAAAAACAAAGAGCTAAAACCCAAATCGGTGTAAAGTCTTGCGGGGAAATTTTAAAATAATAAACAAATCCTAGCGCAAGAATTAAAAAAGCAGCAATCCAATAAATTGGAGGACGCCTTTTAAAGCCTATAAAGACCGAATAATAAACAAGAGCAGCAAGGAACAAAAGAAGAAAAGCTGCCCAAGCAGGCATAAAGCCAATTGTGGAAAAGAAAACAAAATATGCTCCCAGCATAAAGATATCACCGTGAGCAAAATTAATGAGTCTCAGTATACCGTAGACCATGGTGTAGCCAATAGCAATAAGCCCATAAAGAGATCCCAATGCCAGTGCATTAAAAAAGTACTGGATGAACATTTCAGTGCTCATCTCTCATCCTTCCACATTTGTTAATTTACATAGGACAATAAGAAATTTCTAAGTTTTTGGTTGAGAAAAAGATCCTCAACCAATTCTTGCATTTTAATAAGCACAACTTTTTAATTAAAAAGCAGGTTTAACTTCTTCTAAATAAACACGTTTTCCATCCTGTATTTTAATGATACCAATAGGAATTTTAGGATTATGATTTTCATCCATTGACATATCCCCAAAGGGGGTAGGAAAATCTTTTAATTGGCTAAGTGCGATAGTAATTTTTTCACGATCAGTGCTACCAGCATTTTCAATAGCCTTCATGAACATCATATAACTCGTGTATCCCAAAACAGAATTGATATTTGGCTCTTTGTCTGGGTAAGCTTTTTTCCATTCTTTTGTGAATTCTTGCGCAGCTACTGACATATTTGGCATATCCTCACTATAGGGAAGTGTCGTATGTAAGAAACCTTCTGCAGCTTTTCCTGCAATCGTAATGGTTTCTGGATTATCCATAGCATCTCCACCCATAATTTGAAATTTAGCCCCTAATTCTCGTGCTTGTTTCATGATGATAGCACCTTCAGAAAAGTAAGATGGAATGAATAAGATATCAGGTTTCTGGGCGATAATTTGCGTGAGAACAGCTGAAAAGTCCTGATCTCCAGAATTATAATTTAAATTTGAGATAACTTCACCACCTAATTTTTTGAAAGCACGCGTAAAATAACTTGCAAGACCAATAGCATAATCGCTTGAAATATCTTTAAGGATAGCAGCCTTTTTTGCGTGTAAAGTTTGGCTTACATAAGTTGCGATTCCTACTCCTTGATAGGAATCAATAAAGCAAGCACGAAAGTAATATTTTTTACCCTGTGTAACAAGGGGACTTGTTGAGGACGTTGCAATGGTTGGAGTCTTTGCCTTTTCAGATATTTCACCACCTGCTAACGAGAGCGAAGAACCATAGCTACCAATGATTCCACTCACTTTTTCACTTGCTGTTAAACGCATAACAGCATTAGCCGCTTCTACTTTATCAGACTTATTATCAATAATAACAAGTTCTACTTTACGTCCTAAAATTTCTGGAACTTTTTTATGGGCTAATTCTATACCTCTAATTTCAAGCTGACCTCCAAATGCATTTTGACCACTTAATGGAAGATAAACACCAATCTTAATAGGTTCACTCGCATAAACATTTGCTGTAAATGCCATAAATGCTGCGATTATCGTAAGGATTTTCTTCAATTGCATTGCGCATTTTCCTTAATTGAATTGTCGTTTTTTCACCTTATATTGAACTTCTTCATCATGCAAGTTACACATTAATCAAAATATCATTATGTAAAAAAACTTTTATATGATCTCTTTTGTAGGGCACTTCTTGTAAGGTATGTAAAGTGTACAATCAAATAGTTTTATAAATATTCACGTTGATATTCTCTGACATTAACATAGAAGATACGACAATGTGGGGAAATCTTATCTTGGGGCTTGCGTGTTGATACAAGAGCAATGTTTACTTAAACCTAGAGAATCAATATCGTACAATTTATAAGCTACAGGATCACGTTATTATGACGAGTAAGGATGCATTAAAGGATTGTTCCCCATCTGAGGATAGTATAGGTGCTTGTGGGGAGATTATCGAAATCAGTGGTGTCATTAAGTGGTTTGATGGTAGTAAGGGGTATGGATTTATTGTACCTGATTTACCTCATTTCCCCGATATATTATTGCATGTTACAGTAATGCGAAGGGATGGTTTTCAAACAGCTTTGGAGGGAGCTAAAGTCATTTGTGCTGTGGAAAAAACTGAACGAGGATTAAAGTGCGTTCAGGTGAAATCCATAGATTGTTCTTCAGCAATCCATCCATCAGAAGTTCCAGCCCGTACCCATGTTGTTGTTACTCCAGAAAGTGGACTAGAACGAGCAATTGTTAAATGGTTTAATCGTGACAAAGGATACGGTTTTCTTAGCCGTGGGCAAGGAACGGAAGATATTTTTATTCATATGGAAACATTGCGCCGTTTTGGTTTAGCAGAGCTTCGTTCGGGTCAAGTTGTTCTTGTACGTTTTGGTAAAGGAGAAAAAGGTTTAATGACAGCAGAGATTTATCCGGATATAGGCATTCCTTTAGCTACGCATTAAATTTCACGAGTGAAATCAGTGTGTTTTCTATATTTTTAAAGGTGATTGTTTCATAAATTGCTATAGAAGTAGATTTTTAAAGAAAATATAGCTCTCGTGAATCCATAAACCAAATGAAGAAAATTGTGCATATTACGTTGAAAGAAACTAGAAAATAACAAGGAAGCAATTCTCTTGTTTTTTGACTTTTAAACTCTGGTACTTTTTATTTTATAAACAAAATTTAAAATTTTTCTCTGGTGGAGACAAGAATGTTAAAGCCTTTTAAAAAGGAGTATATTGTTTTATTGGTGATGCTTTTTATGTTAGATATGCGTGTTGTTGTAGCAAAGGAGCCCATAGAGATTCCTGTGCATCCGATTCCTTTAGAAATACATACAAAGCAAGGTCCGGTTTTTTATAAGGTAGAGATTGCTTTTACGCCATCTCAAGCAGCAGCTGGTTTAATGTATCGAACTGATTTTCCACGCGATCGTGCAATGCTCTTTAAGCAGCTAAAAAGTTATCCATCGGGAGATGAGCAGAAAATTTTTATGTGGATGGCAAATACGCCTTTACCTTTAGATATGATTTTCTTAAACTCTGAGGGAATTATTGTATCGATTATTGAAAATACTTCTCCATTTTCAACAAATACCATTTCATCAGAAGTTCCTGCAGCTTTTGCACTTGAAATTAATGCTGGTGAAGTTTCTGAAAAACAGATACAAAAAGGACAACGTGTTATTCATCCTGTACTTTGTGGAAAGTGCAATAAAAAATGACCGCTGAAGATATTCGTTTTTTTGAATATAATGGTTTGCGATTTGCTTATCGAGAAGAAGGACAAGGCGCTCCTGTTTTGTTGATCCATGGTTTTGGATCTTCTGCACGGGTGAATTGGTATGCAACAGGTTGGTTTCGTATTCTCACGGAAGCAGGATATCGTGTTATTGCTCTTGATAATCGCGGTCACGGAGATTCAGTTAAAAGTTATGATCCTGCTTTTTATACACCTCAAGCTATGGCTGGTGATGCGATAAAGTTACTACAGCATTTAGAGTTATCTAAAGCTCATGTTATGGGATATTCTATGGGAGCTCGTATTAGTGCTTTTATGGCTCTTTTGCATCCAACATATGTGAACAGCGTTATTTTTGGTGGTTTAGGTATTGGTATGGTAACGGGAGCAGGAAATTGGGAGCCTGTGGCTGAAGCTCTTCTAGCGGAAGATATTTCTACCATTACCAATACGCGCGGTTTAATGTTCCGTAAATTTGCAGATCAAACGAAAAGCGATAGGCGTGCTCTTGCTGCTTGTATCATTACATCAAAACAGGAGTTAACGGCGTCTGAAGTTTACAAAATCAAACAACCAGCACTTGTTGCCGTTGGTTCATTAGATGAAATTGGCGGTGATGCAGAGCCATTGGCAGCCTTGTTGCCTTGTGGTGAAGCTTTATCAATTCCTGATCGAGATCATATGCTTGCTGTAGGCGATAAAGTTTATAAAAAAGGCGTTATCGATTTTCTTTCTCGTTATCCTATAAAATAAGAACTCTTCATAGCTTTTAGAATTTACAGAAATACCCAATATTTTTATTTCGTATAAATTGAAAAAAGCTTATTAAAAAATCTTTCTGTTATGACGTAAGTTTTTATAAAAAATGAAAAGAAAAATAAACTCTTATTAGCTTATTTTGTATATTTTCCAGAGAGGTAATTCTTCTAAGATTAGATAATTATACTTTAAAGGTTATTAAAAAGAATTATTTTCGAATGATGTAATAAATATTTTTTGCTAAAAAATGTAGTTTTAAATAAAAAAATATTTTTATTTGTATTTTTTATAAAATAAACAAAATTATAAATTATTGATCAATTTATTCTTACGAATATGCATTTTAAATACAGATGCTAAAATTGGAGATAAAGTAAAATTATTAAAAATATACAGTTTTTTTTTGCCATTTTTTAATCTATACGGGTATATTTAATAATGATAGACTCCTTTTGTAAACGTTCTTTATGAATGTATAAAGAACGTTGTGAATATATGTAATATTAAGTAAATATTCAGATTATGCTTTTTTACTGACTTTACAGAATCATAAGAGTGTCTTATTTGCACGACACGCAATTATTTTAATCGTTTCAAAAAAACAGGAGAGCATAGTGAATGCTGATGAAATAAAAAAACTTGATAATTATTTTAAAAATATATTCCAAAACTCAGCATTGCAAGTCAGAGCACGGCCTAAAAAGAGTGATTCTTGTGAGGTTTATATAGGAGATGAGTTTTTAGGCATTATCTATCGAGATGAAGATGAAGATGAGCTCTCCTATAATTTCTCAATGGCTATATTAGATATTGATTTAGAAAATTGATTCGTTATTCATAGTTGAATGAAGTCTTTTTTATCCCATAAGATTTATATAAGTTTTAACGCTTTAAAACTCGTATGGTTATTTCGTGCAATAATAAGATGGTCATGGATAATAATGCCTAATGCATTTGCTGCATCTTTTAATCTATATGTCATTGTTATATCTGCATTAGAGGGGGTGGAATCGCCAGAAGGGTGATTGTGGACTAAGATAAGTCCTGATGCGGATAACTCTAAAGCTCGAGAAATAACTTCACGAGGATAAACAGGGGTATGATCAATGGTTCCAGTTTGTTGCACCTCATCAGCAAGTAAGCCGTTTTTCTTATCAAGAAACAAAATACGAAACTGTTCACGTGTTTCGTGAGCCATAACAGCTTTACAATACGCTAACACTTTATCCCATGATGAAAAAATATCGCGCTTAAACAATTGCGCACGAGCAAGACGTCCAGCAACATCTGAAATAATTTTTAAATCAACTGCAGTGGCGGGACCACATCCTGGAATTTCTTGAAGTCGGTGAATATCCGCTCCCAACACATCAGCTAATGAACCAAAACGCGCTATCAAATTTTTAGCTATGGGTTTTGTGTTTGCACGGGGTATTGTGCGAAAAAGCAATAATTCAAGATACTCATAATCTTCAATTGCATTTCCTTTTGACTTTAAATAGCGCTTCCGAAGACGTTCACGATGTCCTTGATAATGTTTATGAAGCTGTGCGTTTTTCTGAGGCTCTTCACTTTTTCTTTCTGATACTGGGGTGAGTGGAGAACTCGATGTTAATGCAAAGTGATTACTTTGAGTACCTTCCTTTTGATTTAATTTTTTAGCCATAACATCTCTACGTTGCGTTAGGTATGCGAATTTGGAATATAAAAAATATTTTTAGGAGATTGCGTAAATATTTCATATCCTTCATTTGTCACACCAATTGTATGTTCATATTGTGCTGTCAGAGAACGGTCACGGGTAACAGCAGTCCAACCGTCAGATAAAATCTTAACTTGTGGTTTACCAAGGTTAATCATAGGCTCAATTGTAAACATCATACCTTGTTTTAATTCGACTCCTTCTCCAGGGGCTCCATAATGGAGGATATTAGGAGCATCATGAAAAAGCTGGCCGATACCATGTCCGCAAAAGTCTCTCACAATTGAACAGCGTTCAGATTCTGCATACTGTTGAATGGCTGCCCCGATATCACCTGTCGTTGCTCCAGGCTTAACGACAGCGATTCCTTTCATAAGACTTTCATAGGTTATTTTTAGCAAGCGTTCTGCTGCACGCCTAATTTTTCCAACAGGATACATTCGGCTTGAATCCCCATGCCAACCATCAAGGATAAAGGTTACATCAACATTTACAATATCACCTTCTTGCAAAGGTCTTTTATTGGGAATGCCATGGCAGACAACGTGATTGATAGATGTACAGCATGAATGGCTGTATCCATGATAATTTAGATCAGCAGGAAGTGCTCCTCGCTTAGCACCAAAAACGAATACAAAATCATCAATTTCTTGCGTAGTAACGCCCGGCTTAATAATATCCGTAAGCGCATCAAGGCATTCTGCAGCAATACGACCAACTTCACGCATTTTAGCAAAAGCATAATCATCGAAAATGCGGATTTTTCCATTAAATTTTAAAGGGATTTTATTATATTCGATATACTCAGTCATTGTTTCTTCTATTTTCTATTTTTACTCTCTGAATCGGAAAAATGCCTTCTACACTTACATGACACTTTACAGCATAACATTCTACCCCTGATTTTAATGCTAAATCAAACTTACGTCCATAGAGTGGATCAAGATCATGACAAATTGTAAAAGCTGTGCAATCTTCTCGTTGAATAATATAAAGCATAGCAGCTCGTTTTCCTTGTTGTACAACTCCTATGAGCTCATCAAGGTGACGTGCACCACGTTTTGTTTCGCTATCAGGAAATTCTGCTAATCCTTTCTGACGAATAAAATGAACATTTTTGACTTCTAGGTAACAATCAGGAAGAATGTCATCTTGTAAAAGAAAGTCAATTCGTGATTGTGTCCCATAGCGTTGTTCTTTTAAAATTGTTTTATATCCACTTAATTCTGGTAGTAATCCGTTTTGAATTGCCTCTAACGCAAGCTTATTGGGTAAAGAAGTATTAATGCCAACCAAAGTATTATCGGCTTCAATAATTTCTAATTGATAGGCATATTTTCGTTTGATGTCGTTATGATAAGAAAGCCAAATATTGGAGTTGAAAGCTGTTAATCCAAGCATTGATCCTGTATTAGGTACAGACACGGTGAGGACATGCTGATCATCTTGTTGAACATCTGCAAGGAAACGTTTATAACGACGGATAAGCTTTGCAGGAAAAAGTTTGGGAATAAAGTGCATATCCCTTTTTAGGATTTATGATTTCATAATTCAACTGAGATTATGATTTATAGGGGCTGTTCCCTATTAAAAAAGATAAAATTGATGTAAAAAACGCTACGATATCTTATATAAATTGTTATAAATTCCATCGTTCACTTTAATGGCTTTTAAAATTTATTATTAGGTTTAGAAACTATTATCTTTGAATGAAAAGATAACATTGTCTATAATTTATTATTAAACAGCATTAGAGTATTGTGAAAAAGGTTTCGTAAAAAATAGTGGAGAGGGAGATAGTTTAAGTGAAACTAGGTAAGATTGATGGCAGGAACGAATAAGAATCGTGAAAATTTAACAAATGGTCCCATTATTATTTTAGTTGAACCGCAGCTTCCTGAAAACATTGGTATGGTCGCAAGGGCAATGGCAAATTTTGGGCTTTCTAAGCTTCGATTAGTCAATCCTCGAGAAATGTTTCCAAATGAAAAAGCTAGAGCTGCTGCAAGTAAAGCTGATCATGTCATTAACAATGCTGTGATTTTTAACACATTGCGTGATTCAATTGCAGATTTACACTATGTTTTTGCCACAACAGCACGTGAAAGATGTGGATTTAAAACTGTAAAAAGTGCTGTCGAAGCAGCAAGCGTATTACGTCAGCGTGAAAGTATCGGACATAAGACAGGTATTGTCTTTGGAAGAGAGAGATGGGGACTAGAAAATGATGAAATCAGCCTTGTTGATGAAATTATTACTTTTCCAGTTAATCCTGCTTTTGCGTCACTTAATATTGCGCAAGCGGTTCTTTTAATGTCTTACGAATGGATGAAAACTGGTTTAGAGAATGTCAGCGATACGGCATTTCGTGCCGCAGAGATGGAACCTGCAAATAAAACAATATTTCATGGTTTTTTATCTCAGTTAGAAGAGGCTTTGAATATCCGTGGGTATTTTAGACCCCCAGAACGCAAAGAAGTAATGATTGCAAATTTGCGCTCTGTTTTTACGCGCGCTAACTTTAGTGAACCTGAGGTTCGTTTATTGCGAGGCATTATATCTTCTTTGGATCATTTTTCGCCACAATATCCACGAGGGAGTAGAGCACCTGAAGAACGTGATCGTAAAAAAATTAAAAATAAGTGTGAAAACTAATGGATGAACGACCTGTTCTTTTTTTTGATAGCGGTATTGGTGGTTTAACAGTGTTTAGGGAAGCGCGTATTCTTATCCCTGACATGCAATTTATCTATGTTGCTGATGATGCAGGATTTCCTTATGGAAATTGGAAAGAAAATATTTTGAAAGAGCGTATTTTGAAGATTTTTACAAATCTTTTAACACGCTACAATCCAGCTTTATGTGTGATTGCTTGCAACACTGTTTCTACACTGATGATAGCAGATTTACGACAGAATTTTCCTCATGTCCCTTTTGTAGGAACGGTTCCTGCAATTAAATCAGCTGCAGAACAAACAAAATCTGGTTTTATTTCCGTATTAGCGACTCCAGGAACAGTTAAACGTGCTTATACAAATGAATTAATTAACTCTTTTGCTGGACAGTGTCATGTTCAGCTTGTGGGAAGTAAAAAGCTGGCTGGACTTGCTGAAGATTATTTACGGGGAAAATCTATCGATTCAGAAGAGTTAAGAAAAGAAATCCTGCCATGTTTTGTGGAAAAAAATGGACAATATACGGATGTTATTGTTTTAGCCTGCACACATTATCCTTTTTTGATTAATTTCTTTCGTGAACATGCTTTATGGTCCGTTGAGTGGATTGATCCGGCGAAAGCGATCGCCAAACATATCAGATCTTTATTACCATTGTCGGGAGAAATACACCATCAATATATAAAGAAATATCAAGATTTTGCGTTGTTGACATCGAAAAATATCACTTCTTTAACGGAGAATTTGTTTAAAGGATTTGGCTTAAAACTCATGAAAGGAGTTGACTTTGGGTTACGAGACCAATAATGATGATCTAGCTATTTTTTCAAGAAAATAGCATTAATTGACGTGTCCCGTGGATAACTTTGCATATTGATATGTTAAGGTATTCTGTCAGTCTTTATAGTATTTAAAGGCAGAGGAGGGCGCGTTTCCTTGGGGTCTTAAGATCTCGTGTTTTATTTTATAAGGAAATGCGATGAGTAAACGCGAAACAACAAAGTATAAAATTGACCGTCGTATGGGAGAAAATATTTGGGGGCGTCCAAAATCTCCTGTCAATCGTCGTGATTATGGTCCAGGTCAGCATGGACAGCGTCGTAAAGGAAAACTTTCTGACTATGGGGTGCAGTTGCGCGCTAAACAGAAATTGAAAGGGTTTTATGGAGATATTTCAGAAAAACAATTTCATAAAACCTATGAAGAAGCTGCTCGTCGACGGGGAGATACTGGTGAAAATCTTATCGGTCTGTTAGAATCACGTTTGGATGCTGTTGTTTATCGTGCAAAATTCGTACCTACGATTTTTGCTTCTCGCCAATTTATCAATCACGGTCATGTTAATGTCAATGGGCGGCGCACAAACATTCAATCTTATCGTTGTAAACCCGGTGATGTTATTGAGGTTCGGGAAAAATCGAAACAACTTGTTTTAGTGTTAGAATCAGTGCAATTGGCAGAACGTGATGTCCCTGATTATATTGAAGCAGATCATAAACAGATGAAAGCAACCTTTACACGTATTCCTGCTTTTGCAGATGTTCCTTATGCTGTGCAAATGGAACCTAATCTGGTTGTTGAATTTTATTCTCGATAATTTTTCTGTAAGAGAAATTGTTTCTCTCTTCTATTATGATAACTTCAAAATATTATGTTATTCTTACAATATTTGAAGTTAATAAGTTCTTTTTGTAAATGGTTCTATATTAAGTTTATTGCTATGTTTTATAGTCATAAATTTGTATAGTTCCATTTCTTTTTTGTGTATCTAATTTATAAATTCAAAAAACATAAATGTAAGCTTGCTTTAATATTTGTTTTTATCTTTGCAAAACGAGCCGTTTATTGTGCAGGATATGGTATTATGAATGATGTTTCAGTTGAATATCAGGCAATAGAAGAAAACGAAGGGAGAGATGATCCTTTAATAAGCGAAGCAGATAATTGTCATCCAATGTTTCGTGTTGCTCCTTCAAGCGTAGAATTTAATAAATTACGCAAACGACTTTTACGTCATATGCGACAAGCTTTGGATGATTTTTCTATGCTCTCTACAGGAGAAAAATGGCTTGTTGCTTTATCGGGTGGAAAAGACTCTTATGGTTTATTAGCGCTTCTTTTAGACTTAAAGTGGCGAGGTCTTTTATCCGTTGAAATTCTTGCCTGTAATCTTGATCAAGGGCAACCAGGATTCCCTAAGCATATTCTTCCAGACTTTTTAAGTTCTTATAAAATTCCATATCGTATTGAATATCAGGATACTTATTCCATTGTTACAGATAAATTGGCAGAGTCGCAGACATATTGTTCACTTTGTTCTCGATTACGACGTGGTAATCTCTATCGTATTGCACGTGAAGAGGGATGTTCTGCATTAGTTTTAGGTCATCATCGTGATGATGTTTTAGAAACATTTTTTATGAATTTGTTTCACGGTGGCCGATTAGCTGCCATGCCTGGAAAACTTAAAAATGATGAAGGAGATCTTTTTGTGTTACGTCCTCTTGTTTATGCTGCTGAGGAAGATATGGAAAAATTTTCTCAAGCAATGCAATTTCCGATTATTCCTTGTAATCTTTGCGGTAGTCAAGATGGTTTGCAACGTAATGCCATGAAAGAAATGCTGAAAAATATAGAAAGACAAATGCCAGGACGTAAAGATACGATGATTCGCGCTTTAACAAATGTACGCCCAAGTCATTTGCTTGATAAGAAATTCTTTGATTTTAAAACGTGTTAATAATAATTAGATATTTAAAAAAAATACGTTCAAAGAGTTTAAGATAAGATACTTATTTATAATGATAATTTATTGTTTTTTTAATTTAGATACGTCAGATTGTTTTGTTTCAAATTCTCTTATATTGCATCTATAAAAAACATCTGCCTGCATATCACAAAGGAAATTCTCGTGTGCATCAAACTCTCTTGAAAAAATTTTTCTTTCACTAACCAATGACTGTCGCAATATCAAAAATAGGAAAATAGTACGATTGTTGATTTGCTCTTTTGTTAATTAAAAATAGTGAACCTTGTGGATTTTATTTTATTCTGTTGCGCCGCCATCACCGTCATTTAAGGTATTAAATTAAGAGAATATATAACTGCTTGATATTTTGGGAGTGTATAGCAACACTCAGGGCAAGAATTGCTCGTAAATTCTCATGAAGTGAGTTACATAAGTGATCAAGTTCGATTGTGAGTAACCGACCTTTTATAAACCAATGCTGATAGAAATCTTCATCATTGAGGACAGAGAAGGAGTTAAATTTTTAAACGGCTATACCATAAAGGTCATAGGCATCCGATTGTTCGATTTTAACGGTGACAAATTCACCAACACGCAGTGGGCGTCGTGATGATATATGGACAACACCATCTATTTCTGGAGCATCGTACTGACTCCGTCCTTTGGCAACTTTTCCTTGACTTTCATCAATAAGAACTTGGAGTCTTTTTCCAATTTTTTTCTTTAAAAGATATGTAGAAATTTGTTGTTGTTTTGCCATAAAACGATGCCAGCGGTTTTCTTTCACCTCTTCAGGAATATTTTCTAATCCCAAATCATTTGCGGCAGCTCCTTTTACTTCTTCATATTTAAAGCACCCAGCGCGTTCAATTTTTGCTTCTTCTAGCCATTCTAGAAGTATATTAAAATCTTCATTCGTTTCACCAGGAAAACCAACAATAAATGTTGATCGCAAAGTAAGATCTGGACAGATTTTCCGCCATTTTTCAATTTTACGGTTTGTTTTTTCCATAAGTGCGGGACGCTTCATGTGACGCAAAACAGCCGGTGATGCATGCTGAAAAGGAATATCCAGATAAGGAAGAATTTTTTTTGCAGCCATAAGTTCGATAACTTCATCAACATGGGGATAAGGATAAACGTAATGCATACGTACCCAAATACCCATATCGCCTAGTTCGCGACAAAGATCAAAGAATTTCGTTTTGATTGTACGATCTTTCCAAGAATTTTCGAGATATTTAAGATCAACACCATAAGCACTCGTATCTTGTGAAATAACCAAAAGTTCTTTTACACCCGCTTGCACGAGTTTTTCAGCTTCACGAAGAACATCGCTGATGGGACGTGAAGTGAGATCACCACGCAGAGTAGGGATGATACAAAAACTACACTGGTTAGAGCATCCTTCAGAAATCTTTAAGTAGGCGTAATGGCGAGGTGTTAAACGAATACCTTGGGGAGGAACTAAATCAAGAAAAGGATCATGAATTGGAGGAATTGCTGTATGAACAGCTTCTATAACGCTTTCATAAGCTTGCGGTTTTGTAATAGCCAATACATTAGGATATGTTTGGCGAATAGCATCAGGATCAGCACCAAGACACCCTGTTACAATAACTTTTCCATTTTTTTTAAGAGCTTCATCAATATTGGCTAATGATTCTTTCCTTGCCGAGTCAAGAAAACCACAGGTATTCACAATAACGACATCAGCTCCTTGATGTTGACGTGAAATCTCATACCCTTCGGAGCGAAGGCGTGTAATAATTCGCTCAGAATCTACGAGTGCTTTTGGGCATCCGAGGGAGACAAAACTAATACGAGGTGCTACCATGATGATCCTACAATTACTATGAATGATTCAGTTACGTTTTTATTAACTTAAAAATAATGTTCTTTATTTTTATACCTATGCAATACAGTCTGTTACAAAGTTATTTGATTTTTTTTCTACAAAATTTTATGTGTTTTTATGCATGCATACAATTTTGTCTTATTATATCGTAAAATTCCATCATTGAGGACGAGGATATAAGGCTGCTTTCTTAAAAGCATTCAAGTTTTTTTCAAAGTACGTGGTGAATATTTTAAAGCTTACTTGCCAAGCCTTGCATAAGTGAAGAACATGGAGGGAAGGGAAAGTGAAATCCGCTCGATAAGGATCTGGATTGTTTATAAACCGAATTGGGGGCATCCTTTGGCTGTGGAGAAGAAGTCAATTGCATGTGGCACAATAAAAAAATACTCAACAGCTTCTTATTGCGATATATATCACGTACTATAAGGTTTATTTTTTAATATTTGCGAATAAGTCCGGTAAGTTTTCCTTGTATTTCTACACGCTCGGATTCGTATGTCCGTACTTCATAATGAGGATTTGCAGCTTCTAATGCAATAGAAGCTCCTTTGCGTCGATAACGTTTTAATGTTGCTTCTTTTTTATCAATAAACGCAACAATAATTTCACCTGTTATTGCTGTATTTTGACGTTTCACAATGATCGTATCTTTATCAAAGATACCAGCCTCCATCATAGAATCATCTTTAACTTCTAATGCGTAGTGCTCACCTGTATTAACCATATCGAGTGGAAGAGAAAGGCTGTTTATTTGTTGCAGTATAGCAGAGGCGGGTACGCTTGCAGAAATACGTCCCATAATAGGAATGGTGATATTTTTTTTTTCTTCTTCATCAAAGGGACTCAAGCTTTTTGATATTTCCCTTTTATTTCTTTCTATTATACTGGGAGAAATTTTACGTGCTAAAGAAAGGTTAAATGTTATTTTCTCAGGAAGTCGAATCACCTCCACAGCACGAGCACGATTGGGCAAACGACGTATAAAACCTCTTTGTTCTAAGGCTATAATGAGCTTATGAATACCAGACTTTGAAGAAAGCTCTAATGCATTTTTCATTTCTTCAAAAGAAGGAGGAACACCAGTTTCTTTTATATGGTTATGAATAAACAAGAGTAGCTCATACTGTTTACATGTTAGCATTCAATATTCCAATCAAAATAATAAAAATTAGTAAAGTAAAAATACATGTATATATAACACTTTTACAATTTTTATCGCCAAATCAAAATTATTTTCTTTGTTTTTGATCTTATCGTTTAATAAAGCAATATTTTTATTTATAGATATATTTAAATTATTATTTATATAGCTATATAGCTACATTAATATTAAATAATGTATAAAATACTTTATAGTTCTGACTGAATTATATAACACCAAATTTTATGACCAGTATTATCCTTTTCTTCTAAAAATATATCTACATGTTTTGTAATTTCTGATATAAAAAAGTTAAATAGAAGGCATTCTATATATTTAGAACTCTCTATGGGTATTTAAAATCATTTTACATACTGCATATTATTTCTGCTTTTTTATTCTTAGTAAAATTATCTACAGCTCTAATAGTGAGCACAATTTATAGTCATTCGGGATATTTTCAATGAGACTAAATTTTGCTTCATATCTACTTTATTCTATAGGATAAATTGGCTTTCGTTATATATTCATTATGCATAAATAAAATTATACTCTCAAAATGCCATTGTTGCTCATTGTTCCATTTTCAGGTCTAACGTGTCAACTGCTATATACTATTTTCATGAACCCTAATGTTACGATAAATTTTGATTATTGAAAGGAGGCATAAAAGGTATTTTCATTTCTTTTTTATAGTTTTATTCTCTCACTTATATTGGTCAAGAAAATGCTTTTTATTGTTTCAATATAAAAAAGATTTGAAATGAGATAAGCTTACAGTATTTGAGACTTCTCACTCAAGTGAAAAATAATAAATTATTATAAATCAATATATTATCTTATAAAGCTGTATTCATATTTGAAAATTAAACACTAAAATATAAAGATATAAAAATAATATTATAATAAAAGGTATTTTTTCTTCTCTACCCATTATGCTCAACAACCCATGTGAGGGGAAGGGGGTATTGCTCATAATTTTAACGCTTCGAATCTATGCAATATTTTGCAGTGAAATTTTTCCTTTATTGAAACTTCAAAAAGAAGATTAAAGAGTACTTATACAATGATGAAGTAAAGGGGCGAAAACGGAAAATTATTGATAACTGAAGAAAATAATAATATTTTTTCCAAAAGGTGTTGACCAAATGGAAAGTCAACCGTATGTTCCCTTCACTTTCTGCAAACTAGATAGCTTGTGTGAGAGCGCGTAGCTCAGCTGGTAGAGCAACTGACTTTTAATCAGTAGGTCCAGGGTTCGAATCCCTGCGCGCTCACCAAATTTAAGTAATATCAATAGGCTATAAAAAATTTAAGAATCTTTTTTGTTTTGATTCTTTTTGAAGTTTTTATCGATTCTATAGTCTGTCATTTTCTATCAGCTGTTTTTGGAATAGAGCGGTGCTATGCTGTCTCCATTTTCAACAAACTTACGGATAGGGTTGTACCTGCGTTGGCAGCACATGCGGTTTCTAATTTTCTCAATCCATAGGTGGTTTTTAATACCCACTGCATTACATGATTCGCAAAACAGTTGCTAAAATCACCACTTATTCACACTTATATTATGAAATGAATTTTCTATAAGATGTTGATTTGTTTAAATTTTAATCTTTTTAACATCTACTATAGTACATTTATTTTGTATGAAAACCATAAAAAGGTTAACAATACGTTAATTTCTTGATAGAAGGGGCCAATTCAAGAGTGGTATATGCGCGAGGGGAATCATTTAAAAACGTAAATTCTTCCGTTGCGTACAAAAAGCGTGACGTGGTTTTTACAAGTAGTACTTAACAGAAATAAGTGGACTGAATAGATGCCTTCAAATAGAAAAAAGAAAATTACTTTTATGATTAAACCAACACTTCAATTGTTTTCTATGATCGTCATTTCTCAGTCACTGGTATCTTGTTGCGCAAGCCAAACTATGAATTTTTCAATAAAAGATTCCTATCATAATAAACCAATTAACGTAAACACTTCTGTACTACCTCAACAAGTATCTAATAAGAAGAATCAATCGGAAGAAAAAAAGCGTGGACGAGCGATTGTTGGTAAACCTTATCAAATAAAAGGAAAGTGGTATTATCCTCAAAGTGATCCAACTTATAAACGTGTTGGCGAAGCATCATGGTATGGTTCAGATTTTCATGGACGTTTAACTGCCAACGGTGAAATTTATGACATGAATCTTTTGACTGCTGCTCATCCTACAATGCCTTTACCTAGCTATGCTCGTGTTACTAATTTGAAAAATGGGTCTTCAATCGTTGTTAGAGTGAATGATCGCGGACCTTTTATGAAAGACAGAATCATTGATTTATCAAGGCAAGCTGCGGCAATATTGGGGTATGTAGATAGGGGGGTCGCAGATGTTAAAGTAGAATATATTGCTGAAGCACCTGTTGGCTATTATGATGCTGCATATTTAATGTCCTCTTATACTCCTGGAAATGCTGCCCCATATTCATTAGCGTCGGAAAATGTTGCGAAAAAAAGAGAAACTGTTTTGTTAAAAGAGCAGCGCAATACAAGGAACAAAAAAGAATTAGCTAAAGCAGCTGCTGTTGAACAAGAACAACGTAATAAAACTGTTGCAGTTAAATTGCCAGAAATTGGTCCTATCATGGTTGATAAGCCGATACCATTCGATCAAGTTGCTTCTATAAATAAGCTAAACAAAAAAACAAAGGTTAATTGGCTACAACTGTTTTAAGAAAAAATGCATTGATTTTTTATCTATATAATTTTCTAGTAAAAAAGGTAAGAAATTACGGATTTAGTGTAGGATTTTTATCTTAAAGCGCTTTGTCC
Organism: Bartonella sp. AP280QHHD; assembly: GCF_042196125.1. Taxonomy (NCBI): domain Bacteria; kingdom Pseudomonadati; phylum Pseudomonadota; class Alphaproteobacteria; order Hyphomicrobiales; family Bartonellaceae; genus Bartonella; species Bartonella sp. AP280QHHD. Next base: position 74,747 of record NZ_JBHIPQ010000056.1, on the reverse strand, counting down.
TTTTCAAAAAGCGTGGTTGGGTTCTATTATTATAAATTCAGTACGGCCTTTCCACTCCATTGCTGGTCTATTCGTCGTTTTATGATATTGCTTGCTTAATAAAGCGTGTACTTTTCTTGCTGTAATAGCTTTTGCTAGACGAAGGTAAATTATTGTGTCAGTCTGTTTGTGTAATCTCTAAAACAACTTGTACTCTCGATTTGAGAGGAATAAAAAGCTTAACAAGTAAAAAAATATTTTCTTTTGATTCGGCCTTGCATCTTTCTAAAGTATCTACGGTAATATCTTATGAAAAGATTATGCATTATCTCATGCTTTTGTTTATCATGTTCTTTAATGGAGTAAGTTCCCTCACGAAAAACAGAGCGTCTCAAACAAAATACACTTACATTGCCAATTCATGGACTTATTTAAAAGAGACATACTTTAACACGCTACAAGCCTATTTTGCGACAGCGCCTGTGAATGGTATAACTGTTAGCGCCTTTAGACATCAGCATCTTTACTCTTATGAAGATATAAATCGACACCATCATACACTTTGCAAGCCCCCAATGTTTTGTGCGATAATTCTTAACACTTGAGAGGTTTATAAGAAGTATTTTTACTCTCTTTTTTAATAATTTTTATCCATATACGAACCCTACTTATGACCCGTAAGTAAGCGATTTTTAATGAATTCAATATGAGAAGAGGGGATGAGAGAATCTTACAGTATTTTGAGTTAGCTTCAATTTTAAAATGATAATTTATCATAACAAATCAAAATACTATCAATAAAAATAGGAAAAAATCTTTTGTCTCTCATACATTTAAAATGTTAAATTGAACCTACATGGAAGATAAAAAACGTGTCATATTATTTTTTCTAAAGCTAAATGAAAATAAAATCTTTTTATGAGTTGTAAATAATTCCTCAATTTTCAGAAATCAAAAAGTTTTTTCCTATATAAGATTCTTTATGTTGATCTTTGGGATGGGAGGAGCAGCTATGTATACAGCATTAAGGATCTTATTGATATTATGGGGAGTATTGGCATTTGATACGTGGGGGAGAGCACAAGATTTTCAAACTCCCGCATCACAACTGTTATTACTCGATGATGATACAGAGACAATACTTTATGAAAAACAAAGTGATATTCCTTTTTTTCCTGCTTCATTAGTAAAATTGATGACAGCAGAAGTTGTATTTCATCAATTAAAAAAAGGATTATTAAAAAGTACGCAGAAATTCAAGGTCAGTGAAAATGCTTGGCGCAAAGGTGGAGCACCTTCCGGTACAACCACTATGTTTGCAAAGATAAAGACAGAAATCAGTGTTTCTGATCTTTTACGTGGTTTAATTATTGTGAATGGAAATGATGCTGCTATTATTCTTGCTGAAGGAATATCAGGACATGAAGATCATTTTGTAAAACTGATGAATCAGCGCGCAAAAATAATCGGATTATCTCAGAGTCATTTTGTTAATGCTACAGGGCTACCCGAAGAGGGACAATTTGTAACTGTGCGTGATATGATTATATTAGCACGTCATATTGTTCAGGAATATCCGGATTATTATGCACTTTATTGTGAGCCTCATTTTACATGGAATAATATTTTTCAACGTAATAAAAACCCTCTTATTTCTAAGGAAATTGGTGTAGAAGGATTTGGTTTTGGCTACAGTGAAAAAGAAGGTTTTTCAATGGTTGCCACCATTTCTAAAAATCATCGACGTCTTTTTTTAGCAATCAATGGTTTGCAAGATGGTAAAAAATATACAAAAGAAATAGAACGCATTCTTCAATGGGGGATGACGGCATTTGATCTCAAAACAATTTTCACAAAAGAAGAAACGGTTGGTCGTGCTTCTGTTTACGGTGGTAAGAAAAATTTTGTTCCACTCATTGTTAAAACACCAATAAGTTTTATGCTTTCGAATGAAAAAAAAGTAAATGTTAAAGCAAAAATTAAATATCATGGTCCATTGAAAGCCCCCATCGTTTCTGGGCAATCAGTTGGTGTTATTCAAATTTTAGAAGATAAAAAGATTCTTCTGGAAAAACCAGTTTTTGCCGGAATGAATATTCAGGAAGGAAGTTTCTTTGCAAAAGTAAAAAATGCATTCTATGAAATAACAATTGGATGGTTACGGAAATATTTGTAGTTACGCGCTAATAAGGTTAAGGTCATACGTGTCAGGTTATTTTATTACATTCGAAGGAGGGGAGGGGGTAGGAAAAACGGTGCAGATTTCTTTACTTGCTGAGTCTCTCTCTCACCAAGGTTATGATGTTGTTACAACACGAGAACCAGGAGGAACGCCAGGAGCAGAAGCAATCCGGCATATTTTGTTGTCGGGGCAGACGCAACAGTATGGACCGTTGATTGAAGCTGTTTTGTTTACAGCTGCACGCGCTGACCATTTTCATGAAGTTATTGCACCTTCTTTGCAAAAAGGTAAAATCGTTTTATGTGACCGCTTTATTGATTCTACACGCGTTTATCAAGGACTCAATAATAGAGTCAGTTCTTCTCTTCTTTCTGTTTTAGAGTGTATTGCGCTCAATGGTATTTTGCCTCATTTAACATTTTTATTAGATATGCCAGCAATGTGTGGTATGAAGCGTGCAAATTTACGAAGAAAAAAAACAGAAGAAATTGATTATTTTGAAAAAGATCAGTTGGAAATTCAAGAACAAAGACGTCAGGCTTTTCTTCAATTGGCCAAACAAGAACCCCATAGATTTCGAGTCATTGATGCCACTGGCTCAGTGGAAGCTATTGCTCATCAAATAAAAAATATTTGTCATCAGGTATTGTTGGATCAGCTTTCATGAGTAATTTAAATACCTTACACCAATATGATGATATTGATACAATTTTATCACCATCCCAGAACAATGTTATCTTTGGTCATGAGGATGTGCGTCATTTTTTGACACAAATGCTTAAAGAAGAGCGTTTGCATCATGCATTATTATTTGAAGGAGAATACGGGATTGGAAAGGCTACATTAGCCTTTCATCTTGCTTGGAACATTTTAAGTTTTCAACAGAGTTCTTTCTTGAAACCCGATCCTTATTCTACCCCATGGCGCCAAATTACACAAGGAAGTCACCCTGGTCTTTTGTATATTTCACGTCGATTTGATGTGAAAACACAAAAGTTTAAAACAGGAATACTCGTTGATGATATCCGTGATATTATGCATTTTTTAAGTCGAACATCGCAAGATAATGGATGGCGTATTGTTATTATTGATTCTGCAGATGATATGAATAGAAATGCAGCAAATGCAATTCTCAAAATACTTGAAGAACCACCTACAAAAACGTTATTTGTTATTATCGCACATTCTTCAGGAAAATTGCTTCCAACAATCCATTCACGGTGTCAAAAAATTTCTTTTCGTCCGTTGAATAACGATGAAATGAAAAAAGTTATTATACATATTTTCGCCGATCAGGATTTACCTGATGAAAAAACAATTGAAATGATTATTAAAAAATCTAAAGGAAGTCCTCGAAAAGCCGCTTTACTTATTTGCCATGGCGGTCTTGAAGTTATTAAAACAATTGATGCTCTCCTAGAGAAACCTGTTTGTAATGCAACGATTGTACATACTCTTGCACAAACATTTTCATCTGCTTCTTCTACATTCCAATTTCAACAATTTTGTGATGAAATTCTTAATAAAATTCAAAAAAAAGCTATCATGCTCGTTGAAAAGGGAGACTTATTTCTCTCAAAAAAATATGCGGAAAAATGGCAGGAGATTCATCAAGAAATAGAGGAAATACAACTGTTTAATCTCGATAAAAAGCAGTTTGTTATTAACTTACTTTTTAAAGTTCATAAGATCATTCATGAGAATTAGTTTTTCCGTGACAATGCGATGAACAAGCGTTATGTCATTATATCTTCTATTTATAGCGTTTTACAACGAGTATGACATGCGTGACACATATTACATAACAACTCCCATTTTTTATCCTAATGCTGCTCCACATATTGGACATGCTTATAGTGCCATTACAAGCGATGTTTTAGCCCGCTTTCAACGGTTAAACGGAAAAAATGTATTTTTTCTTTCTGGTACAGATGAGCATGGTCTCAAGATGCAACAAACCGCAGCTGCATTAGGCATGACACCTCAGCAACTTGCAGATCGTAATAGTGCGGTGTTTCAAAAAATGCTTGCAGTATTAAATTGTTCTAATGATGATTTTATCCGTACGACAGAAGAACGCCATTATCAAGCTTGTCAAGAAATTTGGAAAAAGATGGAAGCAAATGGCGATATTTATCTCGGTCGTTATACGGGGTGGTATTCGGTTCGCCAAGAAGCGTATTATGAAGAGAAAGATACAGAAGTTGGAGCAGACAACATCCGTCGCGAGAAGGAATTAGGCTCTCCAGTTGAATGGAATGAAGAAGAAAGTTATTTTTTTAGACTTTCTGGTTATGAAAAGGCTCTTCTTGAATATTATGAAAAATATCCTGATTTTATTTTGCCACTTGAGCGGCGTAATGAAATTATAAGTTTTATCAAATCGGGATTAAAAGATATCTCTATTTCACGCACAAGTTTTAACTGGGGAATTGCTGTTCCTGAGAATCCAAAGCACGTGATGTATGTCTGGGTTGATGCGCTTACAAATTATCTATCAGCAATAGGTTTTTTCAATGAAAATTCAAAAAAACGTGATTTTTGGCCTGCAAATACGCATATTATTGGTAAGGATATTATTCGTTTTCATGCAGTCTATTGGCCGGCATTTTTAATGTCTGCTGGAATTGAATTGCCTAAAAATATTTTTGCACATGGTTTTTTACTTAATCGTGGTGCAAAAATGTCAAAATCTATTGGAAATGTCGTTGATCCTTTTGAAATGGTTGATCATTATGGTCTTGATCAGGTCCGTTATTTCCTTCTCCGTGAAGTGCCATTCGGACAAGATGGTAGTTATAGTCATGAAAGCCTTGTGAACCGTATTAATGCTGATCTTGCTAACGATCTTGGTAATTTAGCACAGCGCTGTTTGTCTATGATTGCCAAAAATTGTAATGCACAAGTCCCGAAACCAGCTTTATTTTTAGCTCAAGATAAACAGCTTTTAGAACAATCTCTTCAAGTACTTGAAACTGTACACCAAGCTATGTCTTCTTATAGTATGCATTTAGCACTTTCAGCTATTTTTTCAATTGTAGCAGATGCCAATCGCTATTTTGCCAACGAACAACCTTGGAGTTTACGTAAAAACGATCGAGAACGATTTTCTACAGTTCTTTATATAACTGTAGAAATCTTGCGGAGAATAGGAATTATGCTTTTGCCTTTCATACCCCAATCAGCAACGAAACTTCTTGATAGCCTTGCGGTTGCTGAAGATGATCGGTTATTGTATCATATAAGTCATTCAAAAATTCAAGAAGGGCTTGATCTTCCACCACCAGAACCAATTTTTCCTCGTTATATCTTGAAGAAAGAAGACACTCATCATGTTGATTGATACACATTGTCATCTTGATTTTGAAGACTTTTCACAAGATTTGGATAATGTTATCCAACGGGCTTTAGATGCTGACGTTAAACGTATGATAACAATTTCAACCCATGTTCATAAGTTAGATAAACTGTTAGCCATTGCGCAAAGCTATGATCAAGTCTTTTGTTCCGTTGGAACACACCCCAATCACGCGCATGAAGAACAAAATATTACAGCGGAAGAGCTTATACAGCTCTCGAATCATCCTAAAATTGTTGCGTTTGGGGAAGGGGGCCTTGATTATCATTATGATTACTCTACACCAGAAGAGCAAAAGAAAGTTTTTCAAGAACATATCATTGCTTCTCGAGAAACACAGATTCCTCTTGTTATACATTCACGCAATGCCGATATCGATATGGAGAAAATATTACGTGAACAGATAAAAGAAGGAGCTTTTCCCTTTATCCTTCATTGTTATTCGTCTGGAATGCAACTTGCTCGTGCTGGAATTGAACTTGGTGGTTATATTTCTTTTTCGGGTATTCTTACTTTTAAAAACGCACTTGAAATCCGTGAAATAGCAAAAATTGTGCCCCATGAGCATTTGTTAGTGGAAACAGATGCTCCATTTTTAGCACCTAGTCCCCATCGGGGCAAAACAAATGAACCATCTTTTGTATGTTATACAGCAGCTGTTTTGGCTGAAACAATTGGCTTAAGCATTGAAGAAACAGCTCAAATAACAACGCGTAATGCTTTTCGTTTATTTAGCAAAATGAAATAAGGCAAAAGATATGTGTGATCAATACCGATTTACAATATTAGGTTGTGGTCCTTCTCCAGGAGTGCCAAGACCTAATGGTGATTGGGGAACATGTGATCCGAATAACCCTAAAAATAAACGCTACAGAAGTTCTTTATTAGTTGAACGTATTAAACCTTCAGGAGGCAAAACAACGATCGTTATTGATACAGGTCCAGATTTTCGCTCACAAATGATCGATGCGCGTGTAAGCCATCTTGATGCTGCTCTTTACACGCATTCTCATGCAGACCATATCCACGGTATTGATGATTTACGCAGCTATGCACTTGCACAAAAATGTTTAATAGATATCTATGCCGACAGATTTACACTAGAGCATCTCAAAAGTGCTTTCGGATATTGTTTTCAAACTCCAAAAGATTCATCTTATTCTCCCATTTTAAAAGAGCATCTTATCAATGAAGATAGCCAATTTATTATTCAGGGGCAGGGCGGAGAAATAAGCGTCAATACACATTTACAACACCACGGAAACATTCATTCCTTAGGTTTTCGGATTGGGAACGTTGCCTATTGTACGGATGTTAGTGAATTTCCTGAAAAAACATTATCCAAATTAATGGGTTTGGATGTTCTCATCATCGAAGCCCTTCAATTTAAATCTCACCCAAGTCATTTTTCTGTTGATCAAGCATTACAATGGATAAAATATTTAAAGCCAAAACAAGCAATACTCACACATATGGATAGATCGCTGGATTATAATGCAGTCGTAAATTACGTTCCATCCTATGTAAAACCTGCGTATCAGGGCCTTACTTTCGAAACAACTGCATAAGCTTATTCATACAATATTTTACGTTAAATAAAGTTTTTTGAAGATTATCCTTTATTTTGTTTTATTTTTGACATAAATATCACTTTTTTATGTTTAAAATGAGGTTTTTATGTATAAGAATTTTAAGCGGGGTGTATGTATTGCCGTTTTAGCAGTTTCCTTGACAGCATGTGGGGGGCGTTTAGAAAAAAATATTGCAACGACAACATTACATGATGGATCAATGAGTTGCACCGATATTCAACGGGAGTTTTTTGCTAATAAACGACAGATTAATGATACAATTAGAGAGCGTTCTACAGCAAGAAATAAAAATGTAGCTTTAGCAGCGGCAGGTGTTGTATTTTTACCTGCTCTGTTTTTTATGGATCCTAAATCCAGTGAAAGCAATGAAATTTCGGCTTTAAATAATCGTAATGCTGTTTTGAGTGATCTTGCACGTATGAAACGTTGTAAAATAGTACAGTAATTTTTCTTATTTATCATATGTAATTTCATTTTTTGGTCTTTAAGGAATATACCTTAAAGACCAAATCGAAATTAATGGATTTGGATGTTCTCATCATTGAAGCTCTACTCACACATAATTACAATGTGGTCGTAAATTACGTCCCATCCTATGTAAAACCTGCATATCAAGGTCTTACTTTTTAAACAGATGCGTGAACTTATTAACGAAATATATTTTTGTTGATAGTATATTTGTTAAAATTTTAATCTTACTTTTGCTCTATTTAAATCTCATTAAAAACATTTTGTGTTAAAAGTGAGGTTTTTATGTATAAAGAAAATTTTAAATGGGGTGTATGTATTGTCGTTTTAGCGTTTTTTTTGACAGCATGTGGGGGGCGTTTAGAAAAAAATATTCCAGTTACCACATTACATGATGGAACAATGAGTTGTTCTGATATTCAACGGGAATTTTTTGCTAATAAGCGCCAAATCGATGCTACAATTAGAGAGCGTTATAAAGCAAGAAATAAAAATGCGGCTTTAGCAGCAACAAGTCTTGTATTTCTTCCTGCTTTGTTTTTTATAGATCCTAAATCCAGTGAAAGTAATGAAATTTCAGCTTTAAATAACCGTAATGCTGTTTTGAGTGATCTTGCACGTACGAAACGTTGTCAAATAGCACAATAATTTTTCTTAGTTTTATTATACGTAATTTCATTATCACTATCACTATTTTTGGTCTTTAAGGAATGTACTTTAAAGACCAAATTTTATTTTAAAAGTAAATTGTATGATATAAATATGATGATGTTTTAAAGGAGGGTTTTCTTTTTGGATAAAGGATTTATCTTCTGCATCATATTATCGCATAATATATATTATGGAACTTTATGGAGAAGTATAGCTAGCATCAGCGTTTTGAGGAACGAAGCTTTAAAATGAGCTACTTAAGTTAGCTAAGATCGAAAATCGAGCCTGTTATTCTGGCTCGAAAATTTCAATCACAATGTTTTTTTATTTTTTACTCTTTTAAAAAAAATAATTACAATTTGTAGTACTATAAAAGCTAAAAACAATATTCCATGAAATAATGGTACAAATGGCTGATAAATAAAATCGGAATAATATATTGTTATTGCTTCAATCAATGCTGCAATACACCACACAATAATACCCCATAGTGAATACATCCAAAGTCCAACTAAGGCAATAGGATAGAGAATAGCCAATATAGCTGATGCAAATTGCCACTGCCAAGGCATAAGATCAAAACGCCATAGAATACCTGGAAAAACACCAACAAGGCGTATCCAATAACAAATACCTAGAACTAAGCAAATAAGTGCCAAAAACCGTAAGTAACAGTTATAGATTAAATTGATTTTTGAAATCTGTTTGTGAGAATTATTTTTCACAATAATAACTCTTGTTCAACAGGTTGGAAGTAAGAATCTACCATTTCATCTGTCACATTTGAAAGTTTATCTGGTTGCCATTGAGGTCTTTTATCCTTATCGATTAACATAGCACGTATACCTTCATAAAAATCATGTGAATGAATCATATGATACGCTATGCGGTTTTCAATTTTCATACAATCTTCCAACGTTTGAGATGAATTTTGTTTCATTTGTTTCCAGATAACTTTTAAACTTGTCGGAGAACGTGACTGCAAAATATCATAACATTCTTTAGCAAATAAAACATCTTCATTGCTTTTTTTATGTAGCAACTCGAGACATTCTTCTAAGGTATGGGCACTAAAACAAGTGTTAATAATACAACGTATTTCATGACTTGTTTCATAGTCTTTTGTAATTGTTCGCTCGTTTAAAGCTAAAGTAGGATCTCCTTGCTCAATAACAGCTTTTCTAATCATATCGAATTCAGTTTCAGCAACGGCGTGTGTTGCTAATCCTAAATTTAAGCAATCTCCCCACTTTATACGTGCGCCCGTTAATGCAAGATAGATACCAAAATGATTGGGAAGAGATGGTAAAAAAAAACTTGCACCTACATCTGGGAAAAATCCAATCGCACCTTCTGGCATAGCAAAAACTGTATTTTCTGTAACAATTCGATGCGAGCCATAGAGAGAAATACCTACCCCTCCTCCCATCCAAATACCGTTTAAGAAAGAAATGTAGGGCTTTGAAAAATGTTTGATATAAGCATTTAAACTATATTCATTTCTAAAGTATTGACAAGCAGCAGCACTTTTCCCCATATGATAGATTTCTACAACATCTCCACCAGCACAAAAAGCACGCCCTTCCCCTTCAATTAAGACACAAGAAACATTATCATCTGTTTCCCATGTTCTGAGAGCTTTTTTTAAAGCTGAAACCATTCGTTGATTAAGAGCGTTTAATGCTGAAGGACGTGTGAGCTTTATAATACCAGCACGCCCTTCTTTCGTAAAAGAAATATCATCATCTGCTCCAAAATTAATTTGCATCTCACACCCTTCTTAAAACAATTATTTCATTGTTTTTTTTATACTTTTTTCCCCAAGTTTAGGAAATATTTGCATGATTGCGCCAATACAATATATATAAATTCCTGTTACCGAAATTCCTATTTTAACCCAATAGGGAGCCTCTAGTTGATAAAAGAAGGCAGAAACACCAAAAAAACACCATAAGAGAAAAATGGGAAAATTAATTCTACGTAAACGAAGGACTCTTACTGGATGAATAAAATAAATTGGCAAAAAAGATATAATCGCCGATAGAACAATAATGATAAAAGTAATCCACTCTCCTGGTCTGACGACAAAAAGCGTAAAAATCATCATATTCCAAACAACAGGAAATCCTTTAAAAAAGTTTTCTTTGGTTTTCATACTAGTATCTGCATAATAAATAGCAGATGAAATAACAATAATTGCACTCAATGAAAATGATAACCCTATCCCCATGAAACCACTTTGATAGAGTGCAAAGGCAGGAATTAAGACATAAGTCACGTAATCAATAATATTATCTAACAGCTCTCCAGACCATGTTGGAAGAACGTACTTAACATCAAGTTTGCGTGCAATTGGTCCATCTATACCATCAACGAGAAGAGCAAGCCCAAGCCAACAGAACATAGCTGTCCATTCTTTTTGAGAGGCTGATATAAGAGAAAGAAACGCTAAAAATGATCCCGAAGCTGTTAGTAAATGAACGGAAAAGGCCTTTGCTTGTGGCATTGTTACTTTTTTATGGCGTAATAATTTAGCATTTGTTTTGATTTTCTTTGTTAATTTACGTTTCAAGGTTTTCTTATCCTCGTTTTTAAAGTCTTCAACCATCTATCAATACGCCATTTTTTAACGATGATATAACTCAGCATTTAAAAAAATCATAAAAAGGTTACTTTTTTATATCGCATTATTTATTACATACTATAATAATAGAAGAGCTTCATATAATAAAAAGAGAGAGATCATTTGGAAATGTTAAAATATTTTCTCAATGAATAAAGGTTCAAATCGTTGTGATATTTGAAAAGGAAGAGCATAAAGATATTGCTGTTATTGGTGCAGGTCCTGTCGGAATGTTAGCCGCGCTGAGTCTTGCACAGAAGGGGCTTTCTGTTTTTCTTGTTGGGCCCCCTGCTCATACAGATGAGTTACGGACAACGGCTCTTATGATGCCTGCAATACGCATGCTTCAAAAACTCAATATTTGGGATAATCTTCAAAAACATGCAGCTGCTTTATCGTCCATGAGAATTATAGATATAACTTCTAGAATTGTGCATGCTCCTACGGTGCATTTTTCTTCTACTGAAATTGGCGAAAAAGCTTTTGGCTATAATATACCTAATGTAAAATTGAACAGTGCTTTAGTCGACGCTGTTACACATACGCCCAATATTACAAGATTTGTTTCTGCAGCCAAATCTGTTCATCACACAAAAAACCATGTATGCATTACTCTTGCTGATCATAGAATTATTCAAGCACCACTTGTTGTTGCAGCTGATGGACGTCACTCTCTTACACGTGCCGCAGCAGGGATAAGTGTGAAACAGTGGAATTATCCACAAAAAGCACTTGTTCTCAACTTTTCTCATGAGTTTTCTCATCAAAATACATCAACTGAATTTCATACAGAACACGGTCCATTTACACAGGTCCCACTACCAGGACGAAGATCTAGTCTTGTATGGGTTGTTCATCCTTCCCGCGCTGAGGAATTATTAAATATAGAACCAAAAACAATTGCAAAAATGATCGAAAACCAAATGCAATCAATGCTTGGAAAGCTAAGCTTAGAAACATCAATTCAAGCATGGCCGCTTTTCGGACTTCTTTCTCATCATTTTGCTGCTAATCGAACAATTTTAGTGGGTGAAGCCGCTCATGTTTTTCCCCCTATTGGGGCACAGGGATTGAATTTAGGATTCCGTGATGTCCAAACTTTAATTGATATTTTACCCAATAAAATATCCAATTCTAACTCTGAAATGATTGTTGCACATTATAACAAATGCCGCAAACCAGATATATTAATCCGAAGTGGAGCTGTTCATACACTGAACTCTGCTCTACTTTCTCATATGTTGCCTGTTCATATCATACGAAGCATTGGGCTTGGTTTGTTGCATAGTTTCCCACCATTACGTAATTTATTTATGCGCGAAGGAATGTATCCCGGTTATGGATTCAAGGAAATTATGCAAATATTTCCAACAAAATCATCAAAACAGCTCTACTAAGCAATAATGGATAATAACGTAAAATAATAAAATTGCATTTTGAATCATATCTATTACTAATATAAAAAATATTTTTGTTCTTTCTAAGAAGTAACAATTTATATTAAAATAATTAATTATATTTATTTGATTTATTTATAATAATAACATGTTTAATTAATATAACTGTAAATTATTTTTTATTAAAAATTATTATATATATTTAGTATATTGATATGAAATAAGAGAAAACTGAATTATATACTACAAATTAAATTATAAAGATATCTTGCTAAATCATAGCTGTTAAATTTAGAACTATAAATAAAGTGAAAAATAATACCGTTTTGAAAAAGTTATTTTATAAAATTAATTTTAATAAGAAAATAAATAATAAAAAAACAGTTTTATTTAATCAATATATTTTTAAAAATTTTTATTGTTAAGTATAATATTAAAAATAAAATCATCTTTGGAACCTGTTAGTAACACAGAGGTTAATGAAGTGTTGTTTCAACAAATGGTAACAAGATGACACTAAATAATTTTTTGAAATTAAGTACTTTTTTTATAATGATTGCATGTGTCTCGTTGATAGTCACGACTTCAATAAGTGAAGTTTTTTACCTTCCTTATTGTCAAACCTTTACCTATAGCTCTACTCAAAAGGTCACTAAAATAGGTCAGAACTCATTTACTGCTTCACAAGTTAAAAATTGTCTTATGCAAAATGGTTTTGAGAATATTAAACGATTGCGCTTAGATGACAATGGTATCTGGCGTGCTTTAGTAAAATTTAAAAAGTCCCATTTTTTCGTATCCGTTGACTATTCAGGAACAGTTAGCATTCAAAATGAAAGAAAAGAATATGATTGATTTAAAAACTTACAGCAACGTTTCTTTTCACAGCTGTAAGAAAAAAAAATTAAAAAAGTGCTACCATTCTATTAAAGAATTTGCTTTCATTGGCGGTTTAAATGGTAGCATATCAGGAGCTATCGCGGCAACTCTTGCAGCTTATGGTTATATTGCTCTTCCAGGATTTGGTCCAGTTATCGCAATGGGTATAGGAGTAGCACTTTCTTCCGGAATAATAATAGGAGCACTGATAGGATCAGGAATGGGAGGGAGTGTCGGTATATGCTGTATTTTATTGGGAAATTTATATGAATCATAATAATTTTTTCTCTTATAAATTTCATAATGAATAGAAATTTCTCGTCATTTTTTCTATGAAAAACAATTAAATCATCAACAAATTATATGTTCTTTTTTTGATGAAACGATCATCATATTGTAAATGAAATAATAGCTAACTTACTAAAATTCCTTATTTAATTTCTTATTATACCTCAAAAAGTAGATTTTTTAAAAGCATCTCTTGAAGAAATGTAAGTGAGATATAATTATCCATCCATAAAAGCTGTATTTTTTATAGATCAAAAAATAAAAGTTATGTTCAGAAATATATATAAACACACTTTAATTTATTTGCTCTTTCTAATAACAGAATATTTCTATGTAAATTATTTTTCTTAAAGTTAAATTTAAGACATTTATATAATATATCATTAATATAGATTGTTATTTATAGACAACAATATATTAAAATATAAGTATAAAGGTATTTTATGAAAAAAATATTATTATCATTATTGTTTTTTATGGCATTTTTAATTCATAAAAATTCTGCATTAGCACTATCAAAACAAGTAAATATTTATAAATTAGAATATAACAATTCCAAAAAGGCTATTGGTAGCATTAAAATTGAAGAAACCACATACGGTTTGATTTTCATCCCTAATTTATCTACTTTATCAGAAGGAATGCATGGTTTTCATGTACATGTAAATCCTTCATGTGATACAAAAGATGGCATAATTGGTGGAAGCGCAGGTGGACATTATGATCCGGAACATACCGGAAAACATTTAGGACCTTATAATGTCAATGGTCATCTTGGTGATTTACCAGCACTTTATGTTGATAAGCAGGGATATGCCATAATGAGCGTTCTTGCTCCACGATTAAAAAAAATCTCTGAAATTAAAGGGCGCTCTTTAGTCATTCATTTAGGGGCTGATAATCAATCAGATAAACCATTACCGCTTGGCGGAGGTGGTGCACGTTTAGCGTGCGGTATTATTGAAAAATAAAGAGAGTATTGTGGCAGACTGCGACAGTACACACTTCCTTTACCATAAGGTGTGAGAGAAATTTATTTTTTAAATCTATTTCAAGAAATTGAGTAAACTATGTGAATATTTTATAAAATTAATGTTTTTTTGAATGTTTACTTCGGATAACAAAAAGCTTAGTAATCATCAAAACGAACAGCAATGGAAATTAAAGAAATAGTAGTGTAAATTCTCCGTAAGAAGACTTCAATATGAGGAAGTAATATTTTCCATGCTTGATGTAAACAAAGCAAAAAAGTCGAATTTCACCCTCTATAATAGCAAATTTATAATAAATTATAATCATTATAAGTCTAGTATTTAATGGAATCACGCTCAATGCACAAAATAGAACAGGCTTAAAACAGAATTTTTACTCTTCCCCTACTCAACCCTACTCATGAGGTACGTGAGAAAAATTTTAATTGATACAATATCAATATGAGATGGTTTGAAAGGATTGAATACTAGGGTATTCATTCCCCTCATTTAAGTTTAAAGACTAATTATCATTAGTAAATCAACATATTATACCAATATAATAAGACAAATAAAATAGTTAGAGTAATTTTTCATCATTCTGAAAAAAGGCTTTTAAACAATAGAGTCTTTTTAAAAATACCCCTCATAGATACATATGATCCCAATCTAGAGGACGCATCTCACCAGTTTGATAAAATTGACGAATGAGCTTAATATAATCAAGAAAATCTTTGTTTTCCTCCACTAATCTATTAGCAGTATCCCAATCAATATCACTACGTTCTTTGGCAGGAATTAAGATCTCACTCTCGGAAGAGTTTTCCTTATTAAGTCTTATAAATCCAATTCCATGCAAACTTGAAAGCATCCGAAGCTCTTTTAATGTATCAACTCCTTCAATTTCACTAGCAACTAAATAACTCAAATTAGCCCATGAAGAATTACTAACTGTTTGAAAAAATGCTTTTCGTAAATTTGAACGATTGATGAGAATTTTTACTTCAAAAGACCAAAGCTTTGTCTTTTTATCAAAATATTGCAAAACACAGTCTTTGATTTCACGATTCCATTCCTTGCTTAAATCTTGCATCCCTACGAGATCTGGATAAAGCCATTTATTTCCGCCTGCACCATGTTTATTACGAGAACATTTCTCATTAATGCGCTTGCTATAAACTGCAAGCTCTGACCATAAAAATTTAGATAATAATGGATAAAGATCATGCTCTTTAACAGAGCCATCTTCTGTTCTACTCTTTGCATTGTCCTCTATTGCATCAATTTCAGCACTATCTGTTTGTTCAGTAAAATAATATTGTCTCGGTCGTCCTTCAGTGGTTTTAATTTCTGAATAACGCTTTTGTAACTGAGGGCGTTTTGCCCCTATTTCAGCAACAATTTGCTGAATAAGAGCCGCATCACTATTAAGGGGAGTGATTATTGCCGTTGAATTCTTTTGTTTTTGACGGCATTTTTCTGGGTAATTTTCAAATATCCATTGAGCAATTTCTCGAGCTGTAAACTTTTTTGTCGGGTTTTTCTTTAAAAAATTAAAAACAGTGTTTGTTAAATTTAAAGTCATATGAAAAACTCCCCCTTTTATCCTCTGGGTATTTCATTATATTCAGGCGTTTTAAATGAAAGAACAATAAACTGTTTAAGTTTTTTAAAAAAAGAACATTTATCAAATTACTCAATAAAATTAAAATATTTTTTTTAATTTATGATTATAACTCAAAGATCTTTTCACATAATGAAAATAAGATTGTACTTTTATAAAAAAGTGTAAATGTGCTACAAATCCCCATACAAAAGCATAATCTTGTATAACTTTTCTATACATTTTTCTTTTTATTTTAACGTCGTTAGAAAAAAGTTAAAAATAATTATTCAAACATTTGATTAAACCTCACACCCGTCAATTAAAAAACTTATGTGTTTTATTTTTGAAGCAAAAAGTTATAAGCTCTCAAGTATAGATTCTGAAATGGTAAACTCTGCACACAAACCTTCAAAACTACTATTTGCTTTAATAGCATCATGGGGAATAAGAACATAATACCATTTTTTATCGCCATAAGTCGCCGCATAGCGCGTTGCATGACAACACCATTGAACTGCAGCTTCTCTCTTTTTTAAAACAATAGGATTTTGCATTTCAGAGGCTTTTTTAGGCTCACAAAGATATTTGGCATCCTTCGTTTCTACAACAAAGTCTGGTTCATAGATTGATCTTTTATCATATTCTATTCTGAAAAAACCTCGAGCGGGTTTCATCCATTTCAAGACTTGTGCATCATCCTCTAATATTTGAGCAAATCGTAATTCCCCTTCTACTGAATCAAACTTTTGTAAAGGATAACAGCATTTTCTAAAGCCGCTGAATACAAGTTTTTTAATATCGCTTTTAATGGCAGGAATATTACGAAAATCAAGAGGAGACGTCCCTTGCGGCAACACATAATGGATAGGTTGTAAAATTGTAAAACCTCGTGTAACTTTAACCGCATAATCTTTTTGCGTTTCCCATTGATGTTCTCTTAATTGCGCAACAATAAAACTAGTAAGCTTGTGCTGATAGTGAATTAATACGTTCTCAACAGCTGTATCATTGGGTAAATAAGATCGGAAATGTTCTACTATCTGACTAGCTAATTTTCGTAATAAGAGCGTATGGTTATCATAATCGACAAAGTCATTATCAATCAAACCACGAATGATGTAGTTTTCAAGATAAGGCTCTTTGACATATTCATTCTTAGATGTGAGAAAAATGCTTTTATGGGTACGCAATTCTCGAATTAAAAGTTCTTTACTAACAGGTTGAAAATTTAAGTTTTCTAAATTTTCCAAATCAAAATCATAAAAACCATAAGTAACATCACGCGAAGGAATGAGTATAATATTTGGAATATCTATGATCAGTTCTGTTAATTGTTTTGTCAGAATTGTCAGCACTTTTGATACAAGAGACTTTTGTGATGAAGGCTTAATATTCATAACTTTATTAGCAATTTTTTCTTGTATCTGTGCAGAACAAAGCATTTGAGAACTTGGCAATTTATCATTCTCTTTGATAAGATCCCACGCGATCGCTGCAATATCTTGCTCTTCAGGTGTTAATGTAGGGGAATCTGTATGACGTAATATGATACCTTGTAAATCAGAAAATGCTCCATTTATATCGGAATTACGTATTACCATCGTTTGCATCAATAAAGCTTCTACTTGACTTGGAACTGTCACTATATCGGTCTTTTCAAAGGGGATATTCCCTCCTGTTCCAATCTCAATATGCTTTTTTATAATTGAGTTTGGATCGTTTGCACGATCAATAATATCTTGAAAACGATCATGCGCAATAATTGTTAAACGATCAATAGCTTCCACGCCTGTTCTATACCCATAAGGCAAACGCAATCCACGCCCAATTGTTTGCTCTGTTAAAATTTCTGAAGCCGATGCACGCAACGGTACAATAGTATAGAGATTCGTAACATCCCACCCCTCCTTTAATTTATTAACGTGAATAACAATTTCTGTTGAGTCATGAGAATCTTCAATTGCAATCAGCTTTTGAATATTTTGATCTTCTTCTATATTCGACTGTTTTGTATGAATCTCTATAACTTTTCCCTTATAAGCTCCTGCAAAAAAATCATCTGATTCCAATAAATCACGCAATTTCTGTGCATGATTTGTATCTTGAGCGACAACTAAAATAAAAGGCTTAACGAACTTTTTGTTATAATCTTTTGCATAGACAATTAAATCTGCTTTCACGTTTTCATGGGCATGAATTGCATCTTGTAATTTGATATGTTCTAATTGTTCAGATGTATAATTTTGAGGTTGAAAATCTTTACGTGTAGCAACAGCAGGCTCTTTTACAAAACCATCTCTCATAGCCTCTGCAAGTGAATAACTATAGACAACATTTTTAAAATCTACGGGTTTTGCACCTATTGTTTTTGGTGTCGCTGTAAGCTCTATTCCTAAAACAGGTTTTAACTCATTAATTGCTGCCGCACCAGCAGAAGCTCGATAACGATGTGCTTCATCCATTAACAAAACTAAATCAGGAAGATTTGCGAGATAATCAAAATAACTTTCACCAATCGTTTCTTGTAAGCGTTTAATTCGCGGAATACTAGATTTTAGTGCGCCTTTTTTATTATCCGTTGTATTAATTTTAGAAATATTAAAAATATTGATAAAGGCCGTATCTCTATTCTCAAACAAACGCTTTTGTCCTTGAATATGGTGTTCATCAACGCGAATACCTTTACCACTTTCATAATCTTCACCTGTAATAATAACGGGTCTATTGGCAATAAATTCACTCATTCCACTGAAAACATACTTCGGACTTTGGGGACTAAAATCCTGTTTTAACTTTTCATAAATAGTCAAATTTGGCGCTAAAACAAAAAAATGGCGACTACGACCTGTTAAATAAAGATAGCTGATAAAAGCCCCCATAAGTCGCGTTTTCCCAACACCCGTTGCTAAGGCAAAACAAAAAGAGGGAAAGTTTCGTTCAAAATCTTGTACAGAAGGATAAAGATTTTTTATCACTTCTAACTCTGCAACCAAATCAGCATTTTTAGAAAGCTCTATATTTTCTAAGATTTTTACCAAAATATTTAAAGATTCACGTTGAGGATCACGCAACGATAAGCGAGCAGAAATCCTTTTTTCAACAGTGTTCATGAAAAACTCCGCTTTTTATATATTATTCAAATAGATCTAATTCTGCTTGCGCAATATCTTTATTTTTGCTGTTTTCTTTTACCACAATCACTGGTTCAAGATTGGCTACATTTAAACTGTAATCGTCCCTTCCCCATTCGCATTTTTCTAATATTGCACGGGGGATTTTAGTGAGTGTCAGATTTTCAAAGGATGCTGATTTTGTATCAAAGGCTGTACCACAAATCAGCAACGTGCGATGAGAGCCTACCTCTTCACTCATTATACAGAGTTGTTCATGGGTCATGGCGCTCGTTGTGACATAAATATAATCTGTTTCGGTTGAATACCCTTGCATCCAATAATGATTTTCATCAGGTGCGTAGGTAAATCCCATATGTTTGCACATGGCTTCTGATAGCATGGCAGCATTATATTCGCGACTAATAATCCATTGTCCCCATGGATCTTTTTGCAACAGGGAAGGTGCAAGGCGATAATAACGGAATCCACCGCCACCTTGCCAATTGACACTTTTGGAAATTCCCCCTTGATCAGTTCCATCAATGACTTGTTTTAAACGAGGGATAATGTGGGTGTGACAATGCTCACCAAGTTCAATCATAATCCACTTCCTTCCCATTTTATGGGCAACAGCACCGGTTGTGCCAGAACCAGCAAAAGAATCCAGTACAAGATCACCGGGATTAGTGGCAAGTTGAATAATGCGTTCCATTAAACGTTCCGGTTTAGGAGTTGTAAAGACACTATCAGAATTGAAGACTTTGGCTTCTTTTTTTGCATCTTGATTATGGCCAACTTCCTGATAAGGCCAAATGGTCATTGAAACCATACCATTTTTTACCTCTGATAAAAAACGTTTCATAGAAGGAACATTACTTCCTGTTGGACCAAACCAAACACGATTATCTTCTAATAGCTTAGCAAATTTTTGTTTACTAACGCGCCAACTCGTTCCAGCAGGAGGCATCACACTGCGCCCAGAAGGCGTAACAATTTCATAAACATCTTTTAAATTCATAGTCTTAACTGAAAGATTATCTGATTTCCAAGGACCGCGAGGATCATTATCAGGATTTTTATAGCGCGCATCCATATCGCTTGAACGAGGAAGCAATTGAGGGCGCCAAATCGTTTTATCTTTAGCATAAACCATTATAAAATCATGATTATCAGAAAGCCATTTTGTATCATTTTGTGGAGCATATTTCTTTTGCCAAATAATATTGTTGATGAAATTTTGGCGACCAAAAATTTCATCCATCATCACTTTAAGATAGGCTTGTTCATCATCATCAATTGATATCCAGATACTTCCATCATCCGCCAGTAAATGATGTAACAATTCTAGCCTATCTCTCATAAGACTTAGCCATATGGAATGCTCTAAACCATCTTCATAATGTTCAAAAGCATTACCTGTATTATAAGGCGGATCGATATAGATACATTTTACCTTCCCCATATATTCTTGTTCAAGCGCTTTGAGTGCGAGCAAATTGTCACCAAAAATAAGTTTATTATCAAAAATATCTTGGGATGATATTTGATGCGAAGCGTGATAAGATTTTTCAAGATCTTCTAATAAGATACGAGGCTCTAGTTTTGGGCGTTTTTCTTTTCCAATCCAAATGAGTTCTAGTTTTTGTTTATTATAACTCATGCGATCGTCCTTAAATTCAAATGCTTGTGAAAAGTAAACAGCTTATTCATGAATGGCTAAATTAGAGTCTCTTAACAATACTTTTAGTACCATCCGACAGCAATTTGAGCTTCTTCTGACATACAATCAGGTGTCCATGGTGGATCAAAAGTCATAGTGACTTCAACATACGAAACCCCTTCAACTGCACTGACTGCATTTTCTACCCACCCCGGCATTTCACCTGCAACAGGACATCCCGGTGCTGTAAGAGTCATTTCAATTTTTACTGAACGATCATCTTCAATATCAATACGATAAATCAGTCCTAGCTCATAAATATCAGCAGGAATCTCTGGGTCATAAACTGTTTTGAGAGCAGCAATAATATCATTTGTCATACGATCAATTTCGTCTGCTGGAATTGCCGATATGTAAGATTTTTTATTTTCGCTTACAGTTTCAACGGATTCTGTAGAATGACGCTCTTCAATTGATTCAGCCATTAAAAAATGTCCTTGTTTCTTGCAATGCTTCTACTAATTGATCTATATCCTCTTGAGTGTTATACATGGCTAACGATGCGCGGCAAATAGATGTTAGACCAAAGCGCTGTAATAAAGGCTGTGCACAATGAGTTCCCGCACGTATTGCAACCCCTTTTCTATCAATAAACATAGCGATATCATGGGCGTGAATCCCTTCAATTATAAATGATATAATAGCTCCTTTATTGGGAGAATGACCATAAATACGCAATGACTCAACCATTTTAAGTTTTTCCTGCGCATAAGCTAAAAGGGACCTCTCATGGGCATGAATCGTGTTACGACCTTTCTCTTGTATATAATCAATAGCCGCAGTTAATCCAATAGCTTCAACGATAGGAGGAGTGCCTGCTTCAAAACGGTAAGGAGGAGCATTATAAAAAACCTTATCGGTTGTTACCTCCTCGATCATTTCCCCTCCCCCTTGAAAAGGACGCATTTCTTCTAACCTATCTTCTTTACCATACAAAACACCAATACCAGTGGGTCCATAAAGCTTATGACCTGTAAAGACATACCAATCACAATTGAGATCTTGCACATCAACGGTTAAATGTACTGCTCCTTGAGAACCATCAACAAGAACCGGAATAGAATTTTGATGTGCTAGTTTAATAATCTCTTTAACAGGAGGCACAGTTCCTAATATATTGGACATATGCGTTATAGCAACAAGCCGCGTTTTTTCGCTTAAAGCCTTTTGGAAATCTTCAATGTGCAGAACACCATTTTCATCGACAGGAACAAAAATAAGTTTAACACCTTTTTGTTCACGGAGAAAATGCCAAGGAATAATATTTGAATGATGTTCCATGATCGTTAGAACAATCTCATCACCTTCCTTGAGTTTTGGCATCGCCCAACCATAAGCAACAGTATTAATAGCTTCTGTTGCATTTTTCGTAAAAACAATTTCTTCAGCTTTTTGAGCATTTAGAAAAACACGAACGGTTTCACGAGAATTTTCATAGGATTGTGTTGCTATATTGGCTAAAAAATACATTCCCCTATGCACATTAGCATAACTATAGTGATAATAATTATTCATTGCATTGAGTACTGACATTGGTTTTTGGGCAGAAGCACTACTATCAAGATATGCTAATCGCTTTCCATAAACTTGATGGTGCAAAATAGGAAAATCACGCCGAATTTCTTCGACATTATAAGTAAATGTTTGTACGTTATTTTCCATTTTTTCTACCTTAAACATTTTTTTCAAGCCATTTACTAATGATATTCTCCAAAACGATTTGAATATTATCTTGCTTGATGTCATCAATGAGCTCAGAGATAAATCCTTTAATCAAAAGTGCTCGCGCCGTTTTAAATGGGATACCACGTGTCATAAGATAAAAAAGATAATCATGATTAATATTAGCAACTGTTGCACCATGACCACATGCAACATCATCAGCAAAAATCTCCAGTTCAGGCTTTGCATTAAATTCTGCATCATCTGAAAGAATAAGGCTATTACAAGCCATGCGTGCATCTGTTTTTTGCGCTTTTTGAGAAACACGTATTATTCCTTGGAAAACACCAACAGCCTTATCTGTAACCACATTGCGTATAATTTCGGTTGATGTTGATTTTTCTTCCACGTGACGAACAGTCATTGTAAGATCACTATGTGTTTGTCCTGATAATAAATTTATGACGCGTAATTGAAAATCAGATTCTTCTCCCTGTAATTCAATATCGATTTCTTGGCGATTTAATTGACTCCCTATATTAATGACATAAAGTGATAACTTCGCTCTTTGATCAAGAACAGCACAAAATCGACCAAATTGTGTAGAATTAAAATCACGATTGCGAATGAGAATCCACGTAACATCACTATCAGCAGCAACATTTAATGAAAATATTGAACTGACAAAGGTATCTTTATCATTGCCAACCTGATGTTCAATAAACATAACTTGACTATTTTTATCAACTTTTATATCCGAAAAAATATGAGATTGTCCCCCCATTTGTATATTTTGTAATTCAATGGGGATATTTAACTTTGTATTTTCAGGGATGTGAAAAAGCCAACCATCTGTAACAAAAGCTGTATTTAACTGTCCAATAAAATCTTCATCAGAAATGTTTTGATTTATCTGTACAGAATTATCTTCTAATGCGTCTGAAAGGCGTTTTACTGCAATGTTGTCTACCTTTGACTCTATCGATGTTTTTCCATTGTTTATGGAGAAAACAGCACTTTCTGAAAGCAATGCATCAACCAATTGATTGTCTTGAACTTTTGAAAAATTGCTAATAGACTTCAGTAAGGTACGCAGATTGGTATAATGCCAACTTTCGATTTTACGGGAAGGAAGCCGTGTCGTTTGAAACTGCTCAATAGTTTTCTTGCGGATTTCCTGTACAGCTTTATCACCAGGTAAGTGGTTTACATACTGATTAAAATTACTGAGTATATTTTCTTCAACCGCTAACAAGTTTTGCTGTGCATTCATATTTAATAACCTCAAACCGCTTCCCTAATAAGATCAGCATACCCATTTTCCTCTAAATAAAGCGCTAAGGATTTATCACCGCTTTTGATAATTTGTCCTTTATAAAGAACATGTACCGTATCAGGAATAATATAATTAAGCAGCCGTTGATAATGGGTAATCACCAAAAATGAACGTTTTGAATCCCGAAGTTTATTAACACCATCTGCAACAATTTTTAGTGCATCAATATCTAAGCCAGAATCCGTTTCATCTAAAATGCAAAGTGTAGGTTCAAGAAGTGCCATTTGTAAAATTTCAGCGCGTTTTTTTTCTCCACCTGAAAAACCTACATTTAATGGACGCTTTAGCATATCCATATCTATTTCAAGTTTGGCTGAAACTTCTTTAACACATTTTATAAATTCAGGAATTTTAAGTTCTTCGTCACCTCGCGCTTTGCGTTGAGAATTCATCGCAACTTTTAAAAATTCCATTGTTGCTACCCCTGGTATTTCCATTGGATATTGAAATGCAAGAAAAACACCATATGCAGCACGTTCTGCTGGATCCATTTCTAAAAGTGATTGTCCATTATAGAGAATATCTCCTTCTGTTATTTCATAATCATCACGACCAGCAAGCAAATAAGATAAAGTTGATTTTCCGGCTCCATTTTGTCCCATGATAGCGGCAACTTCTCCATCTTGAACTGTCAAGTTTAAACCACGAATAATTTCTGTATCGGTTTCAGCAATACGGGCGTGCAAATTTTTGATCTCTAACATAATTTAATCCTGTTTTGGCTGTTTTTCAGATATCAATGCGTATTATTTTACCTTAGCATCCATCTACTTTTGTAATTACCATAGAGGTCATTTTTAGCATTATGTGCTACCGTTACAGCCTTTTTACATAAAGTCTTCTATTTATCTAATTAAATAAAATTATCCAACACTACCTTCAAGGCTAATACTAATAAGCTTTTGTGCTTCGACAGCAAATTCCATGGGAAGTTTTTGAATGACCTCTTTTACAAAACCATTTACAATTAATGCGATAGCTTCTTCTTCGGGAATTCCTCTTTGCATAACATAAAAAAGTTGGTCATCAGAAATTTTTGATGTTGTGGCTTCATGTTCAAACTGAGCTGTTGCATTTTTTGCTTCAATATAAGGAACTGTATGCGCACCACAATCATTCCCGATTAACAAACTATCACATTGCGTAAAGTTACGCGCATTTTGTGCTTTTCGATGCGCTGTGACTTGTCCTCGATACGTGTTATTTGAAAAACCTGCAGAAATACCTTTGGAAATAATGCGACTGGAAGTATTTTTTCCCAAATGAATCATTTTTGTACCGGAATCAATTTGTTGATAACCGTTTGCAACGGCAATAGAATAAAATTCTCCACGCGCATTATTACCACGGAGTAAGCAGGATGGATATTTCCAAGTAATCGCAGAACCAGTCTCAACTTGTGTCCATGAAATTTTAGAGCTATCACCTCGACAATCTCCACGCTTCGTCACAAAATTATAAATACCGCCCTTTCCATCTTTATCGCCAGGATACCAGTTTTGTACTGTAGAATATTTAATCTCTGCATTTTCAAGGGCAATAAGCTCAACAACAGCAGCATGAAGTTGGTTTTCATCACGTTGGGGTGCTGTACACCCTTCAAGATAAGAAACATAGGAATCTTCAGCGGCGATAATCAATGTTCGTTCAAATTGGCCAGTGTTGCGTTCATTAATCCTAAAATAAGTTGAAAGCTCCATAGGACAACGAACCCCTTTAGGAATATAAACAAATGAACCATCTGTAAAGACAGCTGCATTTAAGGCCGCATAATAATTATCACTTATAGGTACAACTGTTCCTAAATATTCTTTAATAAGCTCAGAATGTTCAATAATCGCCTCTGAAATAGAACAAAAAATCACACCAGCACGTGCCAGCTCTTTTTTGAATGTTGTTACAACAGAAACAGAATCAAAGACTGCATCAACAGCCACCTGCCCCGATACAGACATACTGTCATCAAAAGTGGAGGGATCAGACTGTTTTCTTACTCCTGCCAAAATCTCTTGTTCTTTAAGGGGAATGCCAAGTTTTTCGTACGTTGCTAATAACTCAGGATCCACTTCATCCAAAGATTTTGGTCCTGTATGATTTTTTGGAGCAGCATAATAATAAAGCTCCTGAAAATCAATTTTAGGATATTCAAGACGCGCCCAATGAGGCTCTTGCATTGTCAGCCAACGGCGGTAAGCTTTTAAGCGCCATGTTAGCATCCATTCAGGCTCATTTTTTTTAGCGGAAATAAATTTGATAATATCCTCATTTAAGCCTTTTGGAGCTTTATCGGTTTCAATATTGGTTTCAAAACCATATTTATATTGGTCAACATCTATTTCACGTACTTGGCGTATCGTTTCTTGTACTGCCGGCATAAATTTTCTCCATTTTTTGGCGTCAAAAACCGGTAACTAAAGTCTTGTTTTTTACAAGATTAAAGTAAGCAAGTTATCTCCTAGGCTATAGGTAAAGCGCAAAAATTTCAATCAAACTTATTTTATTTTTAAAATAATTCTAATTTTTATAACTTTCTGATGATAAATCTTCCCCTTTTTTCCTGCTTATAATTTGAGAAAAAAACGACAGAAAATCATCAATATCTTCAGAAGTTGTGCCACGCCCTAGCGAAATGCGAATGGCACCATTTGGAACATGATACCCCATTGCCTCCAACACTTTGCTTTGTTTTACTTTTCCCGAAGAACAGGCAGAGCCGGATGATAAAGAAAACCCTTCTAAATCAAAAGCAATTTGCATCGTTTCAGCTTTTATATTTTTCACGGTAAAGTAAGTTGTATTTGGCAAACGTTGAACTCTTTTGCCAAAAATCTCAACATTTTTACTTATTTTTTGTAGTCCAGCTTCTAATTTATTGCGTAAATATATTAACTGTTTTATTTCCTCCTGTGTGAAGCAATCAGTCATTGCTGCCCCAAAAGCAGCAATAAGGGGCAATGCTTCTGTTCCTCCACGGAGACCTTTTTCTTGTCCTCCTCCAATAATAAGAGGGTGTGGCATGAGAAGATTACCACATGAAACAAAAGCACCAATTCCTTTAGGACCGCCAATTTTATGGGCAGACAGTATAAAAAAGTCTCCTCCTAACTGATGAATATCCACAAAATTTTTATCTACATATTGTGTCAAATCAACTATAAGAGTGCCTCCTAAATCCCGAACAATAGCGGCGATTTCTGTTAACGGTTGAATAACACCCGTTTCACTATTTGCAGCTTGAATAGCAACAAGAGGTAAACCTTTTGTTTTATCGTGAACCGTTAAGAGTGATGTTAATTTATCTTGTTGTATGAGCCCATCTTGATCAACATCAATGACGCTTATCAATTCTTTAGAAAAACGTCCTCCCTCTGCAACAGAGGGATGTTCAGTCGCTCCAAGGTAAAGATGAGAAAATTTAACTTTTGCTTTCCCCATATTGTAAAAAGGTGTTAACAAAGTCATTGCGGCTTCACTCGCACCAGAGGTAAATACCACGTGATCTGGATCTGTTTTAAGATTTTCAGCGATTTGCCGACGGGACTTTTGCAACAAAGTTTTAGCGGCACGCCCTTCCTTATGAACCGATGATGGATTACCAAATATCTCTAAAGATTCCAGTAACGCTATCCGTGCCACTTTTTTGAGCGGTGTTGTTGCGTTATGATCAAAATATCGGCGTTTTATAACCATTTTACATCGCAATCATTAATCTTATGAATTGATTGAAAAAATAGCGCATTTTTCTTGAAAAGTGCACTAAAAAAAGAATATCTAATAATTATTTAAGAGATTCTATGGTAAAAGTCGACCAGGGTCAAAGAGAGCCTTTTATTGCATTAAGGAGCATTTTATGCCAGAAATTATTTTTAACGGTCCCGCGGGTCGGCTCGAAGGGCGTTATCAACCTTCACAACAAAAAAATGCACCCATTGCGATCATTTTGCATCCTCATCCCCAATTTGGTGGAACTATGAATCATAAAATTGTCTATGACCTCTTTTATATGTTCCAACAACGTGGCTTTACAACTTTACGTTTTAACTTTCGTGGTATTGGTCGTAGTCAGGGTGAATTTGATTATGGAATAGGAGAACTTTCAGATGCTGCTGCTGCTCTCGATTGGGTGCAGACACAACATCCAGACTCTAAAAATTGTTGGGTAGCAGGATACTCATTTGGAGCATGGATTGGTATGCAGCTTTTAATGCGCCGACCGGAAATTGAGGGATTTATCTCAGTTGCCCCTCAGCCTAATGTTTATGACTTTTCATTTCTTGCACCTTGTCCCTCTTCTGGACTTATCATTCATGGCGGTATCGATAAAGTTGCCCCTCCAAAAGATGTTCAAATACTTGTCGATAAATTAAAAACACAAAAAGGTATCATCATTACACAAGAAATATTGGAAGAGGCTAATCACTTTTTCAGTGGATGTCATGAAAAACTTATTGAACGATGTGCCCACTATTTGGATAACCATATCTCCAATGAACTTCTCGCTCCTCCTCCTGAAATACTTTCACTAACTTAGGAAAATACGATAGATTTATAAAAAATTAGCAAAAATCGTCTCTGATCATAACAAAGTAATTTTTTTAGTCTGCATTTAAAATTTTTCTAAATTTTATTTCAGGATAGAAATGAGAATAACAGAACACCTTTTTTCTATTACTAAGAAGTTTCTTTTTTAGCGTAAAAAGGAAATAATACCTGTATTATTATCTTTATACTACCAATATGTCTCTTTCTCTTGTGAGGTGTGCGTCAGTTATGATAGATAACGCATTAATAATTCGTTATATAATCGCCTATTATATACAATAAATGCACTCTTAAATTAGGAAATTAAATCTGTGTTTGCCTTTAAATCTGATTTTTTACACATTATGAGCGAACGTGGTTTTATCCACCAAATTTCAGATGAAAAAGGCTTAGATGATCTTTTTTCAAAAGAAACTGTAAGCGCTTATACTGGATTTGACCCAACAGCATCGAGTTTACATGCTGGAAGTCTTCTTCAGATTATGATGCTTTATTGGTTACAAAAAACGGGTCATCGCCCCATTGCTTTAATGGGTGGAGGAACCGGATTGATTGGTGATCCTTCTTTCAAAGACGAAGCGCGACGCCTTCTGACACAAGATGATATTGCTGCAAATATTGATGGTATTAAAAAGGTATTTGCTAACTATTTGACATTCGGTGACCGAGAAACCGATGCTTGTATTGTGAATAATGCTGAATGGTTATGCAATTTAAACTACTTAGAATTTTTGCGTGATGTAGGAAAGCATTTTTCTGTCAACCGTATGTTGTCATTTGATTCTGTCAGACTCAGACTTGAGCGTGAGCACTCTTTGTCATTCTTAGAGTTTAATTATATGATTCTGCAAGCTTATGACTTTGTTGAACTTTATAAACGTTATGGGTTGCGTATGCAAATGGGGGGCTCTGATCAGTGGGGCAACATTATTAACGGAATCGAATTAGGACATCGTTTAGGAACACCGCAATTATATGCGTTAACATCACCATTGCTGACAACCTCTTCCGGTGCCAAAATGGGTAAATCATTGAATGGGGCTGTATGGCTAAATGCGGATAAACTTTCACCTTATCAATTTTGGCAATACTGGCGCAATACAGAAGATGCTGATGTAACACGATTTCTAAAGCTCTATACTCCATTGCCGATGGATGAGATTCTTAAACTTTCTCTATTACAAGGAACTGAAATTAACGAAGCAAAAAAAATTCTTGCAACAGAAATTACAGCAATGTTGCATGGACGTGTTCTTGCTGATGCAGCAGCAGAAACGGCTCGCAAGACGTTTGAAGAAAAAACTCTGGGAGAAAATCTTCCAACTGTTGAAATTAATGCCTCAGAATTAAAAAAAGGTGTTGGATTGCTCACTCTTTTAGTACAAGCAGGACTCGCTAGATCGAATAGTGAGGCACGCCGACACGTTCAAGGTGGAGGTGTCCGTGTAAATGATCAAATTATTGAGGATGAAACACATCTTATTATTGAAAGGGATGTCAGTGCAGAAGGAACCATTAAACTTTCTTTTGGTAAGAAAAAACATGTTGTGATGAAACCAGTATAATCTTTTGCTGTTTTGTTTATGTTGTTCACGTCGAGCTTGTTCTTTCAATTCAATCGTTGTGATAGGGCGAATTTTGTTAGGGAAATAAAAGTCTCTTCAAAACGATAAAATTCTAGAGAGTTGAATAGTTCTTTTCTTCTGTGTACTCTGATATTTTATACCTGTTACACAAAAAAGAAAGATGAAAACAATGACAAGACCAATGAAAGGTGCTCTTGCTCCTGATTTTACTTTGCCGCGCGATGGAGGAGAGACAGTGTGTCTTTCTGACTTTAAAGGAAAGCCTGTTGTTTTATATTTTTATCCAAAAGATGACACCAGTGGTTGCACAAGTGAAGCACTTGATTTCACAAAATTAAAGATGAAATTTGATGAAATCGGTGTTGCTGTTATTGGAATCTCTCCAGATAATGTAAAAAAACATGATAAATTTAAAATAAAACATGAACTTGATGTCATCTTGGTTTCTGATGAAGAAAAAACGACCCTCGAAGCTTATGGTGTTTGGGTTGAGAAAAGCATGTATGGACGCAAATATATGGGAGTTGAACGGAGCACTTTTTTAATTGATGCAAATGGAATAATAGTAGAAGAATGGCGCAAAGTAAGCGTATCTGGGCATGCTGAAAATGTTTTAGCTACTGCAACACTTTTATATCATAATGGTAACTTGTAAATTGAGTGTTTGATTTACCTTCAAAAGCAAAAGTTATTCTCCCTAATTGATTTTAGTTTTTCAACGGATTCAATTTTTACAATATATTGATTTATAAGGATAATGAATTGTTTTACATTTATATTAGTCCCCCGAATATCGCAAAATTTTCTGATTTCAGATTCTTCCTATCACTTGCAATATCATAAGCAGAATTAGCGTGTGAGAAAAAGTTGAAGAAAGGAACAAGAAAATCCCCCTTTAAACCTTTAAAGTATCAAAGGCTATATAACATCACAGCATCCATAAAACGAACAGCTTAAGAAAAAATCTACATGGCTTGAAGGAAGGATATGTAATTAACGAATATCCTCAGTTTTTTTGTCTTGTCCATAAATGCGCCGTGCGAGTGCTGCCTCTATAAATGCATCTAAATTACCATTAAGTACGGATTGTGGATCCGTATTTTCAATTCCTGTACGCAAATCTTTGACAAGCTGATAGGGTTGAAGAACATAAGATCTAATTTGATGTCCCCATCCGATTTCTGTTTTAGAAGATTCAGCAGCATTGGTTTCTTCTTCTCTTTTTTTAAGCTCTTCTTCATAAAGCCGTGCACGCAACATCGACCAAGCCGTAGCGCGATTTTTATGTTGAGAACGCTCTGTTTGACATTGAACAACAATACCCGTTTTTATATGTGTGATGCGAACAGCAGAATCTGTTGTGTTAACATGTTGTCCTCCTGCTCCAGATGCACGATATGTATCAATACGCACATCTGCCTCTGAAACATCAACTTCAATATTGTCATCAATAACTGGATAGACCCAAATGCTCGCAAAAGAAGTATGGCGCTTTGCATTCGAATCAAATGGAGAAATCCGTACTAAGCGATGAACGCCTGATTCTGTTTTTAACATTCCATAAGCATTATGCCCTTTTACAAGAATAGTCGCTGACTTTATTCCTGCTTCTTCTCCATCATGAATTTCTAAAATTTCAACCTTCATTTCATGCTGTTCAGCCCATCGCATATACATACGTAAGAGCATAGAAGCCCAATCTTGGCTTTCTGTTCCCCCTGCTCCAGCATGAACTTCTAAATAGGTATCATTCGGATCTGCCTCTCCTGAAAGAAGTACGTCAATTTGCCTTTTATCTATCTCATTTTTAAGATTACGTATTGATCTTTCTGCATCAGCGATAATTTCCACATCACTTTCTTCTTCGCCCATCGCAATAAGCTCAATGCATTCTTCAAGTGTTTTTGTAAATGATAAAAGACCATTGATTGAATCATCAAGACGTTGACGCTCACGCATCATATCCTGTGCTCGTTGTGCATCATCCCATAATGATGGATCTTCCGCTTTTTGATTAAGATATTCAAGACGCTTTAGTGATTGATCCCAGTCAAAGATGCCCCCTTAGCAATTGTATTGCTTTCTGGATTTCATCAACTAATGTTTCTATTTCTGCTCGCATAATTTAACACCGTATTTTTAAAAACTCTTTTTGGTTGTGTCTCTTAGCATTTTATACAAATTTAATAGCTGCTATCAGAAAATGGTACAGTTCTATCACTCTATTTATAGAACCGACATTGTAAAAAAGAGATAAAAACCATGACTCATGGCAAAAGGAGATTTTGTCGATTAATACAGCCCACCTGTCCCACTTTCAAGTGCTTTGTTGACTTGTGGAGAAGTCGTTACTGCAGGAACACCTTCTTGAAAAGAATTTGTACTCCCAATAACTTGATATATATCAGCAGGCCCAGTCCCTGGTTTAAATGCTTCTATAATGACATCTTGATCTCCTCTTTCGGCAAGCATTCCTGTTTTCCGATTAATTGGCATTAAAATCATACCTTTTGGCATCTTAAAGGGAACATCTGGCTTCCCTTTAAGAGCATCTGCCATAAAATCACCAAAAATAGGTGCAGCTAATGAACTTCCTGTTCCATTATATCCTAACGGAGCTGGTTGATCATAACCGACAAAAATACCAACGACAATGTCAGGAGTAAATCCCATAAACCAGACATCCTTAGAGTCATTGGTTGTTCCTGTTTTAGCGGCAATATGTCGATTAAGATAACGTAAACGTGCCGCAGTACCACGCTGAACAACCCCTTCCATCATCGATGTAATTTGATAAGCCGTCATAGGGTCAAGAACTTGATCTCGCTCATCAATCAATGTGGGTTCACTTTGATTATTCCATGAATTCGTATTACAATTTTCGCAAATACGA
This sequence comes from Bartonella sp. AP280QHHD, assembly GCF_042196125.1. NCBI lineage: Bacteria > Pseudomonadati > Pseudomonadota > Alphaproteobacteria > Hyphomicrobiales > Bartonellaceae > Bartonella > Bartonella sp. AP280QHHD. Next base: position 41,901 of record NZ_JBHIPQ010000056.1, on the reverse strand, counting down.
TCATCATGACGATAAATTGTCTTCCCATAACGATCTTGAATTCTGTCTATCAGAGAAGGTTTAATAGAGCGTCCGCCATTGGCAATAACGGAATAAGCTGTAACCATTCGTAATACTGTTGTTTCGCCAGCCCCTAAAGCCATGGGAAGATAAGGCTGCAATTTATCTACGATCCCAAAGCGTTCTGCATATTCAGCGACAAGAGGCATTCCCATATCATTGGCAAGCCGTATTGTCATAAGATTACGAGAACGCTCAATACCATAACGCAACGTTGAAGGTCCTGCAAAGGTACCCCCATAATTTTTGGGTTGCCAAACTTCACCATTATATTGACGAACTTCAATGGGGCCATCTAAAACAACGGATGCTGGTGTATATCCGTTATCAAGAGCTGCTGCATAAACAAAAGGCTTAAAAGCAGACCCCGGTTGGCGATAAGCTTGGGTTGCACGATTGAATTCAGATGCGGCAAAAGAAAATCCTCCCACCATAGCAAGAACGCGCCCTGTATGAGGTTCCATAGCAACAATTGCACCTTCAACCTTTGGAATTTGTTGTAAACGATAAGTGTTGTTTGTATTAGATAGTTTTTCAACAAAAATGACATCCCCAACTTGCAGAACATGAGATAAGCTCTGAACAGTTTTTCGATAACCATTTTCTTTTACAACATGGAGTGCCCATTTTGAATCAGCTTCAGATAAAACAGCAATTTCCCGTTTTTTTGATAATATACCTGAAGCTTCGCGCTGTGGCTGTAAACCAATCTCTACTTTATTGAGATTAGTAGAAAGAACAACAGCTAAACGCCATTCAGGAACATCACTTAGCCCTGTGATATCTGCAAGTTCTGTCCCCCAATCACCTTTCTCATCAATATGCGCATAAGCTCCACGCCATCCTTGCGCATGATCAAATCTAATTAATCCATCGTGCAAAGCACGTCGCGCAATAAGTTGTAAATGCGGATCAAGCGTTGTACGAATGGAAAGCCCACCTTCATAAAGTGTTTTAGCCCCATAGCGATGTATTAAACGACGCCGTACTTCTTCAGTAAAATAATCAGCCGCAAAAACATAGCTATCACTCCCACGTATTGTCGCTCCTAAAGGTTTAGCTTTCGCTTTTTCACCTTGTTCACGCGTTACATATCCATTTGCAATCATCCGGTCTATAACCCAATTACGCCGATCAATAGCACGTTGTGTATTCTTAAATGGATCATAATTTGCTGGTCCTTTTGGAAGAGCAGCCAAATAAGCACATTGTTCTAGCGTCAGGTCATTGACGGATTTATTGAAATAGGTCAATGAAGCAGCAGCTATGCCATAAGTGCCACGACCCAGATAAATTTCATTGAGATAAAGTTCGAGAATATGATCTTTTGAATAAGTTTTCTCAATACGCATTGCTAAAATAGCTTCCTTAAATTTACGTTCTAACGTTGTTTCTGAACTTAAAAGGAAGTTTTTAGCGACTTGTTGCGTTATAGTTGATGCACCCTCTGGACGTCTTCCAGAACCAATATTACGAATATTATTGATCAAAGCTCGAGAAAGTCCTTCAGGATCTAAACCAAAATGATGATAAAAGTTTTTGTCTTCAGCCGAAATGAAAGCATTTATAACAAGCTTTGGTATTGATTGAATCGGTAAATAGAGGCGATGTTTTGTTGCAAACTCTGCCATAAGACGGCCATCAGAAGCATGGACACGGGTCATTACCGGCGGCTCATAAAGTGAAAGAACTTCATAATCAGGGAGTGCATTTGCTTGACCACTGGTCATAACACCCCACGTTATTGCACCATAAAGTCCAATAGCAATAAAAAAACGAAGAAGATATCTTAAAAAAATCATCATAAAAACGGCTATCGCTTTCTTAAGAATTAATTAAAGAAAAAATACGTTACTTCAAACACACCAAGTGGATATCACCACAAGATTGAGATCAAGAGAAATTGTTTTCTATCTTTTATTTATACTAGGGTACACTAGAAGCCCATATTGATACTCTATTTTCTCATAAATTTAAAGAGGCTGTATCATTTTCTGCCTATAATCAGCAAATTGACGAATAGAATGAGCAATAGAGGCTGCCATTTGTTTTCTCCAATGAGGATCATTTAATAACTTTTCATCCTCTTTATTGGATAAATAACCTATCTCTATCAAGACTGAGGGTATATCTGAAGCTCTTAAAACTTGAAAATTAGCATACCGATGTGGGTTATTAATCAAGTTAATATGATTCTTTGATAAACTTGAAATAACACTATTTGCAAAATTAACCGAAAATGTATGTGTTTCACGTCGTGTAAGATCCATCAAAATATCTGTAACTTCGAGCGTTTCATCTGCAGGCAAACCATCAAGCAAATCAACTTTATTTTCATTTTCAGCTAAAGATTTTGCAATGGCATCAGAGGCTTTATCTGATATGGTATACACTGTGGCACCGCGAAGAGAATGTAGATCAATCGTATCTGCGTGAATAGATATAAAAAGATCAGCATCAAACTCTTGCGCTTTTTTAACTCTTTCACTTAGTCTTAAAAAAATATTGGAATCTCGTGTTAAAGCAACGGTAATATGAGAATCCTTTTGTAATTCGTCTTGCAATGCACGCGCAAAGTCTAAAGTCACATCTTTTTCTAAAATTCCAGTAACACCCCGTGCACCGCCATCAATACCACCATGACCAGGATCAAGAACAACACGGAAATTATATGCTGGCATTAACTGTGTTTTTGTATCAAAATTGCTTCTTTGCTGTTTTTTTAATATCTCATCAAATTTTTCTTGTGTACTTTTACGAATATCAATCAGCAACTGCCATAAACCATTATTTAATTTTTTTACGACATTTTTTTCAACCACAAAAGCCGTTTTACTTGTCAAAATAATGCGTGAAGTCTGTATGTCAGAGAAAGCATAACGCACATCTGAAAGCATAACGGATAATGTATTCCGTTTCTTTAAAGGCGTATTTTGCATCGAAAAGTCAATTGTAGGTAAATTGATAACCAAACGTGCGGGCCTGTCAAAAATCTGTAAACGAACATTTGGTTTTGAATTAAAAACCGCAATAATACGCGTATGAATACTATCACCAATGGTTCGAAAATTAATAAGTCTCAGAGGATCTGCGGCTTGAACACTAGTTTGGAGTAGCAAAAAAGATAATAAAAAGTATGTGACGAGCACAATAACATCCCCATAAGCTGTTTTCAGCTTTTTGGTAAAAAAAAACTCTTATCATAAGCAAAATACTCTACATTACCTTTGTAATAATTTATCTTGGTTACATAAAACGATACACCAATTTATTATCTATTTTTCAATAAAAGCTAAATAAACACCTCAAAACGAAATTAAGGTCATAAAGATATTATAATTATACATGATTTACATTGTTACTTGCCAAACGCATGATATCAACATAAAAGAATATTTATGCTTCCTAGCTGATAATAGTCATCTAAATTATCTGTAACTCATATTAAGTTGTCTTTAGAAGTTTTTTGTCTATTATGCGTTGAGACTTTTTTATGGATGAAAAATTTCTATGTTGTAACATTAGGATTGCATTACTTAAGATTCGTTGGTTCGGATATCCGAACTGTTTTAAAGATTATTTTACCGGAGACTTTTAAGAAAATATGAGTCATAAAAAACAGATGGAAATAATGATGAGAAATGGTGTAAATGCAGTCATGCCTTTGCACGTGGTGTTTCGTCCTGTTTTTCTGGTACCTCCCTTTTATGGCAGACAGCCTTTTATGTTTACGAATAGTTATGGCATTCGTTTGAATAAAATTGTGCATGTCGCCTTCAGGATATTAACTTATGTCAAACAAAATGCTTATAGATGCCTCCCATCCGGAGGAAACACGTGTTGTTGTTGTTCACGGCAACAAAATTGAAGAACTTGATTTTGAATCAGAACATAGAAAACAGCTCAAGGGGAATATTTATCTCGCACGTATTACGCGTGTAGAACCGTCTCTCCAAGCGGCTTTTGTTGAATATGGTGGAAACCGACATGGTTTTTTAACATTTTCTGAAATTCATCCTGATTATTATCAAATTCCTATTGCTGATCGCCTTGCTCTTCTTGAAGAAGAAGAAAAAGAAGCTGTAGGAGAAAATTCTGTAGATACCTTTACGGAAGAAGCAACTAAAAATAAAAAACGCTCCAGAAGAACAAAAAAAAGTGAAAAAAACAATGTTATAGCAGCCGATATTGAAAATGATATCACATCTGAAGCGATAATAATTGATAATACAGAAGAAGCATTAAATGCCAATATCTCTTATGATGAGATTGAAATGGTCGGTGCTGAGGACATCCGTGAAGAGCTCCCGATTTATCAAAGAAAACAAGGGCGCCAGTATAAAATTCAAGAAGTCATTAAACGACGTCAAATTTTGTTGGTACAAGTTATCAAAGAAGAGCGTGGTAATAAAGGTGCTGCCCTTACAACATATCTATCTCTAGCTGGTCGTTACTCTGTTCTAATGCCCAACACAGCACGTGGTGGTGGTATTTCACGAAAAATTACGAACGTACAAGACCGTAAGCGTCTTAAAGAAATCGTAAAAGAATTAGCCGTTCCAAAAGGTATGGGCGTTATCTTACGAACCGCTGGTGCCAATAGAACAAAAGCTGAAATTAAACGTGATTATGAATATCTTATGCGGTTATGGGATACTATTCGCACTTTGACACTCGAGTCAACGGCGCCATGCCTTGTCCATGAAGAAAGCAATCTCATCAAGCGTTCTATACGAGATCTTTATAATAAGAACATTAGTGAAATTCTTGTCTCTGGAGACCAAGGATATCGTGAAGCGAAAGACTTTATGCGTATGCTCATGCCAAGTCATGCAAAAGTTGTGCAACCTTACCGTGATCCTACGCCCATTTTTGCAAGAAATAATATTGAAATTCAACTTGATAAAATGTTGCAACCACAGGTTTCTTTAAAATCTGGTGGTTATCTTGTTATTAATCAAACAGAAGCACTTGTTGCTATTGACGTAAATTCTGGCCGCTCTACGAAAGAATTCTCTGTCGAAAAGACAGCCTTACAAACTAACCTTGAAGCTGCTGAAGAAGTAGCGCGGCAATTACGCTTGCGTGACCTTGCTGGTTTAATTGTGATTGATTTTATTGATATGCTTGAAGAACGCAATGTGAAGCTGGTCGAAAAAAAATTAAAAGATTGTTTAAAAAACGATCGTGCTCGTATTCAAGTAGGTCATATTTCACACTTCGGCCTTTTAGAAATGAGTCGTCAACGTATTCGCATATCGGTTTTAGAAAGTACGACACAGCCCTGCCCACATTGCGCAGGAACAGGAAATATACGTTCTGAATCATCAATTGCGTTACATGTCATGCGCTCAATTGAAGAATATCTTCTTCATAATTCGCAACATAATATTATCGTGCGCACCCCCGTAGCAACAGCGCTTTATGTATTAAATCATAAACGCAATATTCTTGTTAATTTAGAAGCTCGCTTTAAACTTAATATTAGTATTGAAGCAGATGATAGTATTGGAACACAACATCTTGTTATTTCTAAAGGCTCAATAGCAGAGAGAATTTCTCAATCTTCATTGGAAGATGACAATAAGCAAGAAATTGAAGATTCTGTTTTCATAAAAAGTGAATCTATTGAAAATCCTTCTCCCATTGAAACAAACCAAAAGCGTCGGCGCAAAAATCGTCACGGTGAAATTACTGATCATTCTCTCTCCAACGTTCATAAAAAAGAAGATACCTTAAATGATGATTCTTATCGTCGAGGACGTCGTCGAGGACGTCGTGGTGGTCGACGCAATCAAGATAATAATTTTCATCAGATTCGCGTTCCTTATGCAGAACCAGTAGGAGATTTTGCTAAGCAAGCTTTAGCAGAAATTAAAGCAGCGCATCGCAAACGTCGTGTTTCACCTGTTAAATCTTTTGAACTTGAAGAAACAAAAAATAATACACAAGCTCTAGATATACAACAACAGAGTGAATCTGAAAAAAATGATACAAGTATTAAACCTAAAAAACGTAAAACACGTTCTTCAAAAGTAGTAGAAAATCAACTTTCTTTAGAGAATGATCAAAATATTGCAGAACAAAAATCTCTTGAAAAAAAACCTACAACCAGTCCGGTGCGTAAAACTAAAACAAAAAAAGCAGACAAAGCTATTCATGAGGTAGAAGATAAAGCTCTTGAAAAGAGTAAAAAATCAACACGTGGAACACGTAAAAAATCATCTTCTAAAGAGACAACGCAAATACAAAAAATATTAGAGCAAGAAACTGTAATCGAGATGGAGAAAGTTATCGAAACCTCTCCTTCCCAAATTGAAGAAACAATTAATCAACCCGTTGTTATTTCATCAACGCCTAATGATTCTTCCAAAACTGAACGTATTGGTTGGTGGAAACGCAGAATTCTTTCGAAAAATTAAGGATTAAAAAAAACCGCCACAGAAAACTGTGGCGGTTCAAATAAACAATTATAGAAAACGTTTTGACCAACTTTTATGGTGTGGTTTTATTACTTTTGTTTCGCTTTTTCTTGCTCAGCCCGCATACGCTCTTCAATTTCTTTTTGCTTTGATTGAATAGCTTGCTGCAGCTTTATTTGTTCTTGTTGGAAATCTTTTTCCTCCATACCAGGACCGGTATAGGCTGCTGTAAACCCATTAAGAGAAAATTCAATAGGATTAGCTGAACCACGGAAATTAACTGTGGTTACAACCATTTTTGTACCACTTTTCATAGCTGCTATAAGCTTATCATCTAAGACATCATTAGCAATACAACTTGGTCCATTACAAATAATATAAGGAATTTTTTTAGAGAACTCGTCACCAATTTTAATGTGAACACCTTCTGGCAAAAAACGACCTGTCGGCACTTGAATACCTATACGTTTCTCATTTTGCTTCCCTTTTATTTCAACAAGATTAAAAGCCGTTAAAGGTTGTCCCGTATTCGATAATACAGTATTCATTGTATTACAAATATCAACATCATGCTGCTTACTGCAAACTTTGTACCAACCTTGTGATAAAGTTTGCGCATTTGCAGAAATACCAGCTATAAGAAAAAGGGCAGCGGCTCCAACTAATACTGAAACAGCAGAATAAACATTTTTATGCGACATGATTAAGTTAATCCTTTCAACGCGCTCTTAAGTAACTTCAAAAAAATATTAAATATAATTCCAACTTAATTTATTAAATTATAATGAAATAACAATTAATTTTACTATTTTTACTTCAATATAAAAAAAAAAGTCAAATTTAGAGAAAAAATACGACGAGCCATTCTAATTTTTATACACTCATATCATTTCCCCTCTTCATCACATTGGTATTTGATGCAATCTATCCATAAAACACCTCTGTGCATTTAAACTAAGATTACACAAACGAATCAATATTGCAATATTAATTAAAATAAACTCTGATACTACTCTAAAAAACTTACTAATTAAAATTTTTACATTTATTACTCTTCATGTTAAGCTTATAGAACCTTTGCAACAGGTGTTGCAATGCATGAAGCTCTAAAATATCAGATAAATTTTACTGTTTTCCTTGTGTGATACACAAAAACAAAATCATCTACGATATTATTGAAACATTTAATGAATTAAAACCACTGATTGTCTAAAATTTCTGCATAATTGTTAAGAGAGCTTTTTGCTAATGAACAATTTTCTGCCCTTGTTTACAAAATAATAGTGATACGCTTTTGTAATAAAAATTTTATATTCCATAGCGTTTAACTAAACAGTTTAGTTTAAAAATACGCTACTAAAGAAGTGCTTTTTTCTTAATTAAACAACACATTTTCTTAGAGAGAAAATCTATAACTGCTGAAAATATTTTATTTATAAAAAACTTTCTTAAAATATAATAACATATTAATTTATAATAATAATTTATCTTTTTTCTATTTCTATATTGTATGAAAGATCCTAATAGCGCAAACCTCTCTTATGTTGAATCAATAAAATTTATCCACTTGTACATCACAAGCGGAGTTAGTTTTATAGATAAACTACTGAACAAAGGAAACCCTCCCTATGAATCATCTCACGTGCCTAAAGCCATAATAAATTTATGCTCATATATTAAACATCTATTATTGCACTTCTGTACAAATATCATCTCTCAGTTTTATAACGTGAATAAAAAATATAGCTTTTATCAATTTCTTTTAAGTTATTTCTTAAATAAAAGAATCTACTAAAATGATAAATTCTTTTCATCTTTCACAATATCAAAGATATAAATCGTTAATGATTTAAGTTTTAAGAAAAAAATGAATTAAAATATCATTTTGTTTCTCTATATAACACAACTTAGAGCTATAAAATATCTCTCTTATCATATTAATGAAACAAGATTTATGATATGAGATGTATCGTCATTAAAATAATTAAACAGATAAAAATAAAAAACTACAAGCACAAAAAATTATGCATAAAAAGAAAACATAAAAAAGATATATGATTTTATTATTTAATATATATATTAAATCTTATATGATAAGAACAATAGATAATATCTTATGTGCATAAAATTACTTTATTATAAATAATAATTAAAAACAAAAAATTAAAATATATTTTAACTATTATTTAGTATAAAATCTTAATTTCTCTGTATTTATATGAGTAAATTTTTAATTGAATAATTCTTCAACATGAAAACGTATACGATCTATAATATTCTTTTTCTTGTTTGGAAGCATTATATTATGTACTTCTTTAATGGTATTACAAAGCTTAGGTGCACTTTTTACAAACCAATTATCTTCTGTAAGACTATTTTTTATATCGTCAAATATTTGTTTTTCATAACTATAAGAGCCATCTGTTAATAATTCTTTAATATCCCTGACTAAACTAGGACTTATTGAATTATTTGCGCCTTTAGCCCAACTAAAATCTTTATCTTTCCAATCAAAATCTTTGCGCAAAATAGCACCTATATCACTTTGCAATATATCCGCTAACGTATTGCAAGCAATAATAAATATGAGATAATTTTTCATTATCTCATCATCACCTCCACTTTTCTCATTCATTCCCCATTCATTAAACGTTTGAGTTTTTTTTAAATAATCTTTTGCTTTAATCAACTTTTCTTCATACTCCCCTACTTCATACTCTCTCGCTATATGTATTCTAGAGATAATTTTTTGTTTTTTTTCAGCTAGATCCTGTAATTTCGAACCAAGATTATAATATTCATCCTTCAGAGTTTTCAGTTTTTTATATAACTTATTCCGTTCCTGTAAACGCTCATAGTATTCTGCTTTAGAAATATTTTTTTCCCAAATATCCAAATGAGATATACTTTCTTCAATAAATTGTATGCTCTCTTTAATATTCTTTCTTTTGTTTTTTAAATGTTGGTATTGTTCATCAGAAGATAACTCAGCATAAGCGTTTTTTACGCCATATATTAAAGTGAGTAACAAAAAAACGATAGTTAGACACTTTTGTAATGAAGAAAGCATGCTATCTTTACCTAAATTTTTTTTCTAAAAAATTTACAGGAGCTTATTAGCTTATTATATTGAAAGTGCTATTTATTGCAGTTAAACCGTCTAATCTATTTCCTTCATTATATCAATACGTATATAATAAAAACCAAATAAATATATAAGGGCTCTTTATTATAAACTTAAATTTTATTCTTATACAAAATCAATAACTGTTTGTTTTTATAGAATGATTTTATAAAAATGAGTAATAATTCTAAAATAATAAAGATATTTTTTAAACAGAATGTTGTTCTGCCATTTCGACAAGCTGTGTTATAATATTCGCTGCTCCAACAAGCCTTTCATCCGCTGTGGACCAATCACGAATAAGAGCAATACTTTGATCTGGTCGGATTTTTGCCATTGAACCTTGTTTTCCCACCCACTGAACAAGAGCAACACTATTTGCGAAATAGTTATTACGAAACTGTATGACAATCCCCTTTGGTCCTGTATCTAATTTTTCTACATGCGCTTTTCGACACAATGTTTTGATATAAAAGACTTTAAGAAGGTGTTGAACCTCAAGGGGTAAAGGACCAAAGCGATCAATTAACTCCGCTGCAAATTCATCAATTTGTTCTAAATCATCAAGTTCTGTTAAACGACGATAAAGTCCCATACGTAACGATAAGTCAGGCACGAAACTTTCTGGTATCATCACTGTTGTACCAAGGGAAATTTGAGGTGACCATTGCTTATCTTCATTTAGCTCTCCATCTTTTAATTCAGCAACAGCTTCTTCAAGCATTTTTTGATAGAGTTCAAATCCAACTTCTTTGATATGCCCCGATTGCTCTTCACCTAAAAAATTGCCTGAACCGCGGATATCCATGTCATGGCTTGCCAATTGAAAACCGGCCCCTAAGGTGTCAAGAGATTGTAACACTTTAAGACGGCGATCAGCAGCAATTGTTAAAACTTTACCAGCAGGAAATGTAAAGAGAGCATACGCACGTTGTTTTGAACGTCCTACCCTACCACGTAACTGATAAAGGGCAGAAAGACCAAACATCTCAGCACGATGCACAATTAGGGTATTGGCTGTTGGAATATCAAGACCTGATTCAATAATGGTTGTTGAGAGCAGCACATCATATTGTCCATCATAAAATGCATTCATGATATCATCAAGTTGTCCAGCCGGCATTTGTCCATGAGCCACAACGAATTTCAGTTCTGGCACATGTGTTTTGAGATATTCTTCTACAAAAGCCAGATCAGAAATACGAGGACAAACATAGAAACTTTGTCCACCACGATAATATTCTCGAAGCAGGGTCTCTCGTATAACAAGTGCATCAAAGGGTGAAATAAAAGTACGAACCGCCATTCTATCAATGGGGGGGGTTGTTATCAATGAAAGTTCACGTACACCCGATAAAGCTAACCCTAAAGTGCGTGGTATGGGAGTTGCTGAAAGTGTGAGAACATGAATATCACTTTTAAGCTCTTTTAAACGCTCTTTGTGTTTGACACCAAAATGCTGTTCCTCATCAATGATAAGAAGACCTAACCGTAAAAAATTAACTGCATCACTTAATAATGCATGGGTTCCAATGACAATATCGATTGTACCATCTGAAACACCTTTTTTTACTCGTGCAAGTTCTTTCGCTTTTACAAGCCTCGAAGCATGTCCAATTTTAACCGGTAATCCTTGAAAACGCGAAATAAATGTTTTGTAATGTTGACGTGAAAGCAAAGTTGTCGGTACAACAACAGCAACCTGATATCCATTTAATGCTGCAACAAAAGCACTTCGAATGGCTACTTCAGTTTTTCCAAAACCAACATCACCGCATATCAAGCGATCCATCGGCTTGCCTGAGGCTAGATCGTCCAAAACAGCATCAATTGCATTCATTTGATCTTCCGTTTCTTCATAGGGAAAGCAAGCAACAAACTCATCAAATGGTCCAATTGGTGGAAGTAAAGCAGGCGCAGCACGAGTCATACGCTCTGCAGCTATACGGATTAATTGCCCTGCCATTTCCAATAAATGTTTTTTAAGCCGAGCTTTACGTGCCTGCCAAGCAACACCTCCTAATTTATCTAAAGTTACCTCTGTTCCTTCTGAGCCATAACGTGAGAGAAGCTCAATATTTTCAACAGGTAAAAAGAGTAAATCACCTCCAGCATATCTAATTTCAAGGCAGTCTCGTAAAATTCCAGTGGTTCTGATGGTTTTAAGACCAACAAATTGGCCAATACCGTGGTCGATATGCACAATAATATCACCAGAATTTAAAGCAGAAATTTCAGAAATAAAATTTGTATTATTCTTACGCCGCTTTGGCGATCTTATAAAACGATCGCCAAGGATATCTTGCTCTGCTATAATAGCCAAATCTTCAGCCACAAAACCATGTTCTATCATGATAACAGCTGCTAATATGCGATCCCGAGGTGTTGCTTTGACAGTTTGCAAAGATTTTGCAACATCTATTTTTTTCAATCCATGCTCATCGAGAACTTGTAACAAACGATTGAGAGATCCTTCACTCCAACACGCTAAAAGCACTTTTTTACCAGCAGCGCGTAAAGATGCGATATGATCAATAACACTTGAAAAAACATTTTTTTCCTGCGCATTACGCTCTTTTACAAAATCATATCCCTGTTTAACATGTGCGTGAATAATAGTTTGTTCCAAACTTTGTGGAACATTAAAAGGAGAAAAATCAATACGCTGTGAAGATTGTTGCGCACCTTCCAAAACACGCTCTGGCGTTAAATAAAAAAGACTAGGATCTATTGGATGATAAGAAGTAGAATTTTTTTCATCACTTTCGCGCTCTTTGCGCGCATTATAATAGTCTTCAATAAGACGATAGCGCTCAATGAAGACTTCTTCTATGAGATGCTCAAAAACTATCGGTAAGTTGCCACAATGATCAAAAAAGCTATCAAGGTTTTCATAAAAAAATGGAAGCCAATGTTCCATACCGGCAAAACGCCGACCTTGAGAAATTGCTTCATAAAGCATGTTATTTTTTTGTGATACACCAAATGTACGGGTATAATTGCTTTTAAAACGACTGATGCGTTCTGGTGTAAGAACAACCTCACTCATTGCCTGTAATAAAAGTTCAGTTTTTTGGCCTGTTGTCCTTTGACTTTCTGGATCAAATACGCGGATACTTTCTAGGGTATCTCCAAAAAAATCAAGGCGTAAAGGTTCAACATCCATCGGAGAAAAGATATCAAGTATTCCTCCTCTTACAGCAAACTCACCAACATCACGGACAACCGTAACGCGTTCAAAACCATTGGTTTCTAGAAATTGAATAAGATTTCCCATGTTATTGCGCTGGCCAACACGTGCGTGAATAAGCTGAGCTTCTATCATTTCACGAGGAGGCAACTTTTGCATAATTGCATTTGCTGTTGTTAATATAATTGCAGAATATGGATCTTTCCGTAAATTTGCTATGTGTGCCAATGTTGATAGTCGACGTGCCATAACAGCAATTCCTGGTGATACGCGATCATAAGGCAAACAATCCCATGCAGGAAATTGAAGTACGGGTAAATTGGGTTCAATAAAATTTAAAACTTGTTGTAAATGCGCAATTTTTGTTCCGTCACGGACAACATAGATGAGCGGTTTACCTTGTGCAATTTCTGAACTTAATTTAGCAAGCGCAAAGGCTTCAAATCCATCAGTAACGCCATCTAAAATCATACGAACAGAATTATTTTTGGGAATAACAATTTTTTTAAATATAGGCATCGGGATTAATAACTTAAGCAAGTACGATAATTGGCAATATCACGGAAAAGTGGACTATCAACTTCAGAGGGGGGCAAAATTTCTCCAGTAATCCATGTGAGTAAATCACGATCATCAAAAGACATAATATACTCAAGCTCAGAGAGCGTTTTATCATTCATCCCAGTAATATGAGCATCGACATAATGTCCAAAAATGAGATCCATTTCACGAATACCGCGATGCCATGCACGAAAAATCAATCGACGACGACGAGCATCTAATTGATTTTTGTCAACGACAAAAACTGTCATAAAAAATCTCCTTTAATAAAGTAATATAAACTATTCAATTAGTCGTATAAAATTTTTACCTTGCTTTAAGGAAGTTCTATAATCTTTTGTTCTTTAAGTGTAATTCGACGATGCATTTGCTTAGCCAAAGCGTAATTATGTGTTGCAATAAGAGCAGAAAGACCAGACTGACGAACAAGGATAGATAAAGCTTGAAAGACATAAGTTGAAGTTACTGGATCAAGATTTCCTGTAGGTTCATCAGCCAAAAGAACCGAAGGGCCATTTGCTACTGCACGTGCAATAGCAACACGTTGTTGTTCTCCTCCCGATAACTCTGAGGGACGATGGTTCGCACGATGAGAAATACGCAGATACGTCAATAATTTGCGTGCACGATCTTCTGCTATGGATTTTTTTAATCCTGCTATCATTTGCGGTATCATGACATTTTCTAACGCCGTAAACTCTGGAAGTAAATGATGAAATTGATAAACAAAACCAATATCATTTCGTCTTATAGCTGTTCGCTCACTATCAGAGCGCTTTGCACAAGAAACACCTCGTAACATCACATCACCAGCGGTTGGTTTTTCTAATAATCCAGCAATATGAAGAAGTGTTGATTTTCCAGCACCAGATGGTGCAACAAGTGCGACAAGCTCTCCACGATTAAGAATAAAATTCGCTTTATCTAAAACAATGAGTGGCTTATGACTCTCGAAAAAGTGTCTTTCAATCTCTACAAGCTCTAAAATAGCTGTCATTATTCATACCTCAAAGCTTGTACGGGATCTAGCTTAGCAGCACGCCATGCCGGAATGAGAGCAGCAAGAAACGACAAGAATAAAGCCATCATAGCAACCAAGATGGTCTGTTTCCACTCAATTTGTGCAGGCAATTTTGTTAAAAAATAAAGTTGAGGATTAAAAACGTCGACATTAAATAACCAAGATATAAAATCTTGGATATGATTAATATTCGCGGTCGCGATAACACCTAAAACTAAACCCAATATAGTTCCAATAAAACCAATCATCATTCCTGTAATGATAAATATACGCAAAATCGCACTCTGTTGAGCCCCCATCGTGCGTAAAATTGCAATATCATGACTTTTATCTTTTACAAGCATAATCAGCCCTGAAATAATATTTAAAGCAGCAACAAGAACGATCAGAGAAAGAATGAAAAACATAACATTTCGTTCAATCTGTAAGGCTGAAAAAAAAGCCTGATTGCGTGTACGCCAATCAATTAAATAGACCTGTTGTTCAACTACTTTTTCTACAACAGGTTTTATTTGATCAACAGCATCAGGATCATTTAGAAATAATTCCAAAGACTGAACCTTATCTCCCAAATTAAAAAACATTTGTGCTTCATGGAGAGGCATAAAGATAAATATTGAATCATATTCAGACATACCAACTTCAAAAATAGCAACGACTTTATAAGCTTTCACACGTGGGGTAACGCCAAAAGGAGTCTCATCACCATCTGGAGTAATAATACGAATATCTCTTCCAACTGTCAGTCCTAATTTTTCTGCTAAGCCACTTCCAATTGCAACACCTTCTTCTTGATCAAACCGAGAAATCGATCCTAATTTAATGTTTTGAGAGACTGTTTTAAGCTTTTCTAGATCTTGTTTGCGCATACCACGAACTAACGCGCCAGAGCCACCTTGAACTTCACCTTGAACAAGCGCTTGACCTTCAATAACAGGTAAAGCAAACTTCACACCATTTGTAGTTTCTAAAGAAGAAATAAGAGTCTTATAATCAGAGAAACCAGAATCAACTGTTTGAATAATAAGATGCCCATTCATACCAAGAATACGATTGAGAAGTTCTGTACGAAAGCCATTCATCACCGCCATAACAACAACCAGAGCAAATACGCCCAACATAATCCCAATAAGAGAAATAATTGAAATAACAGATGCAACGACATGTTTTTTATTGGGAATCATATAACGAAAAGCGATCATCCACTCATAAGATGAAAAGCATTTTTTTTTCAGCCTCTTCATAATATTTCCTATTAAATTATAGAAAGTTGGCTGAGCACATCTTCAACCTTTAGAGATTTTTTTATTCCTGTTTTTCGATCTTTAATTTCAACTTCATTTTGTGCAATACTGTTAGGACCAACAATGATTTGCGTTGGCAAACCAATCAAATCCATTGTTGCAAATTTTGATCCAGGGCGTTCATTTCTATCATCTAATAACGGATCAAAACCAACCTTCTTTAATCCCTGATAGAGAAACTCACATGCCTGTGTGCATTTTTCATCATCGGGCTTCATATTGATAATCCCAAAATCAAACGGTGCCATAAACTTTGGCCAAATAATACCATTTTCATCATGAGAAGCCTCAATAGCGGCCGCAACAAGACGCGAAGGCCCAATACCATAAGATCCCATAGAGACCACATGCTCTTTTCCATCTTGTCCCATAACTTTTGCTCCCATTGGAGCAGAATATTTAGTACCAAAGTGGAAAATATGCCCTACTTCAATACCACGCGCTGAAAGACGATTATGATCAGAAACTTTAGCCCACTCCTCTTCATTATGCATTTCTTCCGTTGCTGCATAAAAAGATGTCCATTGCTTAACAATATCATCTAAAACAGCTTTATCACTAAAATCGATTGAACTATCAGGAACGGTAAGTTCAAGAAATTGTTTATCACAGAAGATAGCACTCTCTCCTGTTTCAGCCAAAATGATAAATTCATGACTGAGTTCCCCCCCTATTGGACCTGTATCTGCACGCATAGGAATTGCTTTTAAGCCAAGGCGAGAAAAAGTGCGTAAATAAGCAACAAACATACGATTATAAGATGTTTCAGAGCCTTCATAATCAAGATCAAAAGAATAAGCATCTTTCATTAAAAATTCTCGTGCTCGCATCACACCAAAACGTGGACGAATTTCATCACGAAATTTCCATTGAATATGGTATAAATTAAGCGGAAGATCTTTATAAGAACGAACATAAGAGCGAAAAATATCTGTTACCATCTCTTCATTGGTTGGACCATAAAGTAAATCACGCTTTTGACGATCTTTAATGCGGAGCATTTCCAAACCATAATCATCATAACGACCGCTTTCACGCCAAAGATCAGCAGACTGAATTGTAGGCATCAATATTTCTATTGCACCCGCACGTTCTTGCTCTTCACGAATAATTTTACAAACTTTATCAAGCACTTTTTTTCCCAAAGGAAGCCAAGAATAAATCCCTGATGTTTGTTGTCGAATCATTCCAGCGCGCAACATGAAGCGATGAGAAACAATTTCTGCTTCTTTAGGATTCTCTTTTAAAAGTGGAAGGAAATATTGAGAAAGACGCATTGAAATAATTAACTCCTAATCAGATCTATCATATCGGAACAATTTATCACACCCTCTATTCATCTATAGCCGCATTCTGAATACTTGCAAATATAACGATCTTATCATTTAAAAATTTATTGTGCTTTATTCTCTATTTTTCTTATTTAGCAATAAAATAAAAATGCTCTTCTCTTTTTAAATAACGTAATAGGAAAGTTCTTTTATTTTGACCGATGTAAAAAAACTGTACAGATAGGTTTTTTTTGCCAAATTTCATGAACAGCCGCTCTTACTGCACGTCGTGTTGCCTCTCGAATAAGTTCATTATTTTTCTGTTTCATGCGTGGGATATTATAAACTGTATTTTCTACGATATCTAAAAGAATATCTTTTAAACTTTCCCCCTTTCCATTACTTTCAGGTAACCCGAATGTTGTTAGACCTATATCCCCTAATAATTCATGCTTACTATTTATATGGAGAGAAATAGTAACATGACCAGCATAACTTAGTTTACGGCGTTCACGAATCCCTAATTCATCTTCATCTCCAATTAAGCAACCATCCTTATAGATGCGGCCAACAGGAACTTGATCAATAACTTCTACAGGCTCTGGTGCAAGACGTAACATATAGCCATTTCTGATATCCATAACAGTTTTAATACCCGCTTGACGTGCTAAAGTTGCCTGAGCCTTAAGATGCATTGCTTCCCCATGTACAGGGACAAGTATTTGTGGCTTTATCCAATCATACATCTGTAAAAGTTCTGAACGACGGGGATGACCTGAAACATGAACAAGTGCATCTTCATTCGTAATAATTTTAATACCCAAATCAATGAAACGATTTTGTACCTCAATAATCGCTTTTTCGTTTCCTGGAATACTTCGTGATGAATAAATAACGGTATCACCAGCGGAAAGTGCAATATTTTTCATTCCATCACGTGACAGTTTAGCCAAAGCAGCACATGGCTCACCTTGGCTCCCTGTGACAATTAAAACAAGATCTTTTCGCGAGATGTACCCATAATCATCTTCCGTTACAAATGGTGCTAAACCATTCATATAACCAAGCTCTTGTGCAACCATAATACTTCGCTTAAGGGAACGCCCAATGACAAGCACCTTACGTCCAGCAGCTTCAGCTGCAAGAGCAATAGAACGTATCCGACCAATATTAGAAGAAAAAGTTGCTATCGCAACGCGCCCTTCAGCTTTAGAAATAATCTCTGAAAGACTGGCTTGAACTTGCTGTTCTGAAGGAGAGATACCATCCCGACATGCATTTGTGGAATCACAAAGTAATGCTAAAACACCTTTTTTGCCTAAAGCACGAAATCTTTTTTCATCGGTTACAGCCCCGAGTGAAGGGGTATGATCAATTTTCCAATCACCAGTATGAATCACAGTCCCCAAAGAGGTTGTAATTGCTAAAGATACAGATTCTGGTATTGAATGGTTAACGGCTATAGCCTCTACAGCAAAGGAACCTACCTGAAAACAATCACCAGCTTGAAAAATATTGAGTAAAATTTTTTGAGATTCAAAATCTAATTGTTTTTTAGTTTCCAATAATCCTGCCGTAAAAGGCGTACAGTAAATCGGCACTTGTAACTTTGGACATAAATCAAGAACGGCCCCATAATGATCTTCATGTGCATGTGTTAAAACAAGACCCCGTATATTGTGTTTTTCACTTTCTAGAAAACGAATATCAGGCAAAACAAGATCGACACCTGGTAATTCAGAACCAGCAAAACTAATCCCCATATCAACCAGCAGCCATTCACGAAGATATTGGGGACCAAATCCGTAAGCAGCTAAATTCATCCCTATTTCACCTACACCTCCCAGAGGTAAAAAAACAAATTCACATCTATTGGCTGCAACCATAAACATCTCCCAAATCATTAAGGTATCTGATGATAAAATAATTTTTCAATAACGGCCTGCATTAACAGAATCAGCCAAACCAAAATGAACATCCCCAGCTGTTATAATGGCTGTCTGACCGTCTTTTCGCTTTATGATGCAGTTAAAATCACTATCAAGACCATCAAAAATACCCTCAATGACTTTTTCATCATTCACCACTTTGACATGTTTCCCAAGATGAGCGGAATATAAAAGCCATTTTTTTCGGATTATTTCACATCCTTTTGGTTGTTTCCAAAGAAGGTAATTTTTAGAAAAACACTCCGTCAAAACCGTAAATAATTGTTCTGCATCAATACGCAACCCGATATTCTTTAAGCTTGAAGTGGAATAGGGCGCATCTTCATAATTATATTTCACATTTATTCCAATCCCAATAACCAAGGCATATTGTTGTGATGACAATTTT
Source organism: Bartonella sp. AP280QHHD (assembly GCF_042196125.1). Lineage (NCBI taxonomy): Bacteria > Pseudomonadati > Pseudomonadota > Alphaproteobacteria > Hyphomicrobiales > Bartonellaceae > Bartonella > Bartonella sp. AP280QHHD. Next base: position 22,611 of record NZ_JBHIPQ010000056.1, on the reverse strand, counting down.
AAAATCTCAAGCAAAACTCCAGAGCTTTTTTCTCCTCTGAGCAAAATATCGTTTGGCCATTTTAAGCTCACAATATTGTTTGTCTGCTTTTCCTCTTTTATCAATTGTTTTATTGCCTCTGCCACACTTACTCCAGCAACAAAACCAAGTTGAGCCGCAGTTTGATGAACAATATCATCAATTAATAAAAGACTAGAATAAAGGTTCCCTTTTGGACTAGACCAAGTCCTCCCTCTTCTTGCTCTTCCCTGTGATTGTTCTTGTGCAACAATCCAAAGATTACCTTGATGACCAGTTTGCGCTTTTCGTTGCGCAATAAGATTTGTTGAATCAACACTATCGTACGCTTCAACAGTGTATCCCTGTTTTTGTGCAAAATCTGATAAAGTATAAACCATATTCATTAAAACAATGCTGTTGCTGCTTTTTCTGCTAGCTCAGCGAACCAAACTCCAAAAAGCGCGTAAAATAAAATAAAGAATACAGAAAGACCAAGACAAAATTGAAGCTCTTTCGATAAAGCAACAAAATGCGCTTTTGCATCATCAAACCACATAATTTTAATGACTCGCAAATAGTAAAAAGCCCCAACTACAGACGCTATCATCCCAACGACAGCAAGTGGCGTAAGTCCAGCGTGGACAGCAGCAGAAAATGTATACCACTTTCCAAAAAAACCAGCCATAGGAGGTATGCTTGCTAAAGAAAAAAGCTGTATTGTCATCACAACAGCCATAAACGGATTCGTCTTTGCTAACCCTGAAAGATCATAAATATTTTCAACATTTCCATTCTGAGAGCGCATTCCAAGAATAAAGGCAAATGAACCAAGCGTCATTCCAAGATAAATAGTCATATAAAGGATAACGCTTTTTATCCCAAGCATATCTCCAGCAGATAAACCAACAAGTGCATAACCCATATGACTGATCGACGAATAAGCCATTAAGCGCTTAATATTATTCTGACCGATTGCAGCAAAAGCACCCAGTATCATTGATGTAATCGCCATGAACACCAAAATTTGTTGCCATGCAGGCATCACGTTATCAACACGCCCTAGGGGAATAAAGGTCACCACAATAATACGGATGATTAAAGCCATTGCAGCAACTTTAGGGGCACCAGCAAAAAATGCTGTAATCGGTGTGGGCGCTCCTTCATAAACATCAGGTGTCCACATATGAAACGGAACAGCAGAAATTTTGAAAGCCAAACCAGCTAAAATAAAGACAATTCCAAAAATGACCCCCAATTGTACATTTTTGCCCTTTAAAGCAAGAGCAATTTCGTGAAAACCAATTTGACCGGTAAAACCATAAAGCAAAGAAATACCATAAAGAAGCAACCCTGAAGATAATGCTCCTAAAACAAAGTATTTTATACCGGCTTCAGAAGATTTTACATTATTACGATTAATCGCTGCTAAAACATATAAAGCTAAAGATTGCAGCTCTAACCCCATATAAAGCGACAGCATATTACCCGCTGAAATCATAAACATCATTCCAAGGGTTGCTAAAAGAACAAGTACTGGAAACTCAAATATATTAAACTTTTGTGCATTGGCAAAACCAACAGACATGATAAGAGAAAAGAGTGCACCAATAAGCATTAAAATTTTCATATAACGACTAAAGGAATCGATAACGAGCGCATTGGTTTGAAATGAACCATTTTTCGGAAAAACTATAAGAATAATAATGGTTGCCACAAGAAGTGCCATAGCTAAACCTGTCACTGTTAAAGAAGCACGTGTATTGGAATAAACACCAATCATAAGCAGCACGACAGCTCCTAATGCAATTAAAAGCTCTGGAAGAATTAAGACTAATTGCGCTATTATTTCAGTTTGCATGTGCATTCTTCCCTTATCTAGTGCAGTTTATTGATGAGGGTTTCTACGGAAAACGCCGTTGCCTTAAGAATAGGCGTTGGATAGATACCAAAGAATATTGTAAGAATAACCATTGGATAAAGGAGGAGTTTTTCTCTTAAAGAAAGATCTATTAATACTTTTAAATTCTCTTTATCCAAGGAACCAAAAATCACACGCCGATAAAGATAAAGGGCATAGGCTGCCGATAAGATAACACCTGTTGTTGCTAAAACAACAACCAATTTATTTACTTGAAAAACACCTATTAAGGTTAAAAATTCACCCAAAAATCCTGAGCTTCCAGGCAAACCAACATTTGCCATGGTAAAAATTAAGAAAACAACAGCATATTTAGGCATATTATTCACTAAACCACCAAACGCTGAAATTTCACGTGTATGCAAGCGATCATAGATAACCCCAACACAAAGAAACAATGCTGCTGAAACAATTCCATGGGATAGCATCTGATAAATAGCCCCTTGTATCCCCTGTTCATTCACAGCAAAAATACCCATCGTTACATATCCCATATGCGCTATTGAGGAATATGCAATAAGTTTTTTGATGTCACTTTGAACAAGTGCAACCAGTGATGTATAAATAATAGCGATAAGCGATAATGTGAAAACAAAAGGCGCAAAATCTGCTGAAGCGATAGGAAACATAGGTAAAGAAAAACGAAGAAAACCATACCCACCTAATTTAAGTAAGACACCAGCTAAAATAACAGAACCCGCTGTCGGTGCTTCTACGTGAGCATCAGGGAGCCATGTATGAACTGGCCACATTGGCATTTTAACTGCGAAAGAAGCAAAAAATGCAAGCCATAGCCATATTTGCATATGAGCAGGAAACTGATAATTGAGTAAAGTTGGTATATCAAGTGTCCCAGCCTCCCAATACATAACCATAAGAGCAACCAGCATAAGCACTGAACCAAGTAAAGTATATAAGAAAAACTTTATACTTGCATAAACACGACGTGCTCCTCCCCATACACCTATAATGATAAACATTGGAATGAGGCTGCCTTCAAAAAAAACATAGAATAGCATTGCATCAAGAGCACAAAAAACACCAATAATCGCAACTTCTAGAAGAAGAAACGCAATCATATAGGCTTTTAATCTCTCTTTAACATTCTCCCAACTTGCTAAAATACAGAAAGGCAAAAGAAAAGCCGAGAGAACAACAAAAAGAATAGAAATACCATCGACCCCCATATGATAGCTAATACCACCCCCTAACCAACTGGATTTTTCAACCATTTGAAAATTTTGGTTGCTAGAATCAAATCCTATCCAAATAATTAAAGAAATAATAAAAACAAATAGAGTCGTAAAAAATGCGACATTACGTATATTATGGCGTGCTACTTCACTATCATCTTTGATAAACAAAATCAGAAGAACACCAACAAGCGGCAAAAATGTAACCGTAGAAAGAATAGGCCAATCGGTCATTAGTTTACGCCCCCGATCATCATCCATGTAATGAGCAATGCAACGCCGATAAGCATTGCAAATGCATAGTGGTAAAGATAGCCTGTTTGCATTCGAACAACTCTATTTGTAATATCAACAACACGCGCTGCAATACCATTGGGACCTAGACCATCAATAATCTTACCGTCTCCCACTTTCCAAAGAAAAGAACCAATTCTAAAGGTAGGACGAACAAATAAAAAGTTATATAATTGATCGAAATACCACTTTTGGTAAAGAAAGTGATACACTCCTGGCATAATACGCGCCATTTTCTTGGGAAGAGAGGGAGCCACAATATAAAATAAATAAGCCAACATAAACCCAAGAATCATTGCTATAAAAGGCGACCATTTTACCCAATTAAAAACATGGTGAGCATCATGAAGAATATGATTATGGCTGCTTGTAAACAATGCTCCCTTCCAAAAAGCATTATACAAGTCACCAAAAAAGTAAGGTTGGAAAACGACACCAGAAAATATTGCTCCAATAGATAAAAGAAAGAGTGGAATCAACATAACTGGAGGCGATTCATGAACATGATGCATCACATCAACTGTTGCCCGTGGTTTACCATGGAATGTCATAAAGATAAGTCGCCATGAATAGAAACTTGTTAAAAAGGCAGCAAAAACAAGAAGATAAAAAGCATATCCTGAAGCAATATTATGAGATGCAAAAGCAGACTCTATAATCGCATCTTTTGAGAAGAAACCTGCAGTCCCGAAAAGTGTTCCTGGAATTCCAACTCCGGTCAAGGCAATGGTCCCGACCATCATCATCCAATAGGTGATCTTTATATGTTTGCGTAACCCACCCATTTTTCGCATATCTTGTTCATCAGACACAGAATGAATCACAGAACCTGCACCAAGAAACAATAAGGCTTTAAAAAAAGCATGCGTAAAAAGATGAAAGACAGCAGCGCCATAAGCTCCAACACCTAATGCCACAAACATATAACCAAGTTGAGAGCATGTAGAATAAGCAATAACACGCTTAATATCATTCTGCACCAACCCCACAGTTGCTGCAAAAAACGCTGTTGTTGCACCAACAATAATAATCACGGTCAAAGCAGTTGAAGAAAGTTCAAAAATTGGCGACATACGCGCAATCATAAAAACACCAGCCGTTACCATTGTAGCGGCATGAATAAGCGCTGATACAGGGGTTGGCCCTTCCATTGCATCAGGCAGCCAAGTATGTAAAAGAAATTGTGCGGATTTTCCCATCGCACCAATAAATAATAAAAGACATGTAATGGTAATTGCCGTCTGCCCATCAAATTGCCAATCTAAAAATGTCATATTTTGTATAAAGCTCTTGTCGGCAGCTTTTGCAAAAATAGAGGCAAAATCAACCGATTGGAACAAAACAAAAATACTAAAGATTCCTAAGAGAAAACCAAAGTCTCCAACACGGTTAACTACAAAAGCTTTCATTGCGGCCTTATTAGCAGAATCGCGCTGAAACCAAAAACCAATGAGTAAATAAGAAGCAAGTCCGACACCTTCCCATCCAAAAAACATCTGAATCAAATTATTGGATGTGACCAACATAAGCATCATAAATGTAAACAAAGAAAGATAAGAAAAAAAACGAGACCTTGAAGGGTCATGGTGCATATAACCAATTGAATAAATATGCACTAATGCCGAAACACTATTCACAACAATAAGCATGACAGCTGTTAATGCATCAACATGTAAAGCCCAATTAAAGCTTAAGTCACCAACAGTCATCCAATGTAATACCAATACATCAATCGCTGGAATATGACCAAGTGCAGTACTGAAAAATGCTATCCACGATAATATGGCAACAACAACCATAAAGCTACATGTTATCAATTCACTCGCACGATCTCCTATCGTTTTTCCACCTAGTGCAGCAATTAAAAAACCCAAAAGCGGAAGAAAGACAATCGTATAATACATCACTGGTTAGCCTTTCATTACATTAACATCTTCAACCGCAATGGAACCACGATTACGGAAAAAAACGACCAGAATTGCTAAACCAATGGCAGCTTCAGCAGCTGCTACGGTTAAGACAAATAAAGCGAATACCTGACCAACGAGATCATGAAGAAATGCTGAAAATGCAACAAAATTGAGATTAACTGAAAGCAATATAAGCTCAATGGACATCAAGATAATAATCACATTTTTTCTGTTGAGAAAAATTCCAGCAATACCAATTGTAAACATCAAAGCAGAAACAGTGAGATAATGTGTAATATCAATATACATCTGCATAGCCCCCCTTACATACCTTTGCCTGATTCAACTTGTTTGATTTCAATGGCACTTTCTACCGTTCTAGAAACTTGCTCCGCAATAGATTGCCGCTTTACTCCTAATTTATGACGAAGTGTTAAAACAATAGCTCCAATCATTGCAACCAATAAAATCATTCCAGCAATTTGAAAATAGAAAACATAATCCGTATAGAGAATATCACCTAATGCTTGTGTATTTGTTCGCTGCGCTAAATCTGGCATTGGTTGCGTAACATGCGTTCTCAAGACTGGAGAAAAATAGCTACTCATAAAAACAACAATCAATTCTACAGCGATAATAACACCAATAAGAGCTCCAATAGGAGCATACCGAAGAGTTCCACTCTTTAACTCAGCAAAATCAACGTCAAGCATCATAACGACAAATAAAAATAAAACAGCGACAGCTCCAACATACACAACAAGCAGAATAAGCCCTAAAAACTCTGCTCCTGCAAGTAAAAACAAAGCTGCTGCATTAAAAAATGCGAGGATTAAAAACAAAACAGAATGCACTGGATTGCGTGCTGTAATAACAATAACTGCACTTGTTAGCATAATAAAAGCAAACAAATAGAAAAATGCCGCCGCTAGATCTGTTAGCATAGGCTTCTCCTTAATTATTCAAACAATTGGTATAAACTTCATACCAGATTACAATTTATCGGAAAAATATCCGACACCTCATTTAACGATACACTTAACGATAAGGCGCATCCATCAATATATTTCGAGCAATTTCTCGCTCCCAGCGATCTCCATTCAATAAAAGTTTTTCTTTATCATAATAAAGTTCTTCACGTGTTTCCGTCGCAAACTCAAAATTTGGACCTTCGACAATAGCCTCAACCGGACAGGCTTCTTGACAAAAACCACAGTAGATACATTTAACCATGTCTATATCATAACGGACAGTTCTACGTGTACCATCATTGCGCCGTGGACCAGCTTCAATTGTAATCGCTTGAGCAGGACAAATCGCTTCACATAATTTACAAGCAATACACCGTTCTTCACCATTTGGATAGCGACGCAATGCATGCTCACCACGAAAACGCTGAGATACAAAACCTTTTTCATAAGGATAATTAATCGTGGGTTTTGGTGAAAAAAATTGACGCATAGCTAAGAAAAAAGCACTCACAAATTCCAATAGAAGAAGTGACTTTGCCGCCTGAATAAAACCTGACATCGTAAAATCTCCTCTTAAACGAAATCCGTAAACTTTAAAAAAGCAGCAGTTATCACAACCATTGCTAGTGAGAGAGGAAGAAAAACCTTCCAACCAAGCCGCATGAGCTGATCATAGCGATAACGTGGAACAAATGCTTTAACCATAGCAAACCAAAAAAATACAAAACAGACTTTTAAAACAAACCAAATGATACCAGGAACCCAATTAAGCCACCAAACATCTAAGGGAGGCAGCCAACCGCCTAAAAATAGAATGGTTGTTAATGCGCACATTAAAACAATCGCAACATATTCACCTAGAAAGAAGAGCATGTAAGGCGTTGAAGAATATTCTACCATATGACCAGCAACAAGTTCGGATTCTGCTTCCACCAAATCGAATGGAGGACGATTTGTCTCTGCAAGCGCAGAAATAAAAAATATAATAAACATTGGAAAAAGGACCAACCAATTCCAATCGAGAAAACTGTTAAAAGGAAGACCAAGAGTTGTACCAAGCCCGTGCGTTTGTTTAAAAACAATTGTTGTGAGATCTAACGAACCACTTATTAAAATGACAGTCACAAGCACAAAACCAATGGAAACTTCATAAGAAACCATTTGTGCCGCCGAACGAAGAGCTCCTAAGAAAGGATATTTTGAATTTGATGCCCATCCCCCCATAATAACACCATAAACTTCAAGAGATGAAATGGCTAAAATATAAAGCAAGCCAACATTAATCTTTGCAATCTCCCAACCCTCATTGACAGGAATAACAGCCCAAGTTGATAAAGCAAGTGTCGCTGAAACAAAAGGAGCCAAAAGAAAAACACCCTTATTTGCACCTGCAGGGATAATAGGCTCCTTAACAACAAATTTAATTAAATCTGCAAAAGACTGTAACAAACCCCATGGTCCAACAACGTTTGGTCCACGACGCAATTGTACCGCTGCCCAAATTTTTCTATCTGCATAAAGAAGATAAGCAACTAAGACCAAAAGAACGACCAAAAGAAGAAGTGTTTTTCCGATTATAATGAGTAATGGCAACAGCCAAGTCATAAAGAAATCATACATCATTATTCCTTTTCCTTTGCCTTACTTTACTGTTTGTGTAGCACGGTTTTTTGCAAGAGATGAACATTCAGCCATAACAGCAGAAGCACGTGCTATCGGATTTGTTAAATAAAAATCTTTAACCATAGAAGTAAATGCTTGACTCTCGAGAGAAACCATTTTTGAACCAAGCGCCTTAAGACCACTTATATCAGAAGGCACTATATCATCAACAGCACAAAGGTGTGGATAATCATTAAACAAGCATTGCCTTAATTGAGAAAGAGAATCAAAAGGGAGCTTTTGTCCTAAAATATCCGATAAAGCACGCAAAATAGCCCAATCTTCTTTTGCTTCACCTGGAGCAAAACCAGCCCGATTTGTCATTTGAACACGTCCTTCTGTATTCACATAAAGCCCTGATTTTTCAGTGTAAGCAGATGCAGGCAAAATAACGTCAGCAGCATGTGCACCATTATCACCATGGCTCCCAATATAAACTGTAAAAGCTTTTGTATTGGCTAATTCTACTTCATCAGCACCAAGCAAAAATAGAACTTCACAGGTTTTAAGTATATTTGCAACCCCAAGCTTAGAAGTAAAGCCTATGTCCAACCCTCCAACAATCGAAGCTGCATTATGAAGAACCCCAAACCCATTCCATGTCTCACTAAGAGCACCTATATTATCAGCTAATTTAGCAAGACTTTTTAAAACAGATAAACCTTCACTTCCTGAAACCGCTCCCTCTCCGATAAGAATAAGGGGCCTCTTCGCTTCTTTTAAGACATTAAAAAAAACATCCTCTCCACGAATAAGTGTCGTTAATGTATCACTCCCAGATCCAAGGTAAGAATAAGGATAACGTAAATCGACTTTCTCTCCAATTAATGCAATAGGAAAATTGCCCATCCGTTGGCGCTTTAAAATACGCGCATTTAAAACAGCTGCTTCATGACGTGGATTAGATCCCACAATAAGCAGTGCATCAGCCTGTTCAATACCTACAATTGTAGGATTAAAAATATAACTCGAGCGCCCAAACTCTGGCGATAAAGCCCCCCCTCTTTGACGACAATCAAAAAGCGTTGAGCCCAAAGAACTCAATAATGCTTTAAGGGCATACATTTCTTCAACAGAAGCAAGATCCCCCGCAATGGCTCCAATTTTTTCTGGAAAAATTTTAGAGATTACCATTTTAATTTTTGCAAAAGCTTCTGTCCAACTGACAGGTTGAAGCTTTCCATCTTTGCGTACATATGGCTTATCAAGCCGCTGAGTCCGTAATCCATCCCAAATAAAACGCGTTTTATCAGAGATCCATTCCTCATTTACATCTTCATTCGTACGCGGCATAATCCGCATAACTTCACGGCCGCGGCTATCAATACGGATAGCACTACCAAGCGCATCCATCACATCAATCGATTCCGTTTTTACCAATTCCCACGGACGGGCATGAAACGCATAAGGTTTTGAAGTTAGAGCTCCCACTGGACAAAGATCAATAACATTTCCCTGTAATTCAGATGTCATAGCTTTTTCAAGATACGTCGTAATTTCAGCATCTTCACCACGACCGATCAAACCAAGCTCAGAAATACCTGCAACTTCCGTTGTAAAACGAACACACCGTGTACAATGAATACACCGTGTCATAACAGTTTTGACAAGAGGTCCAATATATTTATCTTCTACAGCACGTTTATTTTCTGTATAACGAGAACAATCTCGTCCATAAAGCATTGCTTGATCTTGAAGATCACACTCTCCCCCTTGATCACACACTGGACAATCCAAAGGATGATTAATGAGAAGAAATTCCATAACACCTTCACGTGCTTTTTTTACCATCGGTGTATTGGTAAAAATCTCAGGTGCCTCACCGTTAGGCCCTAATCGTAAATCACGAACCCCCATAGCACAAGAAGCCTGAGGTTTTGGTGGACCACCCTTAACCTCAACTAAACACATACGACAATTTCCAGCAATTGACAAAGATTCATGAAAACAAAAACGTGGAATTTCTGCCCCAGCCGCCTCAGCAGCCTGAAGCAACGTGTAGTAATCAGGAACTTCAATCTCTTTGCCATCAACTTTGATATTTATCATCACCCATCCAACCTGCGGATAACCCACTTAAAATTTGCATTCGGTCGTTCTTAAAACAAAATCCTTTATTAAACCGCTTCTAAAGCAATATTTTTGCTTTGGACTACATTTCGCGTGTATTCATCAATTCTACGCTCGATTTCTGGACGAAAATTACGTATCAACCCCTGTACAGGCCATGCGGCAGCATCACCAAGCGCACAAATAGTGTGTCCTTCAACCTGTTTAGACACTTCAAACAAAAGATCAATCTCGCGTTTTTGCGCTCTTCCCTCAACCATACGCCCTAAAAGACGCATCATCCATCCCGTCCCCTCACGACACGGTGTACACTGACCACAACTCTCGTGCTTGAAAAAAGCAGCTATACGCCAAATTGCCTTGATAATATCGGTTGATTTATCCATAACAATCATTCCCCCTGTGCCAAAAGAAGACCCGACATCTCGCATCCCATCAAAATCCATGATCGCATCGATCATATCCTCACCACGAACGACTGGACAAGAAGCCCCCCCTGGAATAACTGCTAAAAGATTATTCCATCCACCACGAACACCACCCGTATGTTTTTCAATTAATTCACGGAATGAAACACCAAGAGCGTCTTCAAATGTACAAGGTGCATTAACATGCCCTGAAACCATAAATAATTTCGTTCCAACATTATTTGCTCGTCCGATTGATGAAAACCACGAAGCACCCCGCCGCAAAATCGTTGGAACAACGGCAATAGACTCTACATTATTTACTGTTGTTGGACAGCCATAAATCCCCATATTGGCAGGAAATGGTGGTTTAAGCCGAGGTTGTCCCTTTTTTCCCTCAAGACTTTCAAGAAGAGCTGTTTCTTCACCACAAATATAAGCACCCGCTCCATGATGAATAACAATATCACAAGCATGCCCATATTTCGTTTTTTTGCCAAGTAAACCCGCATCATAGCATTCATCAACGGCAGCTTGAAGCGCTTCACGTTCACGAATATATTCACCACGAATATAAATAAAAGCAACATTGGCTCCCATAGCAAAAGTAGCGATTGCACATCCTTCAATCAAAGTGTGGGGGTCATGACGTAAAATATCACGGTCTTTACAAGTTCCAGGTTCAGATTCATCGGCATTGACAACCAAATAATGAGGACGCCCATCATTCTGCTTTGGCATAAAGGACCACTTCATTCCAGTAGGAAAACCAGCACCACCACGACCGCGTAAACCCGATGCCTTCACTTCATCAATGATCCAATCACGACCTTTGTCAATCATTTCTTTCAGACCATTCCAATGCCCACGCAACATCGCAGCCTTTAATGATTTGTCTTTTAAACCATAAATATTGGTGAAGATACGATCTTTATCAGCTAGCATACCCCACCTTTTTTTCTATTACCCATAGCATTTTCCGCTTTTCCTCAAATGCAATTTTTAAATATCTTTTCAAGATTTCTTACTTTTCGTTAAATGTTGCCATCATGGGTAGAATAATAAAATATTTTCTCAAGAAAAATACTTAATTATGTTCCCCATTCTTTCCTTATCCTTTTTTGGTGAAGACTTGAGAGATCTTTTTTTCTTTCTCATCATCAATAAGAGAAGTTAAACCACTAATCGGTTCCGACGATTTACGACTATTTTGCGGACCAACCGCTATCTCAGAACCCTTACCTGCTTCAAATGCATCAATAATTTCTTCAAGGCGTTCAGCTGTAAGATCTTCATAAGTATCTTTAAAAATCATAACCATCGGAGCATTCACACAAGCACCAAGACACTCTACCTCTTCCCATGATAAGGTTCCATTCTGATTGGTCGCAAAAGGTTCATGATGAATTTTTTTCTGACAAACTTTAATCAATTCATCAGAACCACGTAACATACAAGGCGTTGTACCACAAACTTGAATATGCGCTTTTGTTCCAACAGGCTTAAGCTGAAACTGAGTATAAAAAGTAGCAACTTCTAAGACACGGATATAAGCCATGGAAAGAATCTGAGCAATATGCTCAATCGCTGCACGTGTCACCCAACCATCTTGCTCTTGAGCACGCATTAATAATGGAATTACAGCAGACTGCTCACGCCCTGCAGGATATTTTTTTATGGTATTTTTTACCCATATCTGATTTTCTTTTGTAAAAGAAAACTCAGCGGGCTGATAAACATCATCTGCAAGACGGCGTACGGACATTAGCGATCAACCTCCCCAAAAACAATATCAATCGAACCCAAAATAGCTGTAGCATCTGCTAACATATGACCTCTGGTTAAAAAATCCATAGCTTGGAGATGAGCAAACCCAGGAGCACGCAACTTGACACGATAAGGCTTATTGGTTCCATCAGAAACAAGATAAACACCAAACTCACCCTTCGGAGCTTCCACAGCAACATATACTTCTCCAGGAGGTGTATGAAAACCTTCCGTATAGAGTTTAAAGTGATGAATCAGTGCTTCCATCGAGCTTTTCATTTCACTCCGCGTCGGTGGTACAATTTTGCGATCCAAGCTCGAAACTGGTCCATTTTTTTCAGTACTCAGTAAACGTTCCACACATTGGCGCATAATTTTCGCTGATTGACGCATTTCTTCCATACGAATAAGATAGCGATCATAACAATCGCTATTTTTACCTATAGGAATATCGAATTCCATTTCATCGTAACATTCATAAGGCTGACTTTTACGCAAATCCCATGGAACACCAGCTCCACGAATCATAACCCCAGAAAAACCGCGTGCCCAAGCTTCATCAATACTTACAACGCCAATATCCACATTACGCTGCTTAAAAATCCGATTTGGGGTCACAAGCGCGTCAAGTTTTCCGAGAGAAACAAGAAATGGATCAATAAAATCACCAATATCCTCAACTAAAGATTCTGGTAAATCTTGATGCACGCCACCAGGACGAAAATAATTTGCATGAAGACGAGCACCACAGGCACGCTCATAAAAAATCATCAATCTTTCACGTTGCTCAAATCCCCAAAGCGGTGGTGTTAAAGCACCAACATCCATTGCCTGTGTCGTTACATTAAGCAAATGATTAAGAATACGCCCAATTTCAGAAAACAAAACACGTATTAATTGCCCTCTTTTAGGAACTTTTATATCTAATAACTTTTCAATAGCAATAACAAAAGCATGTTCCTGATTCATAGGAGCAACATAATCCAAACGATCTAGATAAGGACCAGCTTGGAGATAAGTCTTTGTTTCCATTAATTTTTCAGTACCGCGATGCAACAACCCAATATGTGGATCTACACGCTCAACAACTTCACCGTCCAGCTCCAGAACCATGCGCAAAACCCCATGCGCCGCAGGATGCTGCGGACCAAAATTGATATTAAAGTTTCGAACATTGACCTCAGCCACAATCAACCCCTTGCTTTTTAAAAAACTTCATATCAAATATCAAAAAAATCTATCACGCTAAAAAATATTTAATTATTTAAGAAATACAGTACCCTAATATAATGCCTTATCAAAACCAATATTATTTTTTTTCATCTGCTTTCCCATCACATGGCAAAGTATACTGTCCTCCTTCCCAAGGAGAAAGAAAATCAAAATTACGCATCTCTTGGCGCAAAACAACAGGCTCATAAATCACCCTCTTTGCTTCATTATCATAACGGCATTCAACAAATCCTGTCACAGGAAAGTCTTTGCGTAAAGGATATCCTTCAAACCCATAATCTGTTAAAATCCGTCTCAAATCCGGATGTCCTGAAAATAAAATCCCATACATATCATACGTTTCACGTTCATACCACTCTGCGCCAGGATAAACTGTACAAGCTGAAGCAACAGGAGTATTTTCATCTGTACGAACTTTTACACGTAAGCGTAAATTCTCACGAGGAGATAACAATTGGTAAGAAACATCAAAGCGCTTATCGCGAGAAGGATAATCCACACCACTAATGTCTGTAAGATTAATAAATTGACAACGAGAATCATCACGAACAAACATTAAGACATCGATAATTGCATCAAGACGTGCCACAATGGTCAATTCACCAAAAGCAAGAACAGTCTCTTCAAGCTTATTTTTTAATTTGTTTTCCAAATAAGCAGCAAGCTCAACCAATGTTTCATCCACCATGACAAGAAAACTCTCTATCGCTCTATGGATCCGGTACGACGGATTTTTTTCTGTAGCAACAATATGCCGTATAATAATGCCTCTGCTGTAGGTGGACACCCTGGGACATATATATCGACAGGCACGATACGATCACATCCCCGCACTACTGAATAGGAATAATGATAATATCCCCCACCGTTTGCACATGATCCCATAGAAATCACATAACGTGGCTCTGGCATCTGATCGTACACTTTTCTTAAAGCAGGAGCCATCTTATTTGTTAGAGTACCTGCCACCACCATCACATCTGACTGGCGGGGTGAAGCTCGTGGTGCATATCCAAAACGCTCATTATCATAATGAGGCATTGAGCACTGCATCATTTCGATAGCACAACAAGCCAAACCAAAACTCATCCACATTAAAGAACCGGTACGTGCCCAAGTAATCAAAGCATCTGCCGAGGTAACTAAAAAACCCTTATCTGACAATTCAGCATTGATATCACGAAAAAACTCATCTTCAGATCCTATCAGCCCACCAGTATTTGGATCAATGATTCCTTTTGGTTTTGGAGCCTCAATCGTTGAATTATTATATCTTAATTCCATTCAAGGGCTCCTTTTTTCCATTCATATATAAATCCAATAGTCAAAATCGCTAAAAACGCAATCATCGACCAAAAGCCAAACATACCTATTGATTCGAATGAAACAGCCCAAGGAAAAAGAAAAGCAACTTCAAGATCAAAAATAATAAATAAAATTGATACCAAATAGAAACGAATATCAAACTTCATGCGTGCATCACTAAATGAATTAAACCCACATTCATAAGCCGATAATTTTTCAGGATCGGGAGAACGATATGCTACAATGTAAGGTGTAATCAACAAAACTCCAGCAATAACCGCTGATATAATAATGAAAATCAAGACTGGTAAATAAGAGCTCAATAAATAAGCCATAACCCTCTTCCATCATAACGAAATGCCTGAGTTTAACACAATGATTCAATATTGCGTGACCAAACAGACAAATTTAACAATCGCTCTATTAACTCTATTCATACTGCTTCAAAGGCATACAGAGCGATACTTTTCTTATCGGCATAGGTAACGCAGAGCAAAGAAAGACGCAAGCCCTATTCTTATAAACCATATAAAAAGAAAGAAAAAACATATTTATTCCCCGATCAAACACTCCACCACATTACTCATAGCATATGGATATTTTAAAAAGGAAATTTCATAAGGAATCACGAAATGGCGCGAGTGACGGGGCTCGAACCCGCGACCTCCGGCGTGACAGGCCAGCACTCTAACCAACTGAGCTACACCCGCGCATTTTTTTCGAACCAATTTAATTTGGTACAAGCGGTCGTGTAAGGGGTTCATGCGTTCATGTCAAGAAGGATTATGCATTTTTTAAAAAAATTATCAAATCCCATCTTTATTCTTGCGTTTAGAAAAATTCTTCCTTAAATAGTCTCCATTCAATTGCTGATCATTGCATTGGGCGATTAGCTCAGCTGGTAGAGCGCCTCGTTTACACCGAGGATGTCGGGAGTTCGAGTCTCTCATCGCCCACCATATAGCTTTATATTCCTATTAAGTTTTTGGAATTCATATCTTTTTTACTGCGAGGGATGCCTTAATAAAGTTANGCCCACCATATAGCTTTATATTCCTATTAAGTTTTTGGAATTCATATCTTTTTTACTGCGAGGGATGCCTTAATAAAGTTAAGGGAATAGGATTTTTCAACCTATCTCTATAGGACGCCTCTTTTTTTGCAAACTTTCTCAAGAACGTCTTTTAATTCTGCTAAGTTTTGTTGTGAAAAATTCTCTAAATTTCTAACAAACTCACCAACAGCTTCATGCCTCAACGGATCAGAAGTCTTGATTGTAAAACTTTTGCGACAAACATAAGCTTCTTTTCTTAAGAGTAAAGCCTTCTCTTGATCTAAATCATAGAGTTCAATTATCTTTTCCTACAGTCCTACAGGAACAGATTTTTTGCCAATTTCTACAGAAGATAAAAATGATACAGATATGTCTAATTTCTTAGCCATATCTATAGAGGCGTTCTGAGCGAACAATACGAAGTTTGCGTAAAGTTTTACCAAAGGGGGTAACATTTGAAAAATCCTTTAGAAAGAATAAGTATTTTATTCTGATTCTAATAAAGTTTTTCAAATTTTGGTTAGTCTTTATTTTTAGTGTGTGGAGATCTTGTCCAATACCTCTATACAAAAACCGTTATCAAGCATATACAATATCTCTTATGGTGAGAAATTATTAACTTTTCATCAGGAATAGTGTGTTTAATATCATTATAAAATTTAAATATTACAACGAGATATATAAATAAAATATATTGGTGTACTTATGCTTGTCAATCTTAATGCTATAATCCGCGATCTTTCTTCAGAAACGAATATCGTTACAGTTCTTAAGGAATCTATCGTTAACTCTATACAAGCTCATGCAACAAAAATTGATATTTTATTCCAACTTTATGGCAATGCAGATTTGTGGGAGAATCAACCAATTTTTTCTATAAGTGTTTTTGATAATGGAGATGGATTTACAAAAGAGAATATCAAATCTTTCTCTTCTTATAAAAGTGATTATAAAATTCAAGAAGGATGTAAAGGGGTTGGACGTATTACTTACTTGAAAATATTCGAAGAAGTTAAAATCATTAGTTTTAGCAAAGATGAACATCATGCTCAAATTTCACTGAATTTCACCCCACAGTTTACACAAGATTCTTTTAAAAAAGAAAATGGCGAAAAAGATAAATGGTGGAATACACATTTATCTTTTGAAGGGCCTTATAAACAAAATGTGTTAGATATAAACTTAGTTCATAATGAAATTTACTATCATCTTCTTCCTTTACTTTTTTTAAAGAAAGATGAAAATATCCAAATTAACTTTTATGTACATAATGTAGAAAATTTAGAAAATGTAAATAACTTAAGGGATGTAAAAAATTTAGAAGATGTAGAAAGCTTAGAGAAAAGAACAATCAATACGCAAGGCTTTAGAAACTGTTATAAACATCTGTTTCAAACGTTTAAACAGTATTTAGAAAGGCTTTCATAAGTTTCTTTTAAACATAACTTTTTTGCAAATTAATCGCTCTATATTTGTGCTCTGTACTTTTAAATGGTAACTTTTAAAACGTTTTTTAGTACCATATCTAAGGTAAAATAGTATTTTACTGCTGTGGTATTAGCCGCCTCCATTTTTTTGTGGAAGCGAATAATTCCGTTCTTAAAAACTAGTCTGCAATCTATTCATTAAAAGGCTTTTCATTTCATAAGATATAAAATACCTCTTTATCGTTTTTTTAACTTTTAGTAAGCGTTTTAAAAGTGATCTTATCCTTAATCCTTTTATGCAATCTTTATAAATTAAACCTATAAGCTTATGACAGTTTCAAACGATTATTCCTTTTTAAGGTTTCGCTCAAAAAAGAGCAAAACTCATACCATTCTTTAAACGTATAATCGATAATTCCAAACGACTAAATTTTTAAACAATGTGATTTGTGCTGTGATAAAAACGTATCATAAAATTTATAAACTGTTATAAATGATATCTGCTTTTCATTTCATTTGAATGCACACATGCGTTATAACATTTACATCATGATTTGCTTTTTATGGTCTATTCATACATGGCAATCTTATATAAAAAATGATCAAATGAATCATGCATAAAAGTGTGGATTCTTAAGTGGATTCATATAAAATAATTTCACACAACATATTGACTTTATTGTGTTTTTGTTTATAATGTCCTTCACAAATGCGAACGGCTTTTGAAACAAGTAACAACACCACAAGTTGACTACTCTAAACCCGAGGCATTGCTTGGTGTTTTGAATCATCTACAAAGCCAAATCGAGCAAAAGGATAACACCATTGCTGAATTGACTCCAAAAGCAAAAGCTTTGGAAGGTTTAAAGCGTTCTGATGGTTTGTTTGGTCTTATTGAAGCAGCAAAGATGTTGGAAGTACGACCAAAGGATTTGACCGATTATTTGCGTAAACATGATTGGGTGTATCGACGGGCTCCAGGGGCGCCTCTGTTACCTTATCAGGACAAGATCAAGAAAGGATTCATGGATTGTCCCGCTATTACAATTCAAAGACCGGATGGTACAGAAAAGGTGCTGCCTTCAACGAAAATCACATCTAGAGGATTAGCTTGTTTGAGAGAACAAATCCATGGAGGTTTACAATGAACACCAGTATCGACTTCTTATGCGATTTATGGATAGCTTTATATCAGTTTTCTAATGATGAAAATATTAATGAAAAAGAGTGTACAGCTCTGATTAACATCATGAGTTTGGTAGAAAAAGCTTTGATTTTCAAACTTCAAGATGAGGTGCCAAATATACTTAAAATCTTAACAGTTCTAACAGATTTTGGCGATTCAGAGTTTCCTACAGTTATGTTACCTTTATTGCGAGCTTACGAAACAGATTTAGAGAGCCCCATTAAAAAGGTTGCTTAATTTAAAAAATAGAACTCCCCTTCCCGTTCTTAAAATGGGAGGGGGTTAATTCCGATGACTTTTTCGTAAATCCTGTTCAATCAGATGCCTAACATAGCGTGTATAAGGGATAGCTTGATTTTTAGCTTTTTCCTTTAAAGCCTTCATAAGCGCTTGAGGCAAGCGAATATTCATAGACGCTTCTTTAGGTAAAAACTCAAAATGAACGGGTTTAAAACCAGTTAAGTCATAATCTGTAAGGTCTGCAGTATCAACAAAGTTTTCTGCTTCTTCATCCGTCTTAAAAACGGGCATTTGTTTTAATTTAGAGGTTTTCATAAAAATTAAATTTCTTTTGATGTGTATAGAATTTTAAAAGATTCAAAGTTTAGAAGAAATGTATCTGTTTAAACTCACACCATTTTCAGCGGCTTGTATTGCAAGTTTTCTATGGAGTTCTGGTGGTATTCTTAATTGAAACTTACCACTGTATTTACCATGTGACAAAGGCACAGGAACTTCTTCTCCATTATGTTGCATGTCCTCCACAACTTCTGAAACAAGGTCCATAATGCCTTTTAAAGCTTTCTCTGCTTGAGCATCTAACCATGAAAGGGATGGGAATTCTGCACACAATCCGACATATTCCTCATCTTCTTGCGACCACAAAACACGATATGTATAATGATTATTGTTCATGTTTCATCCTTTCTATCGCTTGTAAGACTTGTTTGACTTGATAAGCTTTTGCTTTGTTACCAGAATCTTTTTGAATATTCACACGGGGGTCACCAAGCCACGGGGTTTTAAAAACAAAATGACTTGTACCATTGTTCCGTGGTTCTCCAAAGAAATAGACACATACAGCCAACAAATCTGAAAACTTAATGTTCTTTGGTGATGCTTTCATCAAGCTGATTATTTTTTCAACTTTATTACTCATAACCGATAATAGTATCATTATTAATCCTAGTCAATCATTTTATGCACTTAATTGAACAGGAGCCCCCATGCACCCCCGTGAGACGATAAGAGAAACATTTGTTGCGTTGATCAAAGCAGCAAAGACGGCAGCTGGTGACAATGTTTTCAATATGCGTGATTTCAATTTATTTATTGAAGCAATGCCAGCTATTAATATCTCAACGCAAAATGAAACCATTGAAGATGGACATGATTTTGGCTTAAGGCGGCGTGTTTTAACGCTAGATGTTGAATGCTATGCAACATGTGAAGATGGCGCACGTTTTGTTGACCAATTAGCATGGGAAGTTGAAGAGATTTTCCATGCCAACCCCAATCTTAACAACACCGTTGAGACATGCCGCCTGCAAAATATTGCTTTTGCCTTTGGTGATAATGGCGCTCTAGCACTCCACGGTGCAATTTTAACCTTTGACGTGACTTACGTCACCAATATCCCCTGCCCTTATGAAGGAAATGCAACCGAAAGAGTTGTTGAACCCCTTGTCGGTTTTAAACCAGAAACAGGTATGGGAAACCAAGACAAATACCATAAAATTGAAGGTGGACATGTTAGAGCGACGCGATAAAGAAATCACAGATCTAAAGAGACGTGTGGCAAATATGGTTGTGGTGGGTAAGATTAGCCATGTCGACCATAAAAACGCACGCTATCGGATAAAAAGTGGCAATCTTGTCAGTGACTGGATTCCAGATACACAAGCCCGCGCCGGTAAAACACGTTCTTATGAAGGACGTGATATTGGAGAGCAAGTAATTGTTGTTTCATCATCAGGGGATTTATCGCAAGGGATGATTGTGGGTTCCATTCATACAGATGCTAATCAAGCAGCCGATAAGGGCAGCATTCACCGAACGATATACCCTGATGGAACCAGCCTTGAATATGATGATGAACAAAATACTTATGGAATTCATATCAAATCAGGTGGAAAATTTCTTCTCACGATTGCTGATGGTGTGTCACTAAAAGGTGATGGTGGCAAGCTAGAGCTTACCGCACCGGAAGGCATAAAGATTGTTTCAGAAAGCGATATAAATTTAAACGCAAAAGGCAACATCTCTTTGAAGGCTGGTGATGGCATTTCACTGAATTCGAATGATAGTCTCTCTCTTTATTCTGGGAATAATGTTTCCATTCATTCAAGTGGACTAAAGCATAACGGCACCAATGTAGGAGCAACACATGTTCATGGCGGTGTTACTTCTGGTGGCTCTATGACAGGAGGTCCCAATTGAACAGTGGAATGGACCGTACAACAGGCAAACCATTGGTTGGCATAGAGCATTTGCGGCAATCGATTATTGATATCTTATCAACACGCATTGGCACACGGGTGATGCGACGTGATTATGGTTCACGCGTTGCCGATATTATTGATGCGCCAGTGAATAATAGTTTTGCCGTTGCCCTTTATGCCGCCATTGCCGAGGCTTTAGACAAATGGGAACCGCGTTTTAAGCTTAAAAAGATTGATTTTCAAATGCTTGAAACTGGACAAGTTTCTTTATCCTTTGAAGGACTTTATTTGCCATCAGGCAAGCCCATTACCATGGAAGGATTATTGATAAAATGAATGGAGTGCTTGCAAAACCAGAAATCATCACGGAACTTTCTTTTGAGGAAATCCGCGCTGCTGTTCTGACCCATTTAAAAGAGCTTTTACCCGAATATACATTTTTGGAAAGTGATCCGGCAGTAAAAGTCATTGAGGCTTTTAGCTATCGAGAACTGCTTTTAAGGCAGCGTATTAACGAAGCAGCACGCAACAACATTCTTGACTTTGCAACCGGTGAATCTCTTGATGCTTTGGGAAACTGGCATGGTATTGCCCGCATGGAAGAGGAAAGTGACGAGAGATATCGTGAACGCATACAGCTTCATGCCCGTGGAGGAAACGGAAGTGGAACAGAACCCTATTACAAGCTTATAGCCTTAACAGCCGATAGCCGTGTGAAGGATGCGATTATTTATCGTAAAGGCAAAGACCCAACCATCTATGTTGCTGTTTTTGGCAATAATGAAGAAGGAACAGCCTCTGAAGATCTCTTACAAACAGTTTCACAAGCTCTTCACAGAAAAAATATCATCATGACCAATGATACCATTATTGTGCATGCTGCTGTTAAAAAAGTGCTGGACTTAGAAGCAGATGTTTGGCTGTTACCGGAAACATCCTTGAAAATTCTCACGACAATGGAGGAAAATTTAAGAGCAGCGTGGAGACAAGAACAAGCCATTGGTCGTGAATTAAGCCTCTCGTGGTGGATTTCAAAACTGATGATCCCTGGTGTTCAGAAAGTCATTGCCATTACCCCAACACAAGACAGTATGGTTTGTGATGAAGAAATCTTATCGATTGGCAAAATCACCTTAAACTTTAAAGGGCGGGCGCGCTAATGGTTGGCTCCCTCCTTCCCACAAACGCGACGGAATTTGAAAAGCGCCTTGCTGATGCTTGCGATTTTCATCAAGATATTGATGGTTCTGTTTTGGGGATTTCACGCGCAAAACTGATCACACGCCCTCCCCGTTTCTTGCCGTGGTTGATTGAAGAATACGGGCTTGGTGAACTGACACCTTATGTTCCAAACCTCTATGATTTGATTGATCAAGGGCTTCAATGGCAGCGGATACGTGGCTCACTTGCGGCAATAGAGATGGGGTTGAGATGGTTAGAGATTTCGGCACGCTTTATACCCGCTTGGACGGGGCGGGCATGGTGGAATTCCTTTCAACTTGATTTTGATCAGTTGCCTGAACGCAAAAGCCTTGAAGCCATTGAAGCAATCACAGATCTTTCCAAAAGTTTGCGCTCTGATTTTCGCCGTGGGACCTATGGTTATAATGTGCAAGCTGTTGAATGCAATATGTCACGCCTTGATGACAGCATGTTGGAGTATGAAAGCGGTGTTCGCTTAACAGCTGGGGGCACTTTGTTTTCCTTTGGGCGCACAACAGAGATCAATCACACGCTCACAAGAGAAGAAGGCAGGCTTATTGGTAATTGGAT
>NZ_JBHIPQ010000055.1:0-2681 GCF_042196125.1 Bartonella sp. AP280QHHD | reverse complement strand
TTTCTCCCTTGCAAGGGCTGTGGTAAATAATCTGCCATGTCTTATCCCCTCAATGATTTGTTACGAATTGCACAACCACAATACATTCACCAGCATCGGTGGTTTTGTCTCGTGTTGCATAAAGGGTCATCTCCTTATCATCTGCAACAAAAGACTTTTGATCTGTTGGCGTAAAATCTTGCGTGCCTTGGGCTTTGATGTCTTTTTCACTGAACTCATTGCCCCCATAGCTGCTGCCAATCTTCAATTTCGCTTCTGAAAATGCCGTCTTAACGAACGCTTTTATTGAAGTGATCAAAGCGCCACGGGGTAATATCCCAATTTTCTCCGTAAGATGCTTATCTTTATGCGAGATATTTAACCGCAAAAAACTTACCTGTTGGGTATGTAGATTTCTGCCCTGTAATGGAGGGGGTAATTGATCTGCCATGTCTTGTTTCCTCCCTATGATTAATTATCAGGTTCACCACTGTAGGTGGGGATAACAATCGTTCCAAAATCTTGCGCTGCTTGAGAGCTATTTGGAAATTTGAAACGGGTTTTCTTCATGCCAATCAGTGTTTTCGCAGACAAACCATAGTAACGTTGATAGTCGAAATGCTCTTCCACCAATTTATAGCGATTGACATTGCGATTATTTCCAAAAGCCATAACGATACTTTGTGCTCCAAGAAAAACAGCACGACGCACACTTTTTTTCGCTGTATGATCGGTAGATTTAACCCCATGGGTGACATGTTCAGATTCACGTAAAATCACACCATTATACATGCCTAAAGAACCATCAAAGATTGGGTTTTGCGCACGAGAGCCTGTGTAAGCAGCTTTCTGAATATCAAGCCACTGTCCAGTCTCTGTATTGGTGCGCAATTGCATCACTTGTGTTGGGTGCAAATAGAGAACATAAACACTCTCCCCATTCACACGTACTGGTCGAATTTTGGGATTAGCAAGTTTCGCCATTTTTACAGCTTCGTCAATAAGCTTCAAACTAAAGCTGTGTTTTGGCGCTTCACTGAGATCTTCATCCTTGGTTTTACCATCTGGACGGATAATTCGCTTACTACTTGGTGCCAGAGGTTCATTAAATCCATAATGCACATTCTCGATATCTATCATCCGATCTTCAAAAGAGATTGTCCTTGCTGTATATCCGCAAGCTTGAATGAAAAACATCAAGCTTAAGCGATCTGCATACCAATCAACTAAGCCATCTTTTGCTTCGTCACGCAAATCAAACGTTGTACGTTGTTGCGCTATACTACCTTCATTTTCTACACGAACTGCATGCGAAAGTTCGTCAATATAGAGTCTGTCATGAAGGAATTGTAATGCCTCTTCATTCCCCTCAAGCGTCTGTCCTGAGGTAACACCACGTCCCAAAAGCTGTGTCCGTAAGCTAAATGTAACACAATCCCCTCTGCCTTTCTGTGTTTCGGTTTTAAGTTGAATAATGCTGTTTGAACCCCTGCCTATAAGAGGGGCAATAGGTATCGCCTTTGAAACTTCTGTATTTAATAATTTTGACCACGTGCTTATCGCATGAGGATCATCTGCTCTAACTGTTGTTAATGCCATTGATTTTACCTTTCTTTGCTGTAAAAAAAACCGGCTTAAAAGCCGGACCATAACCCTGCATAAAACAGGCTAATTTCTATAAAAATGCACTCTTAATACCCGTTACCAGCACCATGCAATTGCCGAAAAATTGCTTTATTTTTCGGATTTGATATCCAAGCGTCAAATTCTTCTTCTGACATCCTATCAATGCTTGCTAAAGTGATTGGTCCAACACTGCCCCCTCCACCAGATGCCGTTAAGGTTCTCGCAGAATTCTGCCGGCTTTGAAGCGCAGCAACTTGATTATTCGCTTGTAATGCTTGGTTCTGATAGCCAAGATTTTGCGCTATTCTATAAATCTCTTCTGCCGGATTGAGATCTCTTTGTGCACAAGTCGCTACAAGAGCATGCAATTGATCTCTTATAATCGCATCTATTGTGTTTTGTTGTCCATACTCAGGATAAAGTGATGACCAAGAACTCAATTCCTTTGCGCGTGCCTCATAAAGAAAATTTGCCGCGGCATCAAAATCACTGGATTTATTTTGAAACGACTTAACAGAATTATTAAAAAATTCACCAAGACGTATATCATGCTGCTGCTGTTCCTCAGCTTGTCTTAGCGCTTCTTTCTGTTCCCTAATATACGCATCTTGCTTTTGAATCTTATCTAGCATCCACGCCACTAAACGAACAGGGTCCTCACGTAGGTCTGGGGGTGC
Source organism: Bartonella sp. AP280QHHD (assembly GCF_042196125.1). Lineage (NCBI taxonomy): Bacteria > Pseudomonadati > Pseudomonadota > Alphaproteobacteria > Hyphomicrobiales > Bartonellaceae > Bartonella > Bartonella sp. AP280QHHD. Next base: position 399 of record NZ_JBHIPQ010000055.1, on the reverse strand, counting down.
ATTTTCACCTTCAACCATTGGCGTCTGGGATTGGGGTTCATAAAACTTTACAAGCGCTTCACGGGCTTGTTTGGCTTGTNCACTAAACGAACAGGGTCCTCACGTAGGTCTGGGGGTGCATTTTCACCTTCAACCATTGGCGTCTGGGATTGGGGTTCATAAAACTTTACAAGCGCTTCACGGGCTTGTTTGGCTTGTTGCTCCATACGCTGCTGTTCTATACTAGGAACAATCTCTGAAGGTTTTTCAACGGGCTGTGCAACCGGCTCTGGAGACGTAATGTCATCATTATCAATCGTTTCACCATCATAAGTGCCGGCATCAAAAGAGCTCTCATCATCAAAGACCGGTGCTCCAACTCTGTAATCTTCATTCATAGCTTCGTTCATTTCTGCATTC
>NZ_JBHIPQ010000054.1:0-2892 GCF_042196125.1 Bartonella sp. AP280QHHD | reverse complement strand
TTTTGGCGCATATCTATTCACTTTTGGAACATAATTAGCAAAAAGGCATTGTATCTCCAGCATATTCAAGGAGATAAAACATGGAAACTCGCATTCCTGAAAACACACCATTTGAGACGAATTTTCTAGGAGAAACGTCTCTAGAAGAAAAGTATTCACTCTTTCACACACCCATTTCATGGTCCGCAATCTTTGCGGGACTGGTGACGGCTCTTGCCACCTCAATCTGCCTCTCTTTTCTGGTCGCCGCTTTAGGCTTAAGCCAAATGGATTTCACTTCTTCAACCCCATTTGAAGGCTCTTTCCTCTCCTTTGGCGTGGGTTCTGTTATCGTTACACTGATTAGCCTAGCCTTGGGAGGCTTTGTAGCTGGACGTTTTGCTGAAACCTCAGGGATTCTTCATGGCTTTCTCACTTGGGCTCTCATAACATTGCTGATGACCCTCCAAGCCATCCACGTGGTTTCTAGTACAGCAAAGATAGGAGCTAAAACGGCTCTAGAAAACAGCTCCATGGTCCAACAAACCGTAGACAGCCTAAAAAACAATATTTCCCCTATACTTGCAAACTTAAACAGCGAAAGTCTTGAACAGTTTTTTGCAAAAAATAGTGACAATGATATCAATTTTGACCAACTTTCGAGTGAATTGCGCACCCTTCTCAATAAAAGCGACATTCCTGCTCTCAACCCTGATCGCTTGAAACAAACCTATCAAGCTGCACTCAATGATATTGGTTCTGCGATAACAGCTTTCAAAAATGATCCTTCTTACTATCGCACCACTTTAAAAAATCTTGGTGAGCGCCTGTCCGATCGTGTAGAAGATCTCACGACAAAATTTAATCGAAGTGATATCATCAATGCCCTCATAAAAGATGGCATGTCCCGTTCGGATGCACAAACAGCAGCCAACCATGCTGTTCAACTCTATCAAAGCGCAGAAGAAAAAACCGAAAAAGCCATCAAAGTCCTTGAAGAACGGGCAGAAACACTCTCAGACAATCTTGAGGATACGATCAAGGGAGCAAAAAACACTGCAACTAAAGCCACAAAAACAGCCTCCAATATGGGGTGGTGGGGCTTTTTAGGAAGTCTGGTAGGCGCCATTATTTCCAGTGTTTTTGGCTATTATGGTTATAGAAGCCGTAAGGACACTTTCATGCTTTAAAACGTCTACCTTTAAAGCAAATACATAAAAAGCTGCACGCATAGTGCAGCTTTTTTGCAAAATTTTCTGATTGTCTTTTTGTATCATTGTCTCTCATATCAGACAACTTCACCAGCCCATCATCCTTAATACTCCCCTTAAAAAAAACATAAGGAGTTGCTCATCGCTGCCAATAGGCATTGTGCTTGTTTTGGAAAAGAGCTCTGAAAACTTCCTTTCTCAACTGATCATCAAGAAAAACTATACAAAGCATGGGATATACCATAAACACGTAGAAGAAAATTGTACCTTATAACCTCTTGGGGAGGAGCATTGTGACAAAGAAAAAATCCATGATTGTCACCCAAATGGGGCTTTTCCTTGTTTTGGGCTTTAGCAGCTTTGCCGATGAAACAGCACAAGTTACATTTGCTCTCCACTTAGCAGAAAGCACAGCATCTATTTCAATGCTGCTGTTTGCAGGGCTTGTCGGGGCAATTTGTGCAGGCCCCATTGCACCACGTCTCTTACATCGCTTCCAACCAGCGCGAACAGTACCCATTGTTTTATTGTTTGAAGCACTCTTCATAGCTGTTGCCGCAATCGCCAACCAATTTTGGGTTTATATTGCACTTTCTTTCGCACTAGGTTGTGCTGGTTCACTCTTTTGGTCCGCTATCCTCGTTTCCGTCCCAGAATTTGCAACCAATGATCATCAATTAGACCGTAACAACCGCATTATCCAAACAGTCCGTAATCTCGGCTACATTGCAGGACCACTGTTAGGAGGTGTACTATATGGTCTTTCAAACGGGCAAAAAGGGCTCTTTGCACTATCCATCATGGTTCTTTTTGCTACCTTTATCACTCTCTTCTGTTTTAAAAGTTTAAAAATTCATACACAAACGACAAACACAACGCAAAAAAGCAAAAAAGGGCTAGATTTAACGGGTCTCTTGCGTAAAAAAAATGTTGTCTATGCTCTTTCTCCCCTCATCATTACCATCATCCTCACCTCTGCTCTCAACGTCTTATCGATTGTCCGCATCCGCACTGAGCTGTACTTCAGTGCAGAAACCTATGGGGTAATCACAAGCATGTTAAGTCTTGGCCTCGTGGTTGGTCCACTCTGTTTCTCCAGCCTTTTTCATCGCTTTGGTAATGCCGCTGGAGCATCACTTGCCGCTGCAATCATCGGCTTTGCAATTTTCTGCTTTTCCTTAACACATATTGTATGGTTAATGATGCTGTCATTTTTCATCCTTGGGGGTGCTAACGGCGTGCAAAATGCTCTGATGGCAAGTTTTATGATGAAAGCCATTCAGAAAGAACACCGAAACAACCAAATGCCTGCCTATATCTTTATCATACAAACAGCGGTGTGCCTTGGCTTTCTAGGAGCCGGTTTTGTAAAAGTGCATCACACCCAAAGCACACTGTTTATCATTGGCATCGCCACCATGATCACAGGCATCTTAGGTTTTATTGTGAACAGTGCCGTACAAAAAAAACAGAGAGAATTTGATAATGGTTAACGAACTTTGCTATCTTTGCTCTCAAGCAAACCATACACCCCAAAAGGACATGACAATCACCACCCAATCAAATTTCAATAAAATCCCTATCAAATCGTTGTATCCCATGCAACCCCATACCAACCCAATAGGACTTTGATAAACCACTCTTTAATGTAGAGCAACTAACAACCCTCCCCAAAGCTTGATATTTTAAAGTAAAAAAAAAA
>NZ_JBHIPQ010000053.1:0-9338 GCF_042196125.1 Bartonella sp. AP280QHHD | reverse complement strand
ACCCCTTAAAAACTCTTTGAGAAAAAATAAATTGGTACAAAACCTAGTGTCAAAATATACAAAACCTGCTGGCAAGCTACACAGATAATTAATTAAAAAAAATATATATTTCAATATGTTTAAGAAATAAAATGGTGCCGCATGCCGGATTCGAACCAGCGACCCCATCATTACGAATGATGTGCTCTACCAACTGAGCTAATGCGGCATAGGTTTGTAAGTCAATGAGACAAAACTAATTTGAGGGTAATAGCTAAAAGTACGTATAAAAGCAAGAATGCATTTTTTCAATAATTTATACATATGATAATAATTTGAAGGAGAATTATGTAAAAGTCAGAGGAAAGTATTCTTTGACCTTAATGCTATAAAATGCTTTTCAATTTACGATAGCACTTAAATTAAGAAGCTGGGAATGTAGATCTTTAGGATGAAAAATGGTGTCAAGATAACTTAGTAAAGATAAAAACATTTTCTGATTCTTAAGAAAGAAATTTGTTGCATAGAGTGATTGGGAAAATAAAGATCATCATAAACCTTTTATAATGTGCAAATAGATGAGTAGAATTAGTTGAGAAGTTACTTCTCATTTTTATGGGAAGAAAAAGGGAGGAGGATTAATAAAATTAATCACGTTTTTTATTTAAGAGGGAGTAAAAATCATGTCGGATGAAGATCGGCTGATAGAACTAGAAATGAAGCTAGCTTACCAAGAAAAATTCATTGAGGAACTTTCTCGAGAGGTAACTAATCAATGGAAAAGTTTGGATGAGATATCTAAAAAAGTTGATATTTTAGCGAGACGATTTTCAGATTTAAAAGAACTAGAGTGTTACTGAAGCTGTTATCTTACCATTTTCTCAATAGGGAGAAGGTGCGAAATATTTTTTATCACAATTGCAATTATTTACAGAGGAGTTTTTATTTCACGCATTTTGTTAGACTTGTAGAATAATTTTTATAAGCTTCTTCATTAATTTTAATAAGTTCCAATCTTATAAGGAGAGCTGATATTAGAAGACGTTTTTTATATGGGGTTTCTAGTACGAAAATTAAGAAAAGTTTTTGTAGAGTATTAAAGAAACAGCCATAGAAAAATATATGAACTGCAATATTTTAAGTTTTTTCTGTACAGAGTTTTCTTATAGGTGGGAGGTAGATTTATTCGCTAATTTTTTTTAATTGATACAAATAAAGTGATGTTATTGTTATCTATAGAAATCATAAGTGAGCGCCTATATTTATAATGAAGCGTTTTAATTTTTTCTGATGATCAAGTGATCTTCAGTTGTTTTAATAGAGTGAGGGGTTTTAAGCGACATCGATTATGTTATAGTACAGAGAGCTCTAGAAGTTTTTTTCAAGATCAAATGTACTCTTCGTTATATGTATATGATATTTTGTGAAAAGGCTTTTGTTTTTCGTAATTTAAGATACAAAATACTATTGCTAAAGCACCAAAGATAGACCATGCGGGTAAATAAGTGAGAGTAATGCAAATTGAGGACAGAAAATCAGGCATTACCTTGCATAGAGATTGATTAAGGTGATAGATATCTGTTTGCAGAAGGTTTGTTAAAATTTTATTAAAGGGGGTTGTTGTCCAATGTGATGTGATTACAGAGTGTGCGTTATCAATGACCAATGCTATAATGGTTAGTGTAACGAAAATGAAGGACATTAATTTAAATAAAGGGTGGAGCATATTTTTTCTTAAAACTTCAACGGGACATACGTATAATGCACAAAAAAATAAGGAGTTGCATTATGATAAGAAAATAAGTTTACGTTTGTTTTGTGTTTTTTGAAAGAGGTGCCTAATTTTTCAATAAAAGTTGAGGTTAAGTTCAACAAAAGTAGTGAGGCATGATGTCTGAAAAAAAGCACGAGGAATTGAAGCGTAGCCTTCAAAATCGCCATATTCAAATGATTGCTTTGGGTGGCGTTATTGGGACGGGACTTTTTTATGGGTCAACCGAGGCAATTCAATTAGCTGGTCCCTCAGTTATTTTATCTTATCTTGTCGGCGGGCTTATTATGTATTTCATTATGCGAATGCTTGGTGAAATGTCAGTAGAAGAACCGTCTTCAGGAGCATTTAGTTTTTTTGCTTATAAATATTGGGGGAGATTAGCTGGTTTCATAACAGGTTGGAATTATTGGTTTCTTTATATTCTTGTGAGCATGGCTGAACTTACAGTGATAGGGTTTTACCTTGATCATTGGATTTTGATTGATCATTGGAAGACATCTTTCATTGTTCTTTTATTTGTTACATTTGTTAATTTGTTTAATGTTCGTTTTTATGGAGAATTTGAATTTGTTTGCGCTTTGATCAAAGTGGCTGCTGTTATTGGTATGATTATTTTTGGAATTTTTCTCATTGTCACTGGACTAGGGGAAAATCAAGCGAATATTCATTATCTTTGGGACCATGGTGGTTTTTTCCCTTATGGAGCAGTAGGGGTTGTTTTAGCAACTTCTGTAGTAATGTTTTCTTTTGGAGGAACGGAGCTTATTGGTATTGCTGCTGGAGAGGCATCTAATCCACAAAAAACAATTCCAGCGGCTATCCGTCAAGTTATGTGGAGGATTATAATTTTTTATATTGGATCTATCAGCATTATTATGATAATCAGCCCTTGGAATATGATTGGAAAAAATGGTAGTCCTTTTGTCACAATTTTCGAGACTATAGGAATTCCTGCTGCTGGTCATATTTTGAATTTTGTGGTGATTATGGCTGCTATTTCTGTTTACAATAGTGGCATTTATTCTAATGGCCGTATGCTTTATAGTTTAGCTGTACAAAAAAATGCACCACATATTTTTAGTAAACTGAGTGCTGCTCGTGTTCCTTATATTGCTATCCTTTTTTCTTCATTATGTACGGCGTTGATTGTCGTTGTTAATGCTCTTGTTCCTGATAATAGTTTCATGCGGATCATGGCTCTTGCAACTGCAGCAGCAGTGATTACTTGGGCTATTATTGTTATTGTTCATTTGAAATTTCGCAATGCCCATAAGAACAGAAAGGGCGATTTTATTTATGCGTTTGGTTTATATCCTTACGCTAACTATCTTTGCCTCTGCTTTCTTGTTTTATTATTTTGCATTATGTTTGTCAGTGGTTTTGGGAAAAATGGATTGATGACTCGACTTTTTGATATGATAGGAATAAGCTTGCCTTTTCTTGAAGCATATATTCCTGTACAGATGCCTGATATGAGTTTGGCAGTCATTATTATTCCTCTATGGTGCTTGTTATTACTTTTAGGTTATAAACTGAAGCGATAGAGAAAGAAGAGCTAATAAAAGGGATTGATTGGAATAAACCTTGGGGATTATAAAATTTGATAAGGTAACACAAGTTTTTGGTGATTTGTGTGTTTTAAGAAATATTACTGTACAGCTTACCGAAAGACGAGTTGCTATTATAGGTGCGAATGGTTCTGGAAAAAGTACATTTGTTCGCCTTATTAATGGGCTCCAATTACCATCTCATGGTTTTGTAAGCGTTGATGGGCTTGATACAAAACGCGATGCAAAAGCAGTAAAACGTAAAGTTGGATTTGTTTTTCAGAATCCCGATAATCAGATTGTTTTACCATTAGTTGAAGAGGATTTATCCTTTGGTCTCAAAAATTTAAAGCTTAATAAAGATGAAATTAAGGAGCGTGTAGATGAAATTTTACAGCGCTATGAACTTCAAGATTTCAGAAATCACGCTGTCCATTTATTAAGTGGTGGGCAAAAACAACTTGTTGCTATTTCTAGTGTAGTTGCAATGAAACCAGACTACATTATTTTTGATGAGCCGACGACATTACTTGATTTGCGAAATAAGCATCGCGTTACGCAAGTGATAGAAGAATTACCGCAAACGGCAATAGTTGTATCGCATGATTTAGAGTTTTTGAAAAAGTTTGATAGAGTGCTGGTTTTTGATAAGGGGGAGATAGCAATTGATGATGTACCTTTTGTTGCTATAAAGGAGTATATAAGAAGAATGTCATGATCGGTTTATATATTCCGAGGGATACATTTATTCATAGGTTAAGTCCTGGAGTTAAGTTATTATTTCTTACGGCCTGTGGAACTTTTATAATAATGGTTTCTTCCATAGCGCTTCTTGGTTTATTTTTATTGTTGGTCATCTTATTCTATAGAGTCGCCAAAATCCCTTTCAAAACTGTGATAAAGCAATTTAAATCGATGGGATTGCTTTTAGTTCTTCTATTTGTATTTCAAACTATTTTTAGCGGTTGGCTTACGGGGGTTGAGGTCATATTACGTCTTGTTATCCTCTTTTCTTTATCATCAGTTATTTCATTCACAACAAAAGTGTCAGATATGGTGGATGCAATTGAAGCAGGCCTCCAGCCCTTTCGTTGTTTTGGTATAAATCCATCAAAAGTGAGTATGGTTATCTCTATGGCGATCAGGTTTATTCCTCTTTTGGGTGAAAAGTTTAATGAGGTACATGAAGCACAGCAAGCACGAGGACTTAATACTAACATTGTTGCTCTTGCGATACCTTTAATTATACGAACCATAAGAATGGCTTCAGAAGTGGCTGAAGCATTGGACGCGCGTTCTTATGATGCTGATACTATTGATATAGCATCTCATAATAATAAAAGTTTTTATAGTAAAAGAAGAATCAAATGAATACAAAAGATTTAGTTTATATTGCTTTATTTGCCGCTATTTATGCTATTTTGGGCCTTTTCCCTTCTATTTATCTTCCTTTTCTTCTAGGGGTACCTATTACGGCTCAATCGATGGGACCGATGCTAGCAGGGTCTATACTTGGGGCAAAAAGGGGTGCTTTAGCGTCACTCCTTTTTCTTGTTCTTGTTGCGATTGGATTGCCTCTGTTGCCTGGTGGTCGTGGTGGAATCAGTGTCTTTTCAGGAATTGCAAGTGGTTATTTAATAGGTTTTCCATTTGCCGCATTTTTTATTGGTTTAATGGTAGAGTTTTTTTGGCAGCGGTTAAATTTTATAACATTATTTATAATAAATACTTTTGGTGGCATTGGGATAGTTTATTCTTTTGGTGTTCCATGGACAGCTTATATGACCAAAGTTTCTTTACTGAAGGTTTTAATGGCTTCATCAGTTTTTTTGATAGGCGATTGTTTAAAAGTATTGATTGCATCCTTTATTGCACTCGCGATTAAAAGATCTGTTCCTCTCATTCATTCAAAGCATAATAACTAAAATAAATGTATTATTTTGTTATATTGTTATTATATAATATTCATATATCACTATTATTGAATTTAACTATAGTAATTTATGATGTAATTAAACACTGTAGAATCTAATATGATTCATATAAGTGATGTTATTAAAATAAATTATTATAGTATTTTTCTCTATATCTAAGGCATTTAAAGTGTACTTTTATAAATCTGATACTTTTTATTAATTGTACAACAATAACGAAAGCTTTTCCCTAGTGAAGGAATAATTCAGTGAATACAAAAGATTTAGTTTATATTGCTTTATTTGCCGCTATTTACGCTGTTTTGAGTCTTTTTCCTCCTATTTATCTTCCTTTTTTGCTGGGCGTCCCTATTACAGCTCAGTCTATGGCTCCGATGTTAGCAGGCTCTATACTTGGAGCGAAAAGGGGAGCTTTAGCATCACTTCTTTTCCTTGTTCTTATTGCGATTGGGTTACCTCTATTGCCTAGTGGTCGTGGTGGAATTAGTGTTTTTTCAGGAGTTACGAGTGGTTATCTGATTAGTTTTCCATTTGCTGCATTTTTTATTGGCTTTATGGTAGAATTATTTTGGCACCGGTTAAATTTTATAATATTATTTGTGATAAATACTGTGGGTGGCATTGGGATAGTCTATTCTTTTGGAATACCATGGGTGGCTTATATGACACAGGTCCCTTTGCTGACAGTTTTAATAAGTTCATTAGGTTTTTTGGTTAGTGGTTTCTTGAAAGTGCTGATTGCATCCTTTGTAGCGTTGACCATTAAAAAAACCGTTCCTCTCATTCATTCGGAAAAAGGGGCAGTTCTGTACTGAAGAACAAATTTTGCCAAATGTATGTAGCTTAAAAAGCACCACGGAATACCATTTTGTTTTGTCTACTTTTTATTGGTATTTTTATCTGCATAGCTCTCAGAGATAGCCATACGAAAATTGAATGTTTCGGCACCAAAATTCATTTTTGCTTTCAGGAGCAGCTCCCAAATAGCCAATTAATATCATTTTATTCAACATGCTTGTAAGTTTTATTCGATTTGCATATTATATGCATAAAGCCTTAGAATAATTTATTATTTTTTTAATATTTTTAGTTAATTAATCACTAATTTTTAAATTATTATTATATTAATTGTACAAAAACATGGATAATTAAGTGTTCATCTAAAACTCTTGATGTATATAATACCCTTATAAATGTGTTAATATAAGTAAATGTATTAATATAAGGTATAAAAATGAGATTTGAATGGAATGAAGCTAAAACAAAAAGTAATCTTAGAAAGCACCGTGTAAAGTTTTGAAATAGCTGCAAGTGTTTTTGCAGCCCCATTCACTATGGTTAAACAAGACCGTATTGAAAACGAGAGTATGGTGAGCAAGCTTTATGGCTCATGGATGGTTTTTTATTAATATTCGTAGCGCATACTGTCCATGACGATAAAGATGGCATAGAGGTAATCCGTATTATTTCAGCACGACGAGCCAACTCGAAAGAAAAGAAACGTTATAAAGAAGAAAGTTCGTTATAAAATTGATGTAGGTAACTTATCACCTTTGACAGATAAACAGAGAGTTGAAGTTGATAAACTGGCTGCAATGCCGGACAGTGCAATTGATCATAGTGATATTCCGTCACTCAATGATGTGTTCTGGAAAAATGCCGTTCGCAATCCATTCTATAAACTACCCAAAACTGTCACAACAGTGCGTGTGGATTCAGACGTGCTAGCGCGTGACTTTAAAAGTCAAGGGAAAGGATATCAAAAGCGGATTAACGCCATTTTACGTGATGCCATGCTTCGTTCAATGCACTGATTTCTCCTCCACTTAAAAGCCGAGAAGGGGGGGCCCATATTCTAAAAATCTAAGCAGCTTTCACTGCAGAGTTCTCTAAAACTCGTATTGCTTTTGCAATTAAAATTTTATAGCCTTAATTTTCAGCCAAACGATTCTAAACGACGCAGTATATTTGGGATACACTACCCTCCCGTTGTCACTAAGATAACTTAGGCAACACCTGCCGTCTGATAAGACATAGACATTGTAATTATGTTAACTTTATGAATACCATTAACTTCCTTTCTTATAAATATAAAATAGATCCAGCCTCAGAATTAGTTAATATCAATGATGCTGATAAATTTTTAGAGGAAGGGAGATACGATTTTAACTGTGATAATCAATGTGCTACCTTAATAATCGAAAAGTTTTCTGTTAACTCGAAGATCTGCTATTGGATTTATGTTTTAACGGGAGAAAATAGTCTTTATAATCCTGAAGTGATTGATTCTGAAAACGACTTTCAGAATATTCCTAACCCACGTTCTAAAAATCAGATTTAACAAAATAAGCAATATTTTGGAATTTTGATTCCTATAGAGTTAACTCTTTTTTCTTCAAATAAAGAGTTAAACAAATTCTTGCAGCTACACTACAAAAAAACTTTCATAAAGGTTTATAATAAGATTCTGTTTTGCATGAGTTTTGGTAATCTCTGCTGTACAGAACGTGACACTGTTGTAAAATTTATCAAGATCTTTCGTTTTCTCTTCAATATTGGTTTTATCGAGTTCTGTTAAGATTTTTCCATTGCTTGCGAAATGGCATTGTTTTGCACAAATTCATTGCCCTCAAACAAAGCTTCAAACACGGGACGCGTTACAAGATGTTGCGCTAACATCTCAATCGCTTCTTCTTGCTTTATCTCACTGTTTAAGTTGTTTTTTAATTCCTTATGAAACGCATCAAAGGCATGATAAGCTCCGCTTGTTTGATCAGAAAGCAGAGTTTGAAGGCGTGTGATATGGTTTTGTGCAATCTCAGCAACATTGTTCGCCCAAATGCCCCAATAATCACTCATAGTAGATTTTTTAACAATCAGTGTTTTGAGAGCATTGGGAAACTCAACAAAAAAGGGTAATCTTCCTGTTACGCTATGACTATGTTGCGGTTCATGAGCTTGTGTCCCAATACGAAGTCCGGATTTTTCTGATTTTTCGTGGAGCGTGATTTCGTCAATAACCGTGGTGACATTCTCTAATTCGGTCTTTTTAGAAACTGTAACAATGTCGATGATAGAGCTTACGTCTTGTCCTAAGACCATCTGGTTAAGGGTTTTACTAAAATTCTCATCATGGGCAAGCAAAGCATTGAGAACTTGCCAGACAACACTGTATCTCTTATNACGCGGGTGTAAAAACATAACCGCATCAAGGGAAGGAACATCAACACCTTCTGAAAGGCAGCGTACATTGGTTAATATACGGCAGACATTCTCACCCGCATCTTCTTTCAACCAATCAAGTTTTATCGTACGGTTTTTGGCACCAGATTTTCCATTAATATGATCTACTTGACAGTTAAGAGGAGGAATATTTTTATGGTTTTCATGAAGATCACGTAAATCTTTCTTAACTTCTTCATCGTTGAATGTTCTACATATGCGTTCAGAAGTATCAATATTTCTACAAAAAGCCAAAGCCCGATGCATGGGTCTTGTATCATCTCCAAGATCAATTTTCAGATCCATTTTGGTAAGAGCTTGATAACAACCCATGATCTTCGATTTATCATCAAGAATAAGATCATAATTCTCATCTATCATCAGATGCTGGATAGATTTACTCACTTCTCCTTCATCAACACCTAAAACGATAATCTTGTAAGGCGTTAAAAGTCCATTCTTTACAGCATGGGAGAAACTATAAGAATAAAGGATTTTTCCATAGAGCTCTTCATCATCCATAGATGCTAGAACGGCATTGATCTCATTGGCTTTCTTTTTGGCATCATCGGTAAAGATCTTGGGCGTTGCTGTCATATACAGACGTTTTTTGCTTTGAATGATGCTGTTATCGTGAACCTTGATAAAATCAGATTCATTGTCCTCTGTTCCCAATGAAGCCCCAGTGGTTCTATGGGCTTCATCACAGATGATTAGATCAAATTCGGGTAAATCATGGTTTTTTTGCGCATCCGAAATCACTTGGATCGAATGGTAGGTAGCAAAGACCACTGTCATGGCATCAGGAGAAGTCTTATTGGCTTTTTCTCCAAGCTTTTGAGAATCTGTTGTTGCTGGTAGAGCGAGATCCGAGACATCGAG
>NZ_JBHIPQ010000052.1:0-2265 GCF_042196125.1 Bartonella sp. AP280QHHD | reverse complement strand
TCGTGGAGATGTCACTTATCAGCATAGATTTAAGAAAATTGGTTTTTCTGGAACGAGTTTCTCTGCTGGATTGCGCCACCTTTTTTAGCGATACATAAACTATATAGTAACTTATATATAACTTATATATAAGTATATAGTGTTATATTAAGTATTAAATTAAATATTTCATTTTATATTTATTGTATTTTGAGAACTTTATTAGCTTAAATATAGATATTATTCTTCAATGAATAGAAGTAGGGGAATAGAAGGCGGCAAGAGTTATGATTTATGTATTTCATAAATATGTATTTTTATGCAACGTTACAACAGCTATTCTTTATTTTTTGCAGGTTACGTATGTTAGTGCTGCAGGATCTTCAAGTGATGCAGGAGGGGCATTTTATAAATGCGATGATAGAAAAACACACTTTCTTGCAGATAAAATCTATTACTTAAAAAGTTCTCAAGAGACGTCTGCTCATATTGCACCTATTGCAGCTATATATGTAGAAAAAGCAGGCACTATTGTTAATGCGTCTCAGATAACAGTTTATGGCGATGATCCAGATAAAATATCTGCGTATGGGGCGTATGTAAGAAATGGTGGAACAATTAATCTAGTAGCTTCAGATTTTAAGAATATACCTGCTCTTCGTGCTCAAAATGCCGTTATTAGCATGACAGTAGGGGAAATTAAGGGGATTTCACATGCTATTTATGCATGGGGGAGAGGAACGGATATTGCTTTAGTGAGTGTGAATATCAATATTGAGCCAGATAACTTGAATGTAAAAGGGATCGGTATTATGAGTGGTTTTGATGCAATGGTTAAAATGACAGACGGTACCGTTAATTTTAACCAGATTGGCTCATTTTCAACTCGATTTGGGGGGCGCTATATTCTTGATACTATGGGGATTACGGGGCAAGGAAGGAGGGAGGAAACTTTAACAGATGGTGATCGAGCTATGGGGGTATTACCAGAAGCTTTTGAGGTTTTTCAAGGTGGTGACGTTCATTTGAAAAACAATTTTATTCAGCTGAACCATATGCATGCATTCTTGATGAAAAACTTTTCAGGTTATGTAAATGATAATGGTAAGTTAATTCAAAAATATATTTCACCAGATGGCTTTAAGAATACAAGTATTAAGATAGAAAAAAACAATATTTCTGTTCAGAGTGAGGGAGTATATGGACTGTGCTTTAATGTTTTAGCTCCAGAAGAACTTGCTAAAATGTTGAGGCAACGAGATGATAAAAAAATTTTAGAAACCAAAAAAGTTATCACGGGGAGGGCATTTGTTTATTTATCAGAGACAAATATGACAGTTCCAGACGGGATTGCGATTTATGCGAAGGGGAATAAAGACTATGAAGTAAAAGGCACTCTTGAATTATCGGATGAAACAAAAATCTCTGGTGATTTGTTGCTAAAAGCTGAAAATAATGCTTCTCTATTGGTGAAAGCAAACGCTTCCTCTCTTACAGGAGGTACGCGTGTTGAGGATAGATCGGTTATTGATTTAGAGTTAATTCGTTATTCAAAATGGTATCTTACTAAAAGTAAATACAACGGTTTACAGGAATCTGTTTCATCGCTTTCTTCTCTAAGTCTTTCCAATAGCACATTGATCTTTGATGAAGGTAGTGGTTATCAAACGCTATGCATTGGAAAAAAAGCAGATATAGGTGCAGGAGATAAAATTCTCGCATCAAAAGATAAAAAAGTCTACAGTGCTGAGGGAAACGCTCAGATTAGGTTGAATGCATTTTTGAATGATGAGGGTTTGTTTAATCCCCAAAAGACGGATCGCATATTGATCTATGGGGATGTTTCTGGAACGACATTCATTCATGTGCAAAATTTTCCAAAATATGCAAGTAAAGAAGTCTATGAGGGAAAAGATCAAAGCATTTCACTCATTCAAGTTGCTGGAACAGCGCAGGCAGGTTCTTTTCGACTCGCCAATGGTTATGATGATTATACTACGGTGAAAGGTTTTCCTTATCAATATCGTATTCGTGGTTATGGTCCAGGTTCGCCCTTTGGAGAAGCAGATGCTACGCAAAGATTAGTGGAAGGTGAGGGGGAATTTTGGGATTTCCGACTCGAAGGGGTTTATATTTCTTCTAGAATAGGTTCTTATAATGGTCCATTTGGTAAACCTTCTTCGTTTTCATTATCTCATCCTGTTAATCCTCCATCTTCTCCCCCCAATTCACTTTCTACGTCGTTGATATCTGACTCTCCTTCTTCTACGTCCTCTGGTCCTGTTG
>NZ_JBHIPQ010000051.1:0-1676 GCF_042196125.1 Bartonella sp. AP280QHHD | reverse complement strand
AGATTGCATCAATTTTTCATAAGAACAGAAGGGGAAGTCCGTACGTCCAATAGAACCACGAAAGAGAACATCACCCAAGAGGGCTAAGCGCTCTTTTTCATTGAAATAAATAACATGACCAGGGGAATGCCCCAGTGTATGTAAAACCCTAAACTCATGTCCAGCAAAATACACACACTCACCATCTTCTAACTATATCGAACAACGCACCACGATGCTTTCGGGTGTAAGCCATGATTTAAGAACCATTCTCACCCGTTTTAAACTTCAGCAAGCGTTAGCAAATACTGACTTTGATATCAAGCTGCTTGAACAAGATGTGAGCGACACGCAAAACATGTTAGAAGATTACCTTGCTTTTGCCCGTAGTGAAGAAAGTGAGTGTGTTAAAACTTTTGATTTAAATGCTCTTATGCAAAAATTCTCTACCGATGTGCATCTTCACAAACGTCAATTTTCCTACACCATTGAAAGCCCTACACCAATACAAGCACGCCCACGTGCCTTCAGGCGTCTCATCAGCAATCTTGTGTCAAATGCATTTTGTTATGCCAATACTGTCAAACTAACAGCCATATCCCAACAAGAATGTTTCCCATATATCAAAAAAAGTTCCCGCAATATATTATATTTATACAGTTATAATATGATATCGAACTCAATATTTAGCCTCACAAGAGAGTGGTCAAACAGGACTGTATTCAATCACACAAATAAGGTTCTATCTTAGCACCATAAGCCTATAATAAAAAACGATAACTTTTGTTCATACACCTATTGTTCAATTCATATTGTATCAAGCAATAAAAAATTACTCATCAATAAATAATTTATAACCAATAGTAAAAAATCTGGTGCTCTAAATACAAGCTGCTTAATTAATCTTAAGAAGAGTACATTAATTGAAATCAAAATTCTGTCATGATTTTATTTTATTGTATTGATAATAGTTTTAACTAAATGAATTTTTATTTTTTTGTCACAATAAAGTCCAAAATTGTTCAGTCTCTATTCAGTTTGAAACGTGTAGGATGTGAAAAATACGAATTGACACAAGGAGCATCATTATGAAAAAACTCTTCAGATTAGCGGTATTATCAGCAATGTCTACTGCAACCGTTTTGATGCCATTAAATCCAACGCTTGCAGATATGGCATGGTATCATAACTATGACATGAGAAGGGAGGCTGGTTTACCGTCTCACAATTTTAGCTCCCATTTTTCTCATAGTGAACATCACTCTTTTGATAACCCCCACACGCGTCATTATGTTAGCCATAAATGGGGAGCACAACAACACCATCATGTTGAACACAAGACATATCATTATGTCGAGCGCAAAAAGACAAAACACAGTAGTATTAATATAAATAACTCAGGAGAAGCTTTAGCAATGGGCATTCTTGCTCTTGCAGCAGGTGCACTTCTCGGCAAAATTTTTAAAAAATCAGAACAGCCACAAGTTGTTTATCAAACCGCACCACAGCATCAAATTGTATATCAACAGGTTCCACAAGAACAGATAATTTATGAAGCTCCGCAAACGGTGGAATATGAGCCAGTACAACAATCATTAGAATCTGATTGGCTTCAATATTGCAAGAAAAAATACCGTTCTTTCAACCCTAAAACAGGAACTTTCCGAGACCGTAATGGTTTGGAACACGTTTGTTAT
>NZ_JBHIPQ010000050.1:0-130207 GCF_042196125.1 Bartonella sp. AP280QHHD | reverse complement strand
AAATCTTTTTAGGGGAAATAGAACAAGAGATGCAAAAGATTTTGGCAAAAGCTGCTTAAACCTATGGGGGTGCTCTCTCCTCCCAGCACTCCCACCCATTCCTAACAACTTTCAACACATGCGTGATTCACGCCACGGGTGGATTGTACGCAAATCAAGGAAATAAACCATGGAAAATAAATATGAACTGACTGATGAAACAACTGAGATTGAAGGTAAAACTCTCCACCGCATTCGTGCCTTACGAGACTTTGGTGGTATTAAAGCAGGCAGCCTAGGTGGTCTTATAGAGCATGAAGGCAACTTATCCCATGAGGGCAATTGTTGGATTTGGTATAAGGCTTGTGTTTTTGGAGATGCACGTGTTTATGGCAATGCACTTGTTTTCGATGAAGCAAAAGTTTCCGATAATGCACATGTTTACGAGAGCGCATGCGTTTACGATGAAGCGCGCGTTTACGGTAGGGCAGAAATTTATGGAGAAGCAAAAGTTTACGGTGATGCAGAAGTTTACGGTAGGGCAGAGGTTTACGGTTGTGCATACGTTTCCGATAAGGCAGAAGTTTATGGCAATGCAAAAATTAAAGACGGACATGTAGGCGATAGTGCAAGGATTTATGGTGATGCTAAAATTTATGACAATGCACACGTTTACGGTGAGGCATGCGTTTCCCATAATGCAGAGGTTTATGGTTATGCCAAGGTTTTTGGTGATGCTAAGGTTTACGAAAATGCACAAGTTTACGGTTATGCACATGTTTACGGCAATTCTCGTATTTATGGCAAAGCAGAAGTTTTCGATGAACCATGCATTTACGGTCATGCAGAAATTTACGGTGATGCATATATTTGCGGTGAACCTAGCGTTTTTGATAATGCAGAAGTTTATGGCAATGCACAAGTTTACGAAGAGCCATACATTTACGATAGGGCGCGTGTTTACGGCAATGCGCAAGTTTACGGTGATGCGCATGTTTACGGTCATGCAAAAATTTACGGTGAAGCATGTGTATGTTGGAACGACTGGATTGATGACGATAAAAGAATCTCAACTAGAGAAAAAAACAGATGAAAAAATACGAGATCACTGATGAAACAATTGTGTTTGATGGCAAAACCCTTCACCGTATTCGTGCTTTAAGGGATTTTGATGATGTTAAAGCAGATGACCTAGGCGGTTTTATACAAAAAGAAGACAATCTAAGTCATGATGGCAATTGCTGGGTAGGCGATGATGCAAAAGTCTATGGTTATGCCAAGGTTTTTGGTGATGCACATGTTTATGGAAACGCTCGTGTGGATGGTCATGCAAGAGTTTATGACAAAGCCAAGGTTTTTGGTGATGCTTATATTGATAACATTGCTGATATTTACGAAAATGCATGTGTTTTTGGTAGTGCATCTGTTACCGGAGAAACTAATATTTTTGGCAATGCGCAGATTTTTGGACATGCTCGTGTTTTTGCCAGTGCACAAATCTACGAGAATGCACAAGTTTCCGGTGGTGCATTTATTAGTGGAAAAGCTGAAATTTATGGAAATGCTAAAATTTATGACAGTTCATTGATTTCCATCAGAGCAAAAGTTGGGGGAAATGCCAAAATCTATGGTTATGCATTTATTCATGGAAACGCAGAGATCATCAATGATGAAATCATCACAACGGGCGAGAGGCAATAATGGAAAAGAAATACGAACTACTATTCTTATAGTATCTCTATAAGCCGTTTCTAACACCGAAAAACCAACTTTTAAACACCAGCGTGATTCACGCCACGAGTGAATTACATCTAAAATGAAGGGGAATAAACATGCCACACCGCCCACCTACTATCACGCAACCAGCTATTGCTCGTGCTTTAAGAGAAGCTAAAAAACAAGGATGTGAACTCATAGAAATCAAACCTACAGGGGAATTATTAATTCATATCAATAAAACCATAACACCAACAACGACAGATAATACTTATAGCATTGACGATTTTCCACCACTTGAAAACGAGCAAGAAGACTACGAGACCAGCAAAAGTTGCCCCTCTGTCGACGGTATAAAGTTTTAGCCATGCCAAAACGCCGTCCACCGCATCTTGTTCGTGAACGTACACGCCATGGTAAAGTTATATGGTATGTACGTATTGGTCATGGACCACGGTTTCGGATTGAAGGAACCTATGGAACGCAAGAGTTTGTTGACAATTATATGCTGGCTATTAAACAAGCGCAAAATGGCTCCTCCAAAACAAAGAGGCGTACCAGACTCACAGAAGGGTCTTTCGATTGGTTGTTGCATCAGTATTTACAAAGCATGCAATGGCATAATCAATCAGAATCTACTAAAAAAGTTAAATATCGAATTCTGAATAATGTTTCTAAACATATCGGTGATCGTGCATATAAAAGCATAAACAAACAACACATTCTTGAAGCCGTAGACAGAAGGCGAGAGACCCCCGCGGCGGCAAAACATTTTTTGACCTCTTTAAACGGTCTCTTTAATTGGGCGGTTGATAATGCCCTTTTAAATAGAAATCCTGCCTTTAATATAAAAGCACCAAAATCTTTAAACAGTGAGGGATTGCTGCCATGGCTAGAAGAGGACATAGACAAATATTATCACCGTTGGTCACATGGTACACATGAACGCGTCTGGATTGATGTTCTTCTTTATACAGGCTTGCGTCGTGGTGATGCCGTTCGTATCGGCTGGAAAGACGTCAAAGATAATATCATTTATCTCAAAACAGAAAAGAGCCAATTTAAAACAGATGTTTTTCTTCCTATTTTACCAGAACTAGAGGAAACCCTTAAAATTGGTCCCATAGGTGATCAAACATTCATTTGTGGTAAAGGTGGAAATAAGCTTGTCAAAGAAAGTTTTGGCAACCTCTTTCGTGAAGCATGTAATGCGGCGGGTATTAAAAAATCAGCGCACGGATTGCAAAAATTAGCAGCAACACGTGCAGCCAATGCTGGTGCGACAGTTTCGCAAATGAAAGCGCTTTTTGGCTGGACAGAAGATAAAATGGCATCTCTTTATACCAAAACAGCCGATAGAAAACGCCTTGCAATAGAAGCCATTAAAAAACTTCAAAAAGGTTAGAGCAACGGGCGGAAGCTAAAAAACTAAAGCCCCGTCAAAATTATAAACGAAATCAAAGCGACGTTTGATGTGCTTCAGAAACCAGAGGAGAAATAGGTGGTTGTGTCTGTTGCATTGTTTGCCATAAATTATAATTTGTTTGCATATCCAGCCAAAATTTCGCTTTACTAAAACCAGCTAGTTCTAATTTCACTGCAAGTTCGGTACTCATAGAGGCATGTCCGTTAATCACTCTTGATAGAGAAGCTCTTGTCATATGGAGATGATTAGCTAACTTTTGTATTGTTATCCCCATTTCGTCTAAGAAAGCTACTTTTAGAACTTCGCCCGGATGTGCGGGGTTATGCATCATTATTTTCGTTCCTTTCATCAATGGTAATCTTGATAATCAACAAGCTCCACATCTGTTCCTATAAAGCGAAAAGTAACACGCCAATTTCCATTCACCCATATAGAATAGTATCCTGTAAGTTCACCTTTAAGAGGATGCATTTTAAAGGCAGGTGCTTTCAACATTTCGGGCGTGGTAGCACTTGTTAAAGCCGTTAAGATAACGCGTAATTTCTTTACGTGATCTGGTCGAATAGCTTTTGTGGAACCTGTTGTATAAAATAATTTTAAGCCCTTATGTCTGAAACTCACAATTGCCATTAGCACCCCTTATCGTATACTATTACTATACGATTTATAAAAATAAGAGTCAAGTAAGATACTGGAAAATCTGATTACATATTTGGATAAAATGATTGAGAATAAGCTATAAAAAAGTTCGGGATAGACATAAAAATAAGTTAATAAAATCAATGGAATTAAAATTCCCTTACCTTTATATAAGTTATTGATTGCATATAAATGTAGCATTCCCACTCTGCTCATCATTTGCATAGACTGGATTGGTACCAGCGATAATATCAGCTCCAACACCATGGATGCTACCTTTGTGGGCTTGCATATTAACAGCGCGTCCTGCTTCTATTGTACCTGTTACCGCGGTAGAAGTCTGAACAGAGGCTTCTGCCTTCTCTGTCTTAAAGCCCACGGTTACGCTAGCAGAAACATCAGCAATATCACGAATAGACTGTTTAAGGTTTCCACCCTTCATCTCATTATAAAGACCTTTGCCTTTGCTATAGAGATCATAGCCTTTTAGACCAGCAATAAGACCATTGCCGATTTTGTGTTTTGTATCGCCATGACCAAAACGTTTGGCTGCCTCCTTTACATCTTTTACTGTACCAAGAATATCCACATTGACAGAGCCTGTCACACCAGCAAAAGACTTTTCATGCTTTTCTTTTGCGATAGAGGTATCATAGCTTTCTGATAGGGTGATATTATTGCCGGCATCAATGTTGACATCACGATCCGCCGAAGCAATGGCTGCTTGTAAATTCACGTCATTGTCAGCAGTAATCTGCACATCTGGGCGTGCCGTGATGTGTGATTGTGTGGAAGTGGTTTCCCATTGATCGCCCGTATCTTTGGCGCTTGCAATTCCAACACCTACAGAAACACCGCTGTTGCTCTTTTCAAACTGAATGCCAAAGCCTGTACGTTCTTCCTTTGAGCTTGAGGAATGGCTATTATGACCAGGTGAAACATTCACATCACGAGCTGCGGTAAGATTAACATTTTCCCCTGCAAGGTCAGAGCCAACAATTTTCACATCTTTTTTCTTGGCAGTGATGTTGATATTGCCATCCGCATTGAGAGAAGAACCTTGATGCTCAAAACTCTCTTCATTTTCTGTCTTTCCCTCACTCCCGTATATCGACACAAAGCCCTTGCCTGATCCCACACCAAAACCTGTTTCATGCTCCTCTGAATGGCTTTTATGGTGATCTGTCATGCCATCAATTGTCACACTTTCTCCGCTCACATTGATATCTTGACCGGAAAGCAGATGAGAAGCAGAAATCTTGGCTTCTCCTTGTGCGTCTAACACGATGTTTCCCGTCGCCCCAAGGATAGAGGAGACCGTTGTGGTATGCGATTGAGATGTATCGGACGATTCCTCATGCAAAAAGCCACTTGATGACGATTGTGCTTGCTGATCCA
This sequence comes from Bartonella sp. AP280QHHD, assembly GCF_042196125.1. Classification (NCBI taxonomy): domain Bacteria; kingdom Pseudomonadati; phylum Pseudomonadota; class Alphaproteobacteria; order Hyphomicrobiales; family Bartonellaceae; genus Bartonella; species Bartonella sp. AP280QHHD. Next base: position 125,049 of record NZ_JBHIPQ010000050.1, on the reverse strand, counting down.
AGTGTTCTTGGGCGCCTTTGATAGTAATCTTTCCCCCAGAGTGAATGGTAATATCCGCTTGTTTTTGATCTCCCAGTGCTTTCTCTCCTGACGTTTCCTCTGCCTTACCGGCTATGAGCGTCGAGGCGACAACTTCCGTGTTATTTCCTGAGTCAATGGCAATGCCTTCACCCCCTGTTATGCTCGACCCCACAACTTGGCGCACATCCATCTTGTTATGCTCAGATTTGCTGCTACTAAACACCCCACCGTCTTTATGGTACGACATCTCATAATGTAAGCTATCCTCTGCATTATTGATGAGAATATCGTTGCTGGCTTTCAGCCCCACCTTGCCATCAGCCGCAATGGAACTACCTGTGATGCTAAGATCATGCGGTTTGCCATCCTGCCCTGCAATGACAGTGGTGTCACCTCCCGATTTTATCGAAGAGCCAACGGCATGAGAGGCTTGCATATCCACTTTTGTGTTTTTGGTGCGAAGATGATACTCCATCTCATCGTTTCTTACCCCTATTGTTACCTCCCCTTGGGCGCCAAGAGCAACATTGCCCTTGGCATCTATATCGGAAGCAGCCATATGGATATCTTTTCCAGAGAGAACAGTGGTCTCTTTTCCAGAACTTAAATGAGAGCCATTGTGCACGGCGACATGAAAGGTTTGATCCCCGCGATGACTATTGGTACTGTTGCGTGTGGCATCAATCGAAACATTCCTCTCAGCTTGCAAGAGAAGTTTATCCTTTGTTTGAACATCAGAGCCTAAAATATTCAAATCTTTTCCAAAGACATAAGTGAGATTGATGTACTTTGAAAAATATTTATTTAAAAAAAATGTGTGAATACACAACAACAAGTATATTCCGTTTAGGGCGTTCTGTTTTGCATGAGGAGTATGATCCCATTAAAAATGAAGAGATTAAGAGGAATAAAATAGAGAGATAATAAAATAAAGGCCCCGTTAAACGAGGCCTTAGTATTTTTTGTGCTGATAATTTCATTTTTACGAAATTAGAATTTGTAAGCGACACCTACACGGAAGTCATTGGTTTTGTAGTTGAATTCACGTGTATCGTTGGCGAATTTCTTTTTACCAAAATCGGAGTAACGGTATTCAGCACGTAAAAGAACGTTGTCTGTCATTGCAAAGTCAACTCCACCACCAATAGTGAAACCAAGCATTGTCTTCGTGTCATCAGCCCAAGTGCCACCAGTCAAATCTATGGCTTGCTTAGCCCCTGCCTCTGGCACTTTTCCATCCCCGTCAGCTTTCTGCTCAACTTTAGCTCTCTCTCCTTTTCCTGCAACGGATTGAATGCCCTGCACCTGCGCATAGGCAATACCACCAGCAACATAAGGCATAATACGGTCAACAGCAGCAAAACCGATACGGACACGTGTCGCACCAGACCATTTTTCTTTGTAACTGTGCGTTTCTGTTACCTTGTCACCGTTTTCAAACCGTTGCTGACCTTTTAATTCAACCTTAGCTTTTTCAAGGGCATCATTAAAATTTGCTGCATCTTTTTCAGTAAGAGTCAATTCACGGGCTTTTTTTGATTCTTCACGGTCTGCCCAAACTGCATCGGTTTCAACACCGAGAACGAGACCATTTCCGAGGTCTACGTTAGATCCGGCATAAATGCCACCCATGAAACCAGAAGGACTAGGTGTGTTATCTTTTTTGAAAAGTTCTTTGTCTGCTCCTGGAATAGTTACTTTAGTTTTACTCGAAAAGTTGCCAACTTGACCACCAAGATAAAAACCTGTCCAAGAAAACGAAGGGGCTGCTGCGATAACTGCTGGGGCTGTTTCACGAGAGATGATAATATCAGCAGCTTGTGCTGCAGAAACTGAAATTAAAGCGGCAATAGAAGTTGCTATTAAAGATTTTGTATTCATAATTTTGCTCCTAAATTAACTATAAAACGACCTTACAAGATTATAAATAGAAAAGCTGTAGTAAAAATGTCACAATCACACAAATAAACCCCAGAAAACAGCGGTTTTGTAAAAGTCAAGATCTCTTGAAAATTTAACTTTTTATTAATACTTTTTATTCATAATTGCACTTTTGATGAAATTAGAACTTGTAAGCGATACTTACACGAAAGTCATTGGTTGTGTAGCCTAGTTTAAGGTAATCCTTTTTATATTCCTTCTTACCAAAGTCTGAGTACCGGTACTCCGCACGAAGCAGAACATGATCTGTCATCGCGAAATCTATACCACCACCAAGGGTGAAACCCTCCATCGTTTTTATTTTATCAAATACTGTAGCAGAAACTTCTTTACTTGGCTTACCCATTTGCCAATTTTTTTGTTCCTGAAACTTTACCAACACCCTGTATTTGCGCATAAGCAATACCATCAGCCACATAAGGCATAATACTGTCAGCGATGGAAAAACCAACCCGAACCCGTGTTGCACCAGACCATTTTCTTTGAAACCAATGCAATACACTGCTGTGTCACCCTTTTGAAACTTTTCATCTTCATCTAATGTGACACCAGCATCTTTAAATTTATCATTAAAATCATCAATCACAAGAATCTTTGAGACCGTCTTCGTCTCTCCTCGGTCTGCCCAGACTGCATCGGTTTCAACACCTAGAATGAGGACATTTTCAAGATCTATGTTGGAACCTAAAATAAATACCACCTATGAAACCGGAAGACTTAGGTAGTGCATCTTTATCTAAAGTTTTTTCTTTTGTCTCTAAATCAAATACATCAACTTTGACTTGAAAAGTTGCCAACTTGACTACCAAGATAAAAATCTATACAAGAAAATGAAGGGGCTGTGATAACTGCTGGAGCTTTTTCACGAAGAATGATAAAATCAGAAGATTTTGCCACAGAAGCTGCTGCCATAGCGATAACAAAAGTTGTTACTAAAGATTTTATATTCGTAAACTTTGCTCCTCATTTATTTACGAGCACAGTATTATACGACTAAAAAAACGCTGTAGTAAAATGATACAATCATAGGAAACGAAAGTTGACGCAAGATAAAGTCATTTCATAACTTCACGTTTCATAAGAATTTTCATAAGAAATTGTAAGTTACAAGTATGTGTAAATTATTGATTTTATGGCATAATTGTTATCTGTCATTTATAAAAATCTTTTTAAGAAAATCTAAATAATATCTTTTACTCCCCTAATAAATATAGGGTATGTGATAATATAACAACAGAAAAGAATAGAGGCCCTGTCTTTGACAGAGCCTCTTGGAAGTTTATTTCGTTGTTTACGAAATTAGAATTTGTAAGCAACACCTACACGGAAATCATTGGTTTTGTATGCTAATTTATCCCCGTCCTTTACAAATGCTTTTTTACCATAGTCTGAGTAACGATATTCTGCACGCAATAAAACATTGTCTGTCATTGCAAAATCAATACCACCACCTACAGTGAAACCAACCATCGTTTTCGTTTCATCAAACACTTTAGCAGAAGCAATTTCGGCACCATCAGCTGTCGCTGCCTTAAGAGAATCAACCACTTGCAGCTGCGTATAAGCAATACCACCAGCAACATAAGGCATAATGCGATCAACGGCTGCAAAACCAACACGAACGCGTGTTGCACCAGACCATTTTTCTTTTATAGAGGTGCCCTCTACACGTTTGTCAGTCGCCACGATACCAGCAATAGTTTTTCCTGTAGCAGGTGTAGCTTTCGCTGCTATAAGCTCATCTTTGAAAGCATCAAGGCCAATTGCTCCAATGACTGCTGAATGCGCTTTTGAATCTTCGCGGTCAGCCCAGACTGCATCGGTTTCAACACCTAGAATGAGGCCATTACCAAGATCTACGTTGGAACCTACATAAATACCACCCATGAAACCGGAAGGCTTAGGTGTCCAGTCTTTATCTGTAATTTTCTTTTTTGTTTCTGAATCAACTACATCAACTTTACCTGAAAAGTTACCAACTTGACCACCGATATAAAAGCCTGTCCAAGAAAATGAAGGGGCTGCTGCGATGACTGCTGGGGCTGTTTCACGAGGGATGATAACATCAGCAGCTTGCGCTGCAGAAGCTGCTGCTATAGCGATAACAGAAGTTGTTACTAAAGATTTTATATTCATAAACTTTGCTCCTAATTTATTTATGAGCACAGTGCTACAAGATTACAGAAAGAAAAGCTGTAGTAAAAATGATACAGTCACAGAAAATGGAGGGCACATCCCAGACAAAATCGCTTCATAGCTTGATTTTGTACGAGAAACCTAAAGATATATATATAAATAACTTATTGGTTTTTAAATGTAATTCTTGTTTATTGTCTATGATTTTTTTAAGAAAACCTGAATAATATCTTTTCACATCCACAATAAATTATGTATTGTGTGATAATATGGCAACAGAAAATAACAGAGGCTCTGTCAAAGACAGAGCCTCTGTTATTTAACTTATCATCTGTTAAAATTTGTAAGCAACACCAACACGGAAATCATTGGTTTTGTAAGAAGTCTCATATTTATCATTTGAGAATTTCTTTTTCCCAAAATCTGAGTAACGATATTCCGCACGTACAATAATATTATTGGTCATTGCTAAATCAACACCAGCACCAAGGGTGTAACCAACAAGGGTCTTTGTTTCATCAGACAGAGTACCAGAAGCGATTACTTTGTCTGAATCTTTATCTGTTATTGAAATCAACGCACTATCTTGAAGCTGTGTATAAGCGATACCACCAGCAACATAAGGCATAATGCGTTCAGCTGCAAAACCAATACGCACGCGCGTTGCACCAGCCCACTTTTCTTTAAAAGTGAAACTGTGGGTTCGTTTAGCACCAGGTTTAAGCGCATCTTTACCAATATTAATTGCAGCGTCTTTTAATACCTTGTTAATATAATTGATGTGTTCTGGGGCAATGACATATGTTTTTCCTGTCTTCGTGTCATCTTTATTAGACCACATGATATCTGTATCAACACCTAGAATAAGGCCATTACCAAGATCAACGTTGGAACCTGCATAAAGCCCCCCCATGAAACCAGATAGTTTAGGCAAAAGGTCATCAGGCGCTGGAATCTTGTTTCCATTACTGAGAATATCCATTTTCGTTTTACCCGAAAAACCACCAATCTGGCCCCCAACATAAAAACCTGTCCAAGAAAAAGTTGGAGCAACAATAACGGGAGCAACAGGTGTTGGTCTTGGGGGAACAATAACATCTGCTGCTTGTGCTGCTGAAGCTGAAACAAAAGCGAAAGCAGAAGCTGTTATTAACCATTTCATATTCATATTTTCTCTCCATAGCTGAATATTTATTTGAACACACCGTTTCATATAGAGCACCATCTTCAGATATCTGTAGCAAAAATGATACACTTATAAAAAAAACAAAAAGCCAATCAAAGTACCCTTAATTGCTTGATCTGTAATAAATGAGAATAAAACTATGCCCATGCACAAATGGTCTCTTTTCCTCACGTTTTCTCTCCTTTATCATTTTGATAAAAAAACTGCGTCACAGTACCCTCCGTGTAAAGCGTGTGCTATTGACATAAAAATATAATATATTGATTTATAATGAAAAAATATCTTTTATATTAATTCGTCTGCAATATTGACGATGCTCTTATCTTAAGCTTTTTTATATTAAAGAAACCAAAACCATCCCTCTGCACCTCACAAACAAGCAAGTGTGTGAATAAATAAAACTATTTAAAAGCTAAAATGCTTCCTATTAATACTCTCAATATTGTAATAGTGAAGACCGTTACAATATTGAGGGCAGCTAAATCTAACTGTTCCATTTAAATTCATACAAACAACGTTTTTAGCTTCATCCTTCGCATAACCAAATGTGAATAGCACTTTGATTATTTTTTCATCATTGTAAAGAACGCTTGTAGCGCACATGAAAAAGATCTCCACTACCCTATGGACTGCAACAAGATTACATGCAATTTCATCACGCTTGCTCTTTGTTTTTATTTAGGCATTTATTCCTTTTTGACATATTTACCATTTTTTTCTTCTCTCAACCTTATAGTAAAGTCTTTTTCAGAGATTCAGCCTTATTTGTAGGCTATCATTTCATACTCCTTTACAAGACGAAATTGAAAAAAATACCTAAAGACAGACAACCGGTATGATAAACATTAAAACTTATATAGAAATCTCCTTAAAGCTGAAAAAATGAGAAATCTTTCTGAAAGTTTTCAACCCACCCCTTGCTTTAAAAATCATGAATTTGGCAGAAAAAATATCCCTCTTTTTCAACTTCAAAGCATATATTATACTTCTTGATGTTGTTTTTTCACTTTTTAAAAACTCATTGGACCTCGTGCAAATAGGTTTGGCCGTCCTTTTTTCCCTAGTCTTCTTTTAGGATAATGATCTCTTTTTTTACCAGAATGTAACACAGGTACTAACTTAGCTGCTGTTATGCTTTCGCTGTTATTTGTGCAAGAAAGTTCTATCTGAAAAACTTCAGATAATAACTTGCGAAGCTGTTCACCAGTAAAAAAACCTATTGGAGGAACAGCCGAAGATGCTCTCTGTATAAGGTTTTGAGACGCTAAAAAACTTGCACCTTGAGCCATAGAGATTGAAGCAAAAGTAGCAAAAGCTGTAATAAAATATTTTATGTTCATAAATTTAACCTCATCAAATATTCATAATGGATTTTATCTAGTGCCTTCATTGCAAATTTCCAGAAAAAATAGCATGTTTATAGATAAAAAGTGAGAATCTTTAAAAATAAAGCTTTGGAGCATTTTAATTTTAAAATAAAAGAAAATTGCCCTGCTCTGCCAACATAGAAATTACTTATTGAGTAATAAATAAAGGCACGAAGTATCGTCTGAAAATAATAAACTATACGAACTTCATATAATATACTGATTTATAATGATAATTTATCGTTATTCATATTGACTGAGAATTCTAAATACCATAAGATTCTCTCATTCCAAATCTTTTTCATGTTGAATCAATCAAAACCATTTGTTTGCACGTTACAAGTTGGGAGAGCTGTGTGGATAAAAAACACTAAAAAAAAGACTAAAAATGCCTCTTATGAACCGTCTCAAGTGCTAAAGACTTACACAACATTGGGAATTGGCACAGTTGTGTGGATGGTAGCGGCTTGTTACTCCATAAGCATAAAGATGGTAGTGTTCAATAGATTTTATATTGGTATTGGAAGCTTTATTGTTATATCTTTTATGAGCGCCACCGTAAAATGAACTTGGGTGTCGGTTTCTTTACAAAAAGCACATGAATTAGCAACACAAATATATTCCGTTTAGAGCGTTCTGTTTTACACGAAGAACGTAAATCCATTAAAAACATGAGAAACAAAAGTATGGGGCAATGCGTAATCTCTATTATTTAACAGACATTGCTTTAAATACTTTTGAAAGTCGTAAAGCAGAATTAAAAATGATGGTAAAGATGAGATTGGTTTTTTACATTTACACATTCATATTCTCCTCCAATTAGGCTGTATACCGGTTTCAGAGATTTAAGTCTTCCAACCTACCGTATGTTTCCAGCCTCTCCTCAAAATTGCTTTGTTTCAAATAAAAGCTGTTACAAAAATAAAAAATATGAATTCGCAAAAGTACTTTTATTGCCTAAACTTCAAATGAAATAGCACTTAAGAATTTATTATAATTCTTATCAGAAAAGATGAGAGGATAAACGCCCATAATGTACAAGCATTTTATCCTCTCACATCAATAATTAACTCCATTAAAAGCCAATTTTAAAGTTAGCTATGCGCAAAAATATCAACTTCCGCCCATCCTAAAAGATCAAGCCTAGCTCTCATAGGCAAAAATTGAAAGCATGCCTTGGCAACATTTTCTCGCTCTTCACGTCTTAAACGTTCTTCAAATATAACCTTTAAACGATGTAAATATAACACATCCGACGCAGCATATTCAATTTGTGCCTGTGATAACGTTTCTGCCGCCCAATCCGAAGATTGTTGCTGTTTAGAAATATTCACATTCAGCAATTCATTACAAATTTCTTTCAAGCCATGACGATCCGTATAAGTGCGCGTGAGTTTCGAAGCAATCTTTGTACAAAAAATAGCCTCTGGCATAACACCAAATGTATGCGCTAAAATAGCAAGATCAAAACGCCCAAAATGAAATATTTTGGTTATTGCGTTATCCTCAAGCAATTTTATCAAATTTGGTGCACTCTTTTGTTCTTTAGCAATCTGAATAACGTCAGCAGTACCATCTCCAGAAGAAAGCTGAACAACGCATAAACGATCACGATAGGGTTGTAATCCTAAAGTCTCGGTATCAATCGCAATGGCATCAGTTTTATAATTGTCTAAGTTTGGTAAATCACCTTGATGAACGCGAATCTCAGCCATTTACCCTCCTACTTGCTAAAGCAGCAAGAATACGCGCCCAAGACCGCTGCCCCTTATGAAACGATTTTAAATTATATTTTTCATTAGGAGAATGAATACGGTCATCAGCCAGTCCAAAACCAACCAAAAGAGTTTCCATACCAAGAATTGACCGAAAATCTGCTACAATTGGGATCGAGCCCCCCATGGCTGTCAAAACAGCAGGCACTTCCCACTCTTGTGATAAAGCATCCTTCGCCTCCTTGATAAAAGATGAATCATCAGAAATCTGAAGTGCCGGAGAAGAACCGTGATTCTTAAATTCAACCTTACAATCAGCAGGAATTGAGCTACGTACATAATCACGCAACGCTTGGCGTATTTTCTCTGGATCTTGCTTATGCACCAAACGACACGATACTTTTGCACTCGCTTGAGAAGCAATAACCGTTTTCATCCCTTCCCCTTCATAGCCGCCACTAATACCATTAATTTCCATGGTAGGACGTGCCCATACAAGCTCTAAAATGCTCCGCCCTTTTTCACCAGCTGGAACGGAAAGTCCTATAGGACCAAGAAAATTTTCAGCAGTACAATTAAGTGCATTCCATGATTGTAAAATTTGTGGAGGTGTTTCTTCTACGCCATCATAAAAACCAGGAAGTGTTGCCCTATTATTTTCATCGTGAAGTCCTGCTAAGATTTTCGTTAAAATACGAATGGGGTTAGCTGCTACTCCTCCAAAATAACCAGAATGTAAATCACGATTCGCTGCTGTGATAATAATCTCTTCTGCCATAATTCCCCGAAGAGAAAGAGCAATAGATGGTGTATCCGCATCCCACATTGACGTGTCACAAACCAATGCATAATCTGCCTTAAGTTCATCTGTATTTGCTTTTAAAAAAGGAATAAGGGAAGGAGAAGCACATTCTTCTTCTCCCTCAAATAAAACAGTAACTTTAATAGGAAGCTGCCCTGTTTCTTTCTTAAATGCACGACATGCTTCAATAAAAGTCATCAACTGACCTTTGTCATCTGAAGCTCCACGAGCACAAATAACTTTCTCTCCATCTCTCTCTTTTAAAGAAGGTGTAAATGGATCATCCTCCCATAAACTCAATGGATCAACAGGTTGAACATCATAATGTCCGTAAAACAGCACATGCAAACAATCATCTGAAGGTCCAGGATGATGCCCAACAACCATTGGATGCCCCGGCGTATCACGGCGTGAAGCCTCAAAACCGATGCTTTTTAAATCCTCCACTAACCAATCAGCTGCTTTACGACATGCATCCTTGTAAGCCGAGTCTGTAGAAATCGATTGAAAACGTAAAAGAGAAAAAAGGCGTTCAAGGCTCTTCTCTATATTTCCATCAAGATGTGTTAGTACTTTATTCAGCATAAAAAAAACCTTTCAAGCCTTGTGTAATTATATTATAGATGCGATGACTTTAAGCCTCTTGTAAGATTTTGCAAGACACCTTATTCATTTTTGACATTGTGAGCAGTAAAAACTTGAACGTCCAGCCTGTAAAATGCGCATAATAGGCGCTCCACATTCCAAACATTGCTTGCCTTCTCGTCCATAAACTGAAAAAGCATGCTGAAAATAACCAAGCGAACCATCTATATGCATATAATCACGTAAAGAAGAGCCACCAGACAAAATGGCTTCAGAAATCACATTGCGTATATTTTGTGCTAAAGAATCTGCAAATTCACGTGCACGTGCCGTTTTTGATGCTAATGTAAATGCACCACGTTGTGGAGACAAACGACTCCGCCAAAGTGCTTCACAAACATAAATATTCCCAAGACCTGCAACAATAGACTGATCAAGTAAAACACCCTTGAGAGACATTTTTTTATTAACAAAAGCCTTTTGTAAATAACGACCAGAAAACGAATTACTTATAGGTTCAAGACCTAGCTTATTTAAAAGTGGATGTTCATAAAGCTTATCCGTATCGACTAAAAGCATAAACCCAAAGCGACGCACATCATTATAAATAAGACGATAAACGTCACCATTCTTTGTCTGAATATCCATGACAAAATGATCATGTTTAACTAATTTACTTGACGCTGAACAAGCTTTTCTTAAAAAATCATTCTCTATACGCCATGAACCAGACATTCCTAAATGGCTTAAAATCGTTTCATCCTGAGAAAGATGAAATAATAAATATTTCGCACGCCGACCAAGTTCTATAATTGTTCTGCCAATAAGGCGCTCAGAAAAAGCCTCAGGAAAAGGAAAGCGCAAATCTCTACGATTAAGTTTGACAGATACTATCTTTGCATCAGTTACAACGGACTCAAGTCCACGACGAACTGTCTCTACTTCAGGAAGCTCAGGCATTACTCTTCTTTAATAATTATACACTTTCCAATCGTATCACTGATAAATTGACTTCTTCCCCCCTCAAAAAACGAAGACTTCCTCTACATCTACTAAACAAATTCTTGATGAGTCGATTTTACTTGGATTCCTACTCATGTGAATCATTTAACTAAAGGCTTTATGGACAAACCCTGCCTTGAATATATACCACACACTCTAAAATACTTAACGTATCAATAAAGCTTACATCCCACCCCACCTCAAATGACCGTGTTTTATGGTAACAAAATTAAGCCCATTCACCCTTACGAAATACAGGAACTCTTACACCATCTTGGGTAATGCCATCTATGTCAATTTCACCAGAACCAATCATCCAGTCAATATGAATGACACTTTTATTCCCACCACGTGCTGCAATCTCTTCTGACGTCAATGATGCCCCATCTAAAAAGCATTTGGAATAACACTGCCCTAAAGCAATATGACATGCAGCATTTTCATCAAATAAGGTATTATAAAAAAGGAGGCCACTCTTAGAAATTGGTGAAGAATGGGGCACAAGGGCAACTTCGCCCAACCGGCTTGCACCCTCATCACTTTGCAAAACCTGCTGTAAAACTTCTTGGCCTGTTGATGCACGAGCCTCAACAATACGCCCGGCTTCAAAACGTACTTCAATATTATCAATCAGAGTTCCTTGATAGGAAAGGGGCTTTGTTGAGCGAACGAAACCTTCAACCTTATGAGCATGAGGAGTCGTGAAAACTTCTTCTGTCGGAATATTCGGATTGCAAATAACACCATTTTGAGCAACGGATGCACCACCATGCCATTCATGATCATCTGCCAAACCAACAGTTAAATCAGTCCTTGGCCCTGTAAAGTGTAAGGCAGAAAAACGCTGCTCATTAAGCCAAGATGACCGTTTCTTCAAATGTGCATTATGAACAGTCCACGCCTGCACCGGATCTTCTCCTGTAACACGTGAAGCAGAAAAAATTGCATCGGCTAATTTTTTAATCGCCTCATTAAGTGGTAAAGAAGGAAACATTGCCTCAGCCCATCCTGCTGTTGGATAAGCAACAATCGACCAATTCATAGCAAAATTTGATATTTGCTTGAGTGCCGGCTGGTAAGCTATTGAAGTGGCTTTATTTAAACGTGAAACCTTATCAAAATCCTGATTGGAAAGGAGCAAAGGATTATCACCAACAATCGCTAAACGCGCTGCCCCATTTTCAAAAGCCTTTGCCATTCCCTCATAAAGCCAAGAAGGGGCACAATCAAAACTAGCTGTATGGGCATTTTCAAACCGTGTAAGCGATAACATATCATCACTAAAAATTGGTGTAATGACACCAGCACCAACCTTATAAGCATGATATGCAATACGCCGAACAAAAGGTAACGCTGAAACTGGAGCAGTTAAAACAAGATCCTGCCCCTCTTGTAAATTCAACCCCACTTTCACTGTAATTTCTGCAAGACGATTAAGCATTTCAGGCAAAATTGTCTCATGAATATCAAAGTACATTACCAATACCCTTCTTTAAATAGAATGCGTTCTTTATGTCGTCATATTATAAATTGTTTTTCAGATCCTTTGAGTTCGCTTTCTCTACGTATATTTATGCGTATCATTATCGCTAAAATTCACTTAATTCATAAACCGCAATGGGTATATCATCCTTCTTTGGTCATGAAAAACTTACTAGTTCCTGTGTCGTTTTTCTAACATTGCAACAATTGCATTTAACTGATCAGATGAAGGTAAAACCATAATCGTTTTATTTTCCTCTTTCCTAGCTAGATGTTGAGGTGCATAGGCAGGGATAGGAACTTTATCAAGCTGTACCATAGCAAAAGGCGCAGGATGTGCCATCTTGGACTGTGCTACTTCTGTCGAAGGAGATGTACTTTTCTCTGCCTTTACGCCCCTACTCTCTAAGCCTTCATCTATAAAGCTTGGCGCATGACCAGAACGTTCTTGAGCAAAAGCATAAGCAACATCATAAGGGCGATTATTTGTAGGAACTTGAAGCTCTCCATCACGTGATCGTTTTTCATAAAAAGCATTTCCCCCTGCAACCTGAACATAATGCATGTTTTTATACGGAAAAGACAAACCAGCGGTATGAAAAAACTTAGCGTGTTTAACTTTCTTATCTCGTTCACCCCGTAAAACGGCATCAGCCGCCTCTCTTACACGAGCAACAGATGCTTTCTCCGTCATAGGACGCGTTAAAACACCAGGAGCAAATTGCCTATATTGACCAACAACACCACAAATCGTCTTAGGATAGGCGGTTGAATTAACACGATTCATAACAACCGTTCCAACGGCAATCATTCCTTCACGGCTTGTGCGATTTGATTCAAAATACATCGCTCGCATAAGACATTGACGCTCTGTCAATGGATATGTAACCGCTTTTGTCTTATTATTATTTATTTTTCCAGCATCTAAATGACTTGAAGCACATCCCACAACAACTAACGGCGCTACACAACAGGTAACAAAAACATTCCAACGATTTTTTTTCATCTTATGCAATACATTCCTATAATCTCTGATATATTCAAGTCTTGAAATGAGCTTTAAATGTATCTCTCAATAAAGTACATAGCTAATTGTTACCACTCAGTAAAATTTTAATACAAGAGGTAATCAAAAAGTATCTATGCAAAATAAAAAATAAAAAACTCTTAATTTACAGATCGATATTGTTATTCTTCATGGTTCAATATAGGCTATAATAACCCACACGTTTCAATTACAATAAAGTAACACTATCCACTTCTTCTACATACGAAAAAATAATACAGATATCCCCTTTAATATAAAATTTTAACAAAATGATCTGAAAGGAAATTCCCCTAGAAAACTCCCCTCCTGCCACAATACGAGTGATGATATCATCCAATATACAAATATGTCAAACCAAGAGTTAACAATCTGCCATGCTTCTCTGAAAAAACTCTTTGTTGCTTCTTTGTGCTTTGCCATAAAATGGTTATCTTATTCTTCTTATAGCTGCACTGTAAGAAAATACTCATATATCTACAAACTTATTTTATACATATAAGAAAAATTTTAATCTATTTTCTTCTCACCTACCCCAACTTTATAAGTAAGGTCATCACGAGGACGATCAGAGGACATATGGTAACCCGTTATGATATAATGCAGCATTTCAGCAATATTAGTAACATGATCACCAATTCGTTCAATATTCTTTAAACAAAACAGTAAGTGCGTACAAACCGTAATATTGCGCATATCTTCCATCATATACGTCAAAAGTTCACGAAAAAGAAAAGTATACAAAGCATCAATCTTCTCATCACGCTCACGCACCGCGTCAACACGCTCTAATAGGCGACTCGTATAAGCATTTAAGACTTCTTTTAATTGATTGAGTGCTAAAGCTGTAATTGTTTCAAGCCCATGATAAACAGAAGCAGATTGACGTATTTCTGAAAGTGCAACAGTCCTTTTAGCAATGTTTTTTGCCATATCCCCAATCCGTTCAAGATCAGAAGAAATACGAATGGCTCCAATAATTTCACGCAAATCGACAGCCATCGGTTGGCGTTTGCAAATAATAGCAACCGCTTTTTCATCAATGTCACGTTCTGCTTCATCTAAAAACACATCATCGGCAATCACTGTCGTTGCAAGTTGAAGATCACTACTCACAACCGATGCGACAGAACGTTCAATCATCCTTTCTGCATGGCTCCCCATTTCTGTAATCCTTACTCTTAAATATTTTAGTTCTGCATCATAAGAACGGACAGTATGTTTCATAGACATATCTTACACTCCTCAATTCACCTATCCAAAACGCCCCGTAATATAATCTTGTGTCCGTTGCTCTTTTGGTGAGGTAAAGATCATTTCAGTCGCACCAACTTCTACCAAATGCCCTAAATGAAACATAGCCGTATATTGAGAAACACGTGCGGCCTGTTGCATGGAATGCGTTACGATAACAATTGTATAATTTTGCCGTAACGCATCGATAAGCTCTTCAATCCGTGCTGTTGCAATGGGATCAAGAGCTGAACAGGGCTCATCCATCAAAATAACTTCAGGACTAACCGCAATAGCACGTGCAATACACAAACGCTGTTGTTGTCCCCCTGATAAACTTGTTCCAAGATCATGAAGGCGGTCTTTTACTTCTTCAAACAAACCTGCCTGCCTCAAACTCTTTTCAACGACATCATGCAATTCAGAGCGTGTTTTAACTAAACCATGAATGCGTGGACCATACGCAACATTCTCAAATATAGATTTTGGAAAAGGGCTGGGCTTTTGAAAAACCATTCCAACACGAGCGCGCAATTCTACAACATCAATCCGTGTGTCATAAATATTCTCCCCATCTAAGGTAATAAGACCAGTTGTTTTAGCGCCTTCAATTGTATCATTCATACGGTTAAAACAACGCAAAAAAGTTGACTTTCCGCATCCTGATGGACCAATCAAAGCAGTTACTTGATGTTCAGGAATATCAAGTGTAATACCGTGGAGTGCTTCTTTATCTCCGTAAGAAACCTTCACATCCTGACCGCGCATTTTAATCTTCATTACAAAAATTCACCTTACAAAAATCTTATCAAAGCTGTTGTTTTATTAAAATTACTGGCGGCGTTCAAATCGTCGACGTAAAAAAACCGCAGAAATATTCATGATCGCAAGAAAAATCATCAATACAATAATAGCACCTGATGTCTTTTCAACAAAAGCACGCTCTGCTTCACCCGCCCACATAAAAATTTGAACAGGCAAAGCCGTTGCTGGATCCATGGGGGTCGTAGGAATATTAACAACAAAAGCAACCATTCCAATCAAAAGCAAAGGAGCTGTTTCACCCAAAGCCTGAGCGACTCCAATAATTGTGCCTGTTAAAATGCCAGGCGCAGCTAAAGGAACAACATGATGAAAAATCATTTGTGTTTTTGATGCTCCCAACCCCAAAGCTGCAGAACGAATAGAGAGAGGAACAGCACGCAGAGCAGAACGTGTTGCAATAATGATCGTGGGAAGAGTCATGAGCGCTAAAACAAGACCACCAACAAAAGAGGCTGAACGTGGTAATCCTAAAAAATTAACAAAAAAAGAGAGTCCTAAAAGACCAAACACAATTGAAGGAACAGCTGCAAGATTATTGATATTAACCTCTATAAAATCTGTAAATTTATTTTTGCGTGCATATTCTTCTAAATAAAGAGCCGTTGCTATGCCTATCGGAAGGGAAACTAATAAAACGATGCCTATCATATAAAGAGAACCAATGATCGCAACACCTAATCCCGCAGTCTCAGGACGACTTGAAGCGCCAAATGTAAAAAAACCAATATTAAATGTTTTATAAAGCGTACCATCATGCGCTAAACGCTTTATCCATTCTATTTGTCGATTAGAAACTTTACGGTTTTTTTCTGCTACACGCAGATCAATCTGTCCCTTATAAGCAGAATCAATATCCGCAGATGCCAAAACTTTAACTTTTTGCATTGTGCCAATCAGTTTTGGATTTTTTGTCACCATTTCACGCAGTTGAACACGGACACCATTTGAAAACATACGGTTAACGTCCAAAAGAGAGGCTCGATCATTTTGATTGATATTAAGTTTCTTCGCTAAAGCATTGCGTACAAGAAGTGGATAATTCGCCGTCATGAGCACTTGTGGTTTTGTTTTACGTTGACCACTTGGATCAATGATCTTTTCATCCAAATAAATCGATAATGTCATTTCACTTTGAAAAAAAGCTGTATAACCCTGACTAATGATAGACCATAAAAGCGTAAATAAAAAAAATAAACCAATAAAAATGGCAATCAAACCATAGGCACGAAAACGACGTTCAGCCCAATACCGACGCTTGAGACTAATATTGCGACGAGGAAAAAAATCTTCATTCATTCATATTGTTCCCGATATTTACGCACAATATAAAGAGCTAGAATATTCATCAAAAGTGTCATAACAAAGAGCGTCATCCCTAAGGCAAAAGCCACCAGAGTTTGTGGAGAATTAAACTCAAAATCACCGGTCAATTGATTAACAATCTTAACAGTCATCGTAGTCATTGCTTCGAAAGGATTGAGTGTTAAATTTGCTGCAACACCTGCCGCCAAAACCACAATCATTGTTTCTCCAATTGCACGCGATGCCGTCAACAAAATAGCCCCCATAATCCCTGGAAGCGCTGCTGGTATAACAACTTTTTTAATTGTTTCAGATTGCGTTGCGCCTAAACCATAAGAACCTTCACGTAAAATGCGTGGAACAGCCGTAATAACATCATCCGATAAAGAGGAAACAAAAGGTATCAACATAATTCCCATCACAACTCCAGCAGTCAAAACACTTTGTGCCATAATAAAACTAACCCCGTCTGAGAGAGAAGCAGAGAGATCTCGTAAAAATGGTCCCACAACCTTCAAAGCAAAAAAGCCATAAACAATCGTTGGAATGCCAGCAAGAACTTCTAACAATGGCTTCACAATTGCTCGCAATCGCGCAGAAGCATACTCCGCCATATAAAGAGCTGAAAATAGTCCTATAGGTACAGCAAAAAGCATGGCAACAAATGCAATATAAAGCGTACCAGCAAGAAGCGGTATTAGACCAAATTGTCCTACTTCATCGCTGGAACCGCTCGCGGAAAAACGCGGATCCCAAACTGTTCCTAAAAAGAAATTTGAAAAGGATACAGACTGAAAAAAGCTTACTGTCTGAAAAAGCATAGAAAGCGCAATGGCTATTGTTGTCAAGACTGCAACAATAGATGCACAAATCAATCCAATAATAATAAAAGATTCAACCTTATTACGGGCACGTTGATGAGGCGCAATTTGCATCATTCCACAGATAAAACCAAAGGACGCAATAGCAAAAAGAAAAACATAACCTATAAACTTAAGCTTTTCAGAAGAGAATACCCACGACTGTGCTATTTTGAACACATCATCCGATGCTTCATCGGATAAAATCAATCCCTTCGCGAGTAATTGTGCCTGCACTTCCTTATAGGAAGCGGTAGAAAGATTCCCCTCAAAGCGATGAATCTTTTTGACGAGACTTCGAAGTGTCTCCCAAAGTAGATCGTGATTTACAGGCTCTGTTACATGCGCACTATACGCCCCCAGCTCTCGAGAGGCATTATATTCTAAATAAATTGTACTCCCAGCATCCCAAACAATTAAAAAAATAAAAGCTGGAATAACAGTAATCAAAAATGTCCACCAGCCATAATAATACGCACGAGAATGCATTTTATGTTGTCTGTATTCAAGAATGCGTGCTCGCATATAAGAAATACAAAAGCCACAAAATCCAAAAATCAATAATAGCAAAACAATGAAGGAAATGCGCATTTTATCTTTCAGTTTTTATAAAAAAATAGCACCCAAATTTCCTATCTCAGAAATCCAACAAATTTTCCCTGCAAATTATTTCAATGTCATTACTCGACCAGCAGAAAAATCAGAACGCTGTGCTTGACGTTCCTTTTCAGGAGAAACAATCAAACCATATTCAGCCAAAGGACCCTCTGGACCAATCATTTGATCAGAAAGAAAAAAATCAACATACTCTCGCAAACCTGAAATAATACCTAAATGTGCTTTCTTAATATAGAAAAAAAGCGGACGAGAAACCGGATATTGTCCACTAGAAATCGTCTCAACTGTTGGCGCAAAACCGTTAATATCGGCAACCTTTAGCCTATCAGCATTATTTTGATAAAAAGACAAACCAAAAATACCAACCCCTGTTTTATTAGAAATTAGACGCGCAAATGTTTCAGAATAATCACCATCAATATCAACCGCTTTTCCATCCTTACGTACCGCAATACAAGCAGTGTGTATCTCCTTATCATCCATTCCTAAAGACTTCATCACCTCAACTGCCCCACTCTCTTTACACCCCTCAGTAAGTAATTTTTCCTCAAAAACTTCACGTGTCCCATGCTTCTCCCCAGGAATATACGCTGCTATCGTCCAATCAGGAAGAGCACTATTGACTGCACTCCATTTCAAAACATTATTCGGTTGCAACTTTCCGTCTATAATAATTCGAGCAGCAAGGGCTTTATAAACATCTACTGGCTGTAATTTCCAATCAGGTCCCTTAATATCAGTTGCAAAAACAATGCCATCATACCCAATACGTATTTCCTCAACATCTTTTACACCAGCATCAAAACAAGACTGTAATTCACTCGGTTTCATTGCTCGCGAAGCATTAACAATATCAACAGTGTTCTCCCCAATACCACGGCAGAATTCCTTAATACCAGCTCCTGTTCCTCCCGATTCGATAACAGGAACCTTAAAATGGGGATAAATTTCTCCAAATGTTTCAGCAACAATCTTTTGATAAGGTAAAACTGTAGATGAACCAGTAATCTGTATTTGATCGCGCGCATTGCCTCCATTTGCTGACAGCAGTAGCGCAAAAATCAATCCCACTCCAATTGATAATACTTTGTTCATCTATAAACTCCCTAAAAATTGAAAACAAAGCCTCTTAATTTATATTATACGGTCATTCTAGTTCACATTTGCAACATAACAAATATAAAAAACAACATGGATCATTTTTTTAAAACCATGTTTTTGTCCTCTGTCAAATAAATTCATTTGAACGCTTGAACTCAATAACATCCCAAAACAAATGAGCAACATCCGTACCGCAGAAGCGTTTAATTTCACGAATTCCCGTAGGAGACGTCACATTAATTTCTGTTATATAATCTCCGATCACATCAATCCCCACAAAAAGAAGACCGCGTTCCTTTAAGGCTGGACCAATGCGTTCACAAATTTCATAATCACGTTTTGTTAACTCCACATTTTCCGCGCGACCTCCAGCATGCATATTAGAGCGCACATCTGTTTCTGTCGGAATTCGATTAATAGCTCCAACAGGTGTACCATCAAGCAAAATAATCCTTTTATCTCCTTTTCGTACTGCCTCTAAATAGCGCTGAACAATAAAAGGTTCGTGATAAATTTCTGCAAACATTTCTAACAATGATGCTAAATTGCGATCATCTTGTCTTAAATAAAAAATACCAGCGCCCCCATTCCCATAAAGTGGTTTAACAATAATATCGCCAAATGTCTCTCTAAAAGCTGTTATTTCTTCAATATCTTTGGTAATTAATGTTTCTGGCATCAGATCAGAAAATTCAGTAACAAAAATTTTTTCTGGACTGTTGCGTACCCATGCAGGATCATTCACAACGAGTGTTTTAGGATGAATACGCTCTAACAAATGAGTTGTTGTGATATAATTGAGATTAAAAGGTGGATCTTGGCGTAAAAGAACCACATCCATATCTGTTAATTCCGTACGAACAGGCTTTTCTAATCGATAGTGGCTTCCCTCTTTATCATGTACAATCAATGGCTCTAGTCGTGCAATCACACAACCATCGTATAGAGATAAACGATCTGGTGTATAATGGAAGAGAGAGTGTCCACGTTCTTGGGCTGCTAAAGCGAGTGCAAATGTCGTATCTCCTTGAATCCGAACTGTTGAAATATGATCCATCTGAATGGCAATTTTCATAAATAAATCCTCTCTATCCTAAAAGCAGACTGGTCTATGCATCATAAACTTAGTAAACAATAAAAGAACTATGACAAGAGAAAATTTATGACACAAGAAACAGATATAAAATTAAACAACAAAGAAATCGAACGCTATGCACGCCACATCATTTTGCCTGAGATTGGTGGTGCAGGGCAACAAAAGCTAAAAACAGCACGTGTTCTTGTTGTAGGCGCGGGTGGTCTTGGTGCTCCTGTCTTAACCTATTTGGCTGCCGCAGGTGTTGGAACCCTTGGAATTGTCGATAACGACATCGTTTCACTTTCCAATTTACAACGCCAAGTTATTCATAAAACAAATGCAATCAACAAAAGCAAAACAGACAGTGCTGAAACCACTATAAAAGCAATAAATCCCCATGTTGTAGTTGAAAAACACACCCTACGCTTAGATAAAAGTAATGTGGATAAACTGCTCAATGCTTACCACATCATTGTTGATGGAAGTGATAATTTTACCACACGCTATCTTCTCGCTGATCACGCTGCCCAATGCAAAAAACCTCTAATAAGCGGTGCTGTAGAACGTTTTAATGGCTCATTAACGGTCCTTATGCCGTATAAAGACAATAATCCTCACTATCGCGATTTATTTCCCACCACTCCAGCTCACGGGACTATCCCAACATGCGCTGAAACTGGAATCATCGGTGTTTTACCTGGCGTTATTGGGACCCTACAAGCAATGGAAGTTATTAAAATGATCACAAACATCGGAGAGCCATTAGTAGGAAAGATTCTTCTCTATAATGGATTATTAGCGCAATTTAATATTATTACTTATAAACGCTCAAATTATAAAGAAAATACCATAGTTATTAAGAAGCTTGGAGAATCATGATTATGTCCTCTCTTCCACTAATTTTTAGCACTCTCGCAATATGTATTGAAATACTAATTAATTTTATCGCAAGTCATCGAAACATTGTAACCAATGAAACCTATTAAATTTATCACAAATATGGCAAACCTTTTGTGAAAAAATAATTCTCTATAATGGATTATCAGCATAATTTCATGTCATCGTCTATAAATGGACAGAGACTCGTGGGAACGCAGCTGCTATCAGTATTCTTGTGTAAAAAATTTTCGACGTAGATAAAAATACAATCAGCAGAACTCTATTCAACTATTTTACTATTCACACATAAAAATTGTTTCACATGAAAGTGCTTACTTCAAACCATAACCTATAAATAAATAATTTAAGTCATATTTTAGTGATCGATACTATAAAAGGTCAATGATCTGTCCGTACATCTCTAACCTCAAGAGAAAACGTCTATTCATCGAGCATCATAAAATGCAGCTTAGGATTATTGCACGTATAAGAACAATCAATTGTCTCTGTTCATAAGAAAAATACATGGGACTTGATGTAAAAGTACATAGGGATTGATGTGTATAGAAGGATTGAGATAAACCTCATGGAGAGCTTTAATTACATAATTATTGCATTCAGAAGCAGAAAGCTGCGGCTCATGAATTGATAATCCTTCAGCAATAATTTCACAGACAAGTACAAGTATATGTAGAAAAAGTGAAGCACACAAATCTTGAAAACCAATCCACAGACGACAGCGTAAAGAGTGCATTTTTATAAAAGATCTCTTTAAAATAAGCGAGTAAATATGCAATGTTAAATATGTTCTGTTTTGCGTGAGGGGCGTTCCCCCCTAACAAAACATCAATAAGAGCTCTTTTTATAAAACTGTGAAACTAAAATTACAAAAAAATCAGACTTCTTTCTAAAATTAACATCTATGGTATAAGTTAATTTGGCTCGTTCGCTTTATTATTATCCATTGGTAAAGGAACAGGATGATCGGATAAACTGCGTAAATAAAGCAAGAGATCGGCACGATCTTGGTCATTTTTAATTCCACGAAAAGACATAATGGTCCCAGGAAAAGCTTCACGTGGAGAATGTAAATAACGATCTAACGTTACAAAATCCCATTTTTGATCAGAATGAGCACGTAATGCCCGTGAATAAGCAAAACCTGCTGCTGATGCCAAAGGGCGGTTAACAATCTCCCAGAGAACTGGACCAACACGCCCTGCTTCATTGCGTCCAGATGTGTGGCATATGGCACATTGGCGAAAAACTTTACGGCCATTTTCAAAATTGCCTTGTTGAAGGCGGCTATTTAGTGATAGGGAAACATCAGGTGCTTTTTGTTTTTCTTGAAATATATCATTCTTGGCAACTGTATGATGATATTGGACTGATGTAGGATGATCGTAAATTATATTGCTGAGTGTGGAAATCCCCACAATAGCGACCAGCACACATAAACAAGCACAAATAAAATAAATAAATCTCGAGCGATTCATAAAAACTCAAATGTTCACGGTTTTATTACCATTTTTAGTTTAAGCTTTTTCTTTATAACACACAATATCATAAATGCATCACAGATGACATTGGGAATCTTACAATGGCTCTTGAACCAATTATTCTTATTCCTGCCCGTATGGGCTCAACCCGTCTTCCTCAAAAAGCTCTCGCTGAAATTGGCGGAAAACCGATGATTGTTCATGTCGTAGAACAAGCCAAAAAAGCTGGAATAGGACGTACAATCGTTGCAACAGATCATAATGATATCGCTAAAGCTGTTGCAGATTATGGGCATGAATATATCATAACACGAGGTGATCATAAGTCTGGATCTGATCGTATTTATGAAGCTTTAGTGCGCATTGATCCTGAACAACGCTACAACGCCATTTTAAATATACAAGGTGACTTACCAACAATCATGCCTCGTGAAATCATTCGTGCGCTACGCCCTTTAGAAAATAGCTTTACTGATATTGCAACCTTGGGTGCCAAAATCATTGAAGAAAATGAAACAAGAGATCCCAATGTTGTCAAAATCATTGGTACACCGCTTTCTCAAAATCGCCTTCGTGCTCTTTATTTTACGCGCGCCAAAGCACCTTATGGAGAGGGTCCTCTTTATCACCATATTGGAATATACGCCTATAGGCGCGAAGCACTTGAGAAATTTGTATCATTCAAACCCTCACCACTTGAGAAACGTGAAAAACTTGAACAATTACGTGCATTAGAAAACAATATGCGTATCGATGTGGAAATAGTCGATACAATTCCCTTAGGTGTAGACACACAACATGATCTCGATAGAGTTTGTGAGATTTTAGCATGAAAATACTTAAAAAAACCAATAAAATTTCTTTCCAAGGAGAATACGGCGCTAATTCCCATATTGCTTGCTCCAATATGTTCCCCAATATGGATGCTGTTCCCTCTGCTACTTTCGAAGACGCCCTTAATTTAGTGGAAAGCGGGAAAGCTGATCTTGCTATGATCCCTATTGAAAATACCCTTGCGGGACGCGTTGCAGACATTCATCATCTTTTACCACAGTCATCTCTTTATATTATTGATGAATATTTTTTACCTATCCATTTTCAACTCATGGTTTTGCCCGGCGTTACACATGACGAAATTAAAACCGTCCACAGCCATACGCATGCCCTTGCACAATGCCGAAAAATCATACGAAACAACGATTGGAAACCTGTTGTTTCTGCTGACACCGCTGGAGCTGCAAAATTTATTAAAAAAAATGCTAAACGTTCACAGGCTGCCTTAGCACCTTTAATCGCAGCAGAACTCTATGGACTTGATATTCTTGAAAGAGATGTTGAAGATAACCCTCATAATATTACCCGTTTTGTCATCCTTTCACGCTCCAAACGACATGTCCCCAAACCTCAAAATGGCGAAAAAATCATCACCAGTCTTCTTTTTCGAGTGCGCAATGTCCCCGCTGCTCTCTATAAAGCTATGGGAGGATTTGCAACGAATGGTATCAATATGACAAAATTAGAAAGCTATCAAATTGGTGGAAATTTCAATGCAACACAGTTCTTTGTTGATATTGAAGGACATCCTGAAGACCCGATGATGAAACTTGCCTTAGAAGAATTATCTTTCTTTTCTGCAGAACTGCGTATTATCGGTACTTATCCAGCACAAAACGATCGAACATCGTATATATAAAAGCAATTAAGCTGCTATCATTTTTTGTTGATATCAAAAAGCATCGTAAAAATTTCATAATGCAACGTATCCTGAAAGAGCTCGTTTTTTTCTACTCAACACCCTTCATAAAAACTGAAGAAGAAAAAACAGCTCGTAACAGAATATATAAATTATTTGCATAATATTTTCTCACAAATTATATCATGATAAAAAGCACTTCAACTTGTATAAAAACCAGTGTAAAAAAACACAGTAACCAAAAATAAAAACGCTTGTACCATCTATTTCCTTTTATATATTCAAAGAGAGCTTCTTGAGAAAAGTCATTTCCTCTGACAATATTCCAATAAAGATAACGAACTTCTAAATTAGCTCTCAAAACAATTCAAATTATTATACATAATAGAGCATTCAAATCTCTTAGATTAATGTCATTCTAAACATGGTTTAAAACTAGAAAATGCAACTTAGCCCTGATTTTAGCGTTAAGTTTGAGCTTTTATCTTTATAAAAATTGATTTATGATTCACCTCACTTTAGAAAAAGGAGAGGATAATGAAAAAAATCTTCATGCAAGGATTATTAGCCACAAATATTCTCGCCTACTCTAGTGGTGCGTTTGCTGGCTTTGGTGAGAGAAAATGGAATTTTGGGCTGGATGAAAGTGTTGTGATCATCCCATCCGATACAATCCATCAAGGAGCTGAATACTCTTGTAGTATCTTTGAACCGAAGAAAGTATCCTTTACTTTATCATACTCTACCCCTTCTGATTTAAACAAATTGAGAATTGCTGTTGATGATGAAAAGAAAATAACCCATGATAAAGAAAAGAAGATCTTTATCCTAAAAAATATAAAATCTCTTCATATAAGTTTTCCTTCGTCAGGACATTATATTTTTAAAAATATTACGAAGAAAAAAGTTGTTGGAACAAATTGTGACACAGGAGATTATGATTAACAATATTTCTATAACATCTAAATTTGAGTAGAGTTATTCTTTTTTTAGGTATTTTTTTCAAAATAGGGCATAATGAGCCATTAAAGCTAATCGCTGAAAAGCTTATTTTTATCCTAATATGGCAAACCTTAAGCTGCTTATAAGGTTAGATATTAAAGAACTTTTGCGAAAACTAAATGACTAAAATTAAATTGTTCTGTATTTTCTACTATCAGAGCTATTTTTTTAATAAGAATATAACTTCTATCTTTGCAACTGCTTTATTTTAAGTACTATAAAGCACATCGTACCCAAATCACTTAGATAAACAGAAAAGTAAAATTTGCTCTACAGATGCATTCCTCACTGCACTTTAAGTCATACTCATTCAGCTTTTTATAAAAATTATCTCGCTTTTCCCTCCTTATTAAAGAATATAATTATCTGAAACTATAAAATGTCGCTTATATCGAATAAGAACCATTTTTATGCTTATAAAATCAGTACCCCCTTATTTCTATAGCGTTTAATGTTGCATCTTCTCTTGCATGAGTACAGTCTCTTAAAAATATATGAAACCTTTTCTCAAATAATAAAAATTCATATATTGATCCATCTTGTGATAAACATCAATGTTTTTTAATTAAAAGAACAAGCACGCAAAAAAAGAGCGATAACATCTACTCAGTATTTATATACGTTAAAAGAAAAAATATTACATATTTGATATTCTCATTCACTATAGAAATGAGGTGGTTCTCTTATAAGATATTTAATATATTGACTTATCATTATAAGAGTTCGATTTTTTATACTGAATTACAACCACAAATAAAGTAAGATCCTCCCATCTTAAATCTCATATTGAATCAATTAAAATCATTTCCTTGAAAGTTACAAATGGGAGTGGTGTGTGAGTAAAAACGATTAAAAAAGGAATAAAAATGCTTCTTATAAAGCCTCTCAAGTGCAAGGGATCGCAACATTGGGAGTTGTTAAGTAGTATGAGGGCTAAAATTTATACTTTTATTAAGCATAAAAAAGATAGTGCACAATGGACTTATATCTCAAGGAGAGTATGTATACTATTTATGAGTGGAGTTTGAAATATAGTTAAGAGTATTGAGCAATCGCTCTTTAAAAAGCCTGTGAATGTATAACATTAAATGTATTCTGTTTGGGATGTTCTGTTTTGTATAGAGGAGCAACACCATTAAAGCAATATTTTATAATTATTTAAATAGCACTCTTCCCCCTAACTTTCAAATGTTAGCCAATTACATGATCTATCTGCTTTATTTGCTTCTTTGACTGTTGTAAATTTTTGATGATTCAATTTCGTAGTTTTAGAACAGATGTATCTATCCTAAAACTCTTACATGTTTCAGCGAATGAGAATAATTATACATTCAGACTATCTTAAGCGAAAAAATATTTTCATACCAAATAAATATGAAGAGCTACTGCTATAAAAACTGGTAAATCCACAATCTCTTTGTTGTTTATATGTCAATAAATTAAACGCAAAGGAAAATTCTTCGTCGTTCTTAGGATATTTTTCGTTTCTGATCTTGATTTTTCATTCCAAATCGACAATATGAGCTTGGGAGGTTGGTGGTGGACGGACTACTCGCCAACTGGGTCAGGTCTGGAAAGAAGCAGCCCCAACGAGTTCTGGTACGGGTCATCGTTCCAACCTCCTATTTTGCTGAAGAAATTATTTTTTATGCTGTCTTTTAGCGAGGTATTTTTAATCTTCAGAGCAGCATTTGTATGCAGCAAATAAAGGGGTTTTGTTATTTTTAAACAAATTGTCCCATAAATAATTTGATTAAGAAAAAATCCTTTTATATGAGACTACAGTATTGATCTATGCTTTTGTATTATCAAAATGTACGCATAAAGAACTTCGAAGTTGGAAATACTCATGGAAAATTTACCGGTAGAAACAGCCTATCGTGTTCTTGCTCGTAAATATCGACCCCAAAACTTCTCTGACCTCATTGGTCAGGAAGCTATGGTGCGTACTCTCACCAACGCCTTTGAAAAAGGTCGTATTGCACAAGCGTGGATGTTAACAGGGATTCGTGGCGTAGGTAAAACCACAACAGCACGTATTTTGGCACGTGCGCTTAATTATAAAACAAAAGATATTGATCAACCAACAACTGTATTGGACTCTCTTGGTGAACATTGCACACAAATTATCGAAGGACGCCATATTGATGTTATAGAAATGGATGCCGCTTCTCATACGGGCATTGATGATATTCGTGAAATTATTGAACAAATACGCTATCGTCCTGTTTCTGCACGCTATAAGGTTTATATTATCGATGAAGTACATATGCTCTCAACACAAGCCTTTAATGGTTTATTGAAAACTCTTGAAGAACCACCTTCCCATGTGAAATTTATTTTTGCCACAACAGAAATTCGCAAAGTTCCTATTACAATTCTTTCGCGTTGCCAACGTTTTGATTTACGACGTATTGACTCAAAAGCTTTGAGTGCACATTTGCGTCAAATTGCGAAATATGAAAAGGTAGAAGTAGAAGATCAAGCACTCTCTATGATTGCCCGTGCTGCAGAAGGATCTGCACGTGATGCATTATCCATTTTTGATCAAGCAATCGCCCATAGCAATGGCAATGTTAATGCTATTGCGGTGCGTACAATGTTAGGATTAGCGGATCAAGCACGTATTATTGATCTTTTTGAATTTATCATGAAGGGCGATGTTGTCAATGCGTTACATGAATTACGCAGTCAATATGAAGCAGGTGCTGATCCTCTTACTATATTGACAGAACTAGCCGATTTTAATCATCTGGTCACACGTTTACGTTTTACACCAGAAATAGTGGAAGATTTCTCTCTGACTGAAGAACAACGTTTAAGAAGTTTAGACTTTTCAAAAAAACTTTCCGTTCCTATTTTATCCCGAAACTGGCAAATGTTACTCAAAGGTTTACAGGAAGTTAATCAAACTGCACGTCCTCTTCAAGCCGCTGAAATGCTTTTAATTCGTCTTGCTCACATGGCTGACTTACCAACTCTTGATGAGGCTTTAAAAAAGCTTACGCAAGAAAAAACGCCTCTCACACTGGTTAAAAACTCTTCTCATCAAGAATCTACAAATGCAAATAATATAACAAAAGAAACAATGGTCGGAGCCCATGCTTCCTCGAGCATTTCAAATACATTAGCCGATCAATCAGATTTAAAAACATCTTTGAAAAACCAATTAGATCATTCCTTACAACCAGAAAATTTAGTTAAAAATCAAAACCATGACAAAATCAGCGCCCAAGAAGTAACAGAAATTCTAGAAACTTCTCAATCTACTGATCTTTCTGAAAAGATTGCAAATTTATCGCATTCTGTCACGCAAAAAACAGAAAAGATTACTGAACCTAAAACTCTCGTGATTAATTCTTTGCACGATATTGTTCAATTAGCCGAACAGCATAATGACGTTCCTTTCAAACTCCTTGTTAAAGAATTTGTTCATCCTGTTTCTTTTGAAGCTGGGCATATTACCTTAAGACTTTCTGAAAATACCCCACAATTTCTTGCTCATGATATAGAAAAAAAGATATCTCAATGGACTGAAAAACGCTGGACAATAACTTTTGTTAATGAAGGAGGTGGCCCAACCTTACAGGAGGAAAGTATAGCGATTCAAAAGACTCTTTTTTCCAATGCAGAAACAGATCCTGATATCGCGAAAATCCTCAATCATTTCCCAGAAGCAAAAATTGTCGATATTCGACTCAATAAAGAAGAAAATGATCTTGATTTACTCCCCAATACCTTTAAAAATGCTGATATTTTTAAAAATAAAAATGATATCAATGATGAATAAGGATACCTATTCCTATGCGTGAAATGATGAGCATGATGAAAAAAGCCAAAGAAATGCAAGAAAAAATGCAGAAGATTCAGGAGGAAATAGCTAATCTGCAAGCTGTGGGCACTGCAGGGGGTGGTCTCGTCAATATCACTTTAAATGGCAAAAATATTATAACAGCAATTCAAATTGATCCTTCATTACTCAAACCTGAGGAAGCTGAAATTCTTGAAGATCTCATTATGGCAGCTTATAATGAAGCAAGAACAAAAATCGAAGTCGCAATAGAAGAAAAAACCAAAAGTATGACGGCAGGGCTACCACTCCCATCAGGTTTCAAGCTTCCATTTTAATGAAACGGATTTTTTCCGTGGGACAAAAATATGTCTAAATACATTGCAGGACCTGAGATTGAACGTCTCATTCAGATTTTATCACGGTTACCAGGTCTTGGTCCACGTTCAGCACGTCGTGCTGCGCTTCATCTTATCAAAAAAAAAGAGACATTGCTGGAGCCTTTGGGAGCGGCTATACAAGCAGCTATAGAAAAAGTCGGCATTTGTTCTGTTTGTGGAAATGTCGATACCATTGATCCTTGTTCAATTTGTACAGATTTGCGCCGCGATGATACAACAATCATCGTTGTTGAGGATATTGCTGATCTGTGGGCTCTTGAACGCGCAAAAACTTTAGCCGCACGTTACCATGTGTTGGGTGGACGACTCTCCCCCTTAGATGGAATAGGTCCTGACGAACTCAACATTGCCACCTTAATACAGCGTGTTGTACAAAACCCTATTACGGAAATTATTCTTGCTGTCAATGCGACTGTCGAAGGTCAAACAACTGCTCACTATATCACCGATCAGCTTTCCAATTTTCCAGTTAAAATTACGCGACTTGCTCATGGTGTCCCTGTAGGAGGCGAGCTTGATTATCTTGATGACGGAACTTTAGCAGCAGCTGTACAAGCAAGAACAAATCTTTAAAGCTTTTTCTTCTTAACCTTTAGCTCTTTAATGACGGGGGAATATTAAAATGATAAAGAAAAATCTCTCACTTTTAAACGACTTTGGTCCTGGTGTTTTAGTATGTTTACTCATATCAGCCTTAGCTTATGGCTTAGAAGTTGTAGAAAAACAGCTTTTCACGGAAGCGTGGCTTGAAAGCCTTGTTTTGGCAATTCTTTTGGGATCGATTATCCGTAGTTGTTTTCCTTTGCCAACATATTTTCAAAAAGGTATCACCTTTTCTGCAAAAACACTTCTCGAAATTGCTATCGTTCTTCTAGGAGCAAGCATTAGCATTAACGCAGTCCTTTCAGCTGGTTGGAATTTGCTTGCTAGTATCATTTTCGTGATATTCGTAACGATTATCCTGAGCTTTGCCATCGGCCGACTTTTCGGGCTTTCTACACATTTAGCAATGCTGGTCGCTTGTGGGAATGCTATTTGTGGCAATTCAGCTATTGTCGCCGTTGCACCTGTCATAAAAGCAAAACATGACGATGTAGCCGCGTCAATTGCCTTCACTGCTCTTTTAGGAATTCTTATTATTTTATTTCTACCCTTTTTACATCCATCTCTGAATTTGTCATTTAGCCAATATGGTGTGCTTGCTGGCATGGTTGTATATGCTGTACCACAGGTTTTAGCAGCAACAGCACCTATCTCTTTTCTAAGTGTTCAAATTGCAACAATTGTCAAATTAGTACGGGTTCTCATGTTAGGCCCTGTTATTTTTACTCTATCAATCATTTATCGCCAATCAGCACAAACACGCTTGCGTTTACATACCCTCGTCCCATGGTTTATCATTGGCTTTATTATCATGATGCTTGTTCGCTCAAGTGGTCTTATCCCTGAAAAGGCTATCAATCCCATCAAATTTATTGCCCAGTTGTTTACTGTTATCTCAATGGCTGCACTAGGATTAGGTGTTGATATCCGATCACTAAAAAAAGCAGGATGGCGCGTCATTTTGGCGTCAACCTGCTCCATAATTATTCTCGGTATTTGTAGCCTTATTATGATACAATTGAATGATTTAAATCATATAACATTTTAAAATGTGCATTGATTATTATTTTTTCAACGTAGTATGCAATCAACCCAAAGTCCTTATTATTATTAAAATCAGTTCTTTCATAAACCAGAAAAAGTTCTAAAATACTGCTCATTATTCTATACAAAAAATTGAAAGAGCTGATATTTAAGTGAAAACTGTCAAATGTGCTTTTCAGTCCATAATGATTTGCAACAGGGTAGTATCAAAATACGTAACTCATGCAAAACAATGCCATTTCTTTCATCTGCTCTCATTACGCTAAGTTTTTTATATAAAGACGGATAGAATATGTTCTTATTTGGAAAAAATGTGGGGTCATAACTTTTCCTCTTTTAAATTACTTTTACTTACTATGTAATACAAGTGGCATCAAAGTACTATTTGATAGCTTACAAGTTGTGACAACCCTTACATTTAAACGATTCGTGAAGGAGTTTTTATTCTTTTCTTCAACAGTTTTGATTCATACGCTAACTCCGCTTGTAATATACAAGCTAATAACTTTAATTGTTTCACCATAAGTAGACTTAAAATAAGAGAATCTTACAATACTCAAGGTACTCATTCAAAAAGTGATAAAAATAAGGATTAAATCAACATCTCGTTCTATCCCATAAAAAGATATTGTTGCTTATTGGTACTAGTAACTTTCTTACAAATGAAATATACGATAATGAAAAGATTAAAAATACAGCAGGACTTTTATTTATCGTTTTATTCAACTAAAATATTTTTATGCTTATCCTTGCTATAGATACTGCTTCAATTTATTGTGCTGTTGCGCTTATTCGTCATAAATCTGTTATTGCGCGTATCAATGAGCGCATGAACAAAGGACATGCTGAAAAACTTATTGGGCAGATTACACAAATAATGAAACAAGCCAATATGACGCTTGATCAAGTTGAGCATATTGCTGTCAATATTGGACCTGGATCATTTACTGGTGTACGTGTCGGTGTTGCAACAGCGCGCGCTTTGGCATTAGCACTTGAAATACCTGCTGTTGGAGTGAGTGCTCTTGAAGCGTTAGCAGCACAAGTCATAAACAATAAAAGTACAGCATCGGCAATTACTGTTGTCATTGAAGCAGGGAGAGGGATGTTCTACCATCAAAATTTTCATAATGATCTCACACCTTTGGGAGCGCCGGGATTAAAAACAATTGAAAATATCCTCGAAGATTTGCCCAAAAAAACCCGACTGACTGGCCCAGCTGCTGATATCGTTGTGGAGCATATTAAAAACCATAAAATATACGAAAAAATTGTCCTAGAAAAAATCCCCTGCGAAGCGGCCGATATTGTAAACTATGCTTATCTTGCTGCAAACAAACAATCAAAAAATTCACCTCGCCCACTCTATCTACGCAGCGCTGATGCAAAACAACAAACCAATTTTGCTTTACCACAAAAAAAATAATGCCCAAATTTTCATTGACAGAAAAGAATTTTGGAATTGCTCCGCTACAAGTTAATGATAGTGCTTCTCTTCATCAAATTCATCAGCATTGTTTTACCCCTTCTTGGGAAAAACAAGCTTTTGATAATTTCTTAACAGATCACTCTATCTTCGGATACAAAGCTTTTCTCATTGATCACTCTGATCAAATTTTAGGCTTTTGCCTATGCCGTCTCATCCTTGATGAAGCAGAAATCATCACAATTGCTGTTCATCCTCATTATCGTCAAAAAGGAATTGGTACCTTTCTTATCGATCGTACAGTTCACCATCTTCACGACAAGGGCGCTACAAAATTATTCTTGGAAGTAGAAGCCACAAATCTTTCTGCTTTGAACCTTTATCAACGCTTTGAATTTCAAAAAATTTCTGAACGTCTTGCCTACTACGCGTCAAAAAATGGTCGTGGTGATGCAATTATCATGCAAAAAACTTTTAAGCAAATAGATTGAGATTTGTGTAAAAAACATTTACACATGCGCTATGAATAAAGTAAATCCTAAAAATACGCCTCCTGTTGCTCCTAAAAAGGTTTTTATCAAAACCTATGGATGTCAAATGAACGTTTATGATAGCCAACGGATGACTGATAGCCTCAGTTCGCAAGGCTATGTGACAACACAAATTCCCAATGATGCCGATCTTATTCTTGTTAATACCTGTCATATTCGTGAAAAAGCAGCAGAAAAACTTTATTCTGATCTTGGTCGTTTGCGCGTTATGCGTCAAGAGCGCACACCTGATAAACCCCTGATGGTTGGTGTAACAGGTTGTGTTGCACAAGCTGAGGGAAGTGAAATCTTGCGCCGTGCTCCAACAGTGGATCTTGTTATTGGTCCGCAAATGTATCATCGCTTGCCAGAATTGTTAGAAAAAGCCAAACAAGGGAAAAAAATTATCGAAACAGACTATGCTGTTGAAGATAAATTTGCTCATTTGCCGCCCCATAATAAACATGCAGTAAGAAAACGAGGTGTTAGCGCATTTTTAACAGTACAGGAAGGTTGCGATAAATTTTGCACTTTTTGTGTTGTTCCTTACACACGCGGTGCTGAAATATCACGGTCTGTCGAGCAAATTACCGAGGAAGCCCTTCAACTCATCGAAGCGGGTGTCAAAGAAATTACGCTGCTTGGACAAAATGTCAATGGTTGGCATGGACAAAGTGCTGATGGCAAAACTTGGCGTCTTGGCGATCTTCTTTATCATCTCGCAAAACTCAATGGTTTAAAGCGTTTGCGTTACACAACCAGCCACCCACGTGATATGGATGATAGCCTTATTGCCGCGCATCGAGATCTTGATATGTTAATGCCTTACCTCCATCTTCCTGTTCAATCAGGTTCAGATCGCATCTTAAAAGCCATGAACCGACAACACAAAAGCTCTCATTATCTTCATCTTATCGAAAAAATTCGAACCGCACGGCCAGATATCGCCTTTTCAGGCGATTTTATTGTAGGGTTTCCAGGAGAAACAGATGAAGACTTTGAAGAAACCATTAAACTTATTCAACAAGTACAGTACAGTTTAGCTTATTCTTTTAAATATTCCCCCCGTCCTGGAACAGTGGGAGCCACAATGAAAAATCATGTTGATGAATCTGTAAAAGATGCCCGACTTCAACATTTACAAGCCCTTCTCCTTGAGCAACAAAATGCGTTTTTGCGTTCTAAAATTGATCAAAAAACGAACGTTCTCATCGAAAAACCTGGACGTCACTCAGGGCAAATGGTAGGGCGTTCCCCTTGGCTTTTACCTGTTGTTGTCAATACAGAAGCCTCTACAGGTAGCGTGATAGAAATTCATATTAAAAATGCAAGCTCAAACAGTTTTGTTGGTGAAGTGACAAATAGATAAACATGCCTCTAATACCTCGTTCAAAAATAAATATTTTGGAAAACTCTTTTATTTTAAAAGCAAATGATTACATCTAAAGCGTGCACTTTTTGTAAAAATTGTCTTTTATAAAGTTTACTTAACAAAATGTGCAATATTTATGTAAATATGGAGAATAGGCTGAAAGCTTCAACCGAAAAAATAAAGCGTATTAAAGAAAAAGTAAATACGTCCCTTGAAAAGGCTGATACCTTGAAACAAACAAGCGCTTCAGATGTGAGCCAAGTTGTTTTGATTTTCGAAAATAATAAATATGCAAAAGCAGTTTTTGGTAAATTTGACGAAAATCTCGCTTATATCGAAAAAAAACTCGAACTTAGTATTCATCCGCGTGGTAATGAAGTCTTAATCCGTGGAAATGTTTCTGTTATAAAACGTGCGCAATATGTATTGCAGCAGCTTTATGAACGTGCCAAAACACATCAAGAGCTCACTTTATCAGATATAAAAGGAGCGATTGCTATGGCAAATATACCAAAGAAGCAGAAAGAAGACACAATAACACACAAATCTGCAACGAAACGTATACCAGCTCGGTTGAGTACCCATAAAAAAATAATTCATGCAAGAACTCCAACACAAGACGCTTACATAAGTGCTATGGAGCATACTGAACTTGTGTTTGGTGTAGGACCAGCAGGAACAGGAAAAACATATCTTGCTGTTGCTCATGCTGCAATGCTTCTAGAACGTGGTATCATTGAGCGAATTATTCTCTCACGTCCAGCTGTTGAAGCTGGAGAACATCTTGGTTTTCTTCCCGGTGATCTCAAAGAAAAAGTCGACCCATATTTACGACCACTTTATGATGCTCTTTATGATATGATGCCCGCTGAAAAAATAGAACGCATTTTAGCCTCTGGTGTCATAGAAATTGCTCCTCTCGCCTTTATGCGCGGACGAACACTTGCCCATGCTGCTGTTATTCTTGATGAGGCACAAAATACTACGCCCATGCAAATGAAAATGTTCCTCACACGTCTTGGAGAAGGAACACGTATGATTGTTACCGGTGACGTAAGCCAAATTGATTTGCCTACAGGGCAAAAATCAGGTCTCATTGAAGCAATTCGCATTCTTTCAAATGTAGAAAATATTGCAATTGTGCATTTTGATGAAAAAGATGTTGTACGCCACCCACTTGTTGCTGCTATCGTTCGTGCTTATGATCGTGATTCCGAAATACAAAATAAAAAAAAATCATTCGCATGCGATGCATTAAAAAATGAATTTGATTCATCATGATTATTATTGATATAATGATTAAAAGCGCAGGGTGGAATGATGAGAAAATGCTTTATAATATCACTGAAAAAGCATTAATGGCAACTATGCATCATGTTTCATTGGCAAATGTTGTAAGCGAGATTAGCCTGCTTTTTACGGATGATGAACATATGGCACAAATCAATGCACAATGGCGCAACAAAAACAAATCTACTAATGTATTATCCTTTCCTGCTTTTCCACTTAAAGCTGGAAATCGACCTGGTCCCATACTCGGTGATATTATTATTGCCCGAGAAACTGTTGTTTTCGAAGCAGAGAAAGAAGGAAAAACATTTCAAGACCATTTAACACATATGATTGTTCATGGTATCTTGCATCTGCTTGGTTATGACCATGAAACTGATGATGAAGCATATAAAATGGAAAAGCTCGAAAGAGAAATTCTTCAAAAGCTTTCCATAAAAGATCCTTACGCATAATTGTCTATCAATGATAAAATTTAACTTTTAAAATCAATATTACCAGCATACCATTTAAAGCCTCTTATTTATCTATTATAAAAAAGAAAGTCTAGAAGATTTCAAAACCATGGCAAACAAAATAAATGCACAAAATAATAGTCAAGCATCTTCTAATAATGAAAAAGACCCCTCTCAGCAGACGAATCATACAGAGAAATATTCCCTGATGAATCATTTATTTTCATTCTTACGGGGTCGTAATTGTGCATCTACGTCACTGCGCGATGATCTTACCGTTGCACTCACGACTAACAATGAAAAAGATACCGCCCTCTTCTCACCTGAAGAACGTACTATGCTGCATAACATTTTACGCTTACGTGAAGCACGCGTGGATGATGTTATGATACCTCGTTCTGAAATCGAAGCATTAGAAATAAACACCTCTCTTGGAGAAACCCTTAAATGTTTTGCAAAAATTGGTCATTCTCGTATCCCCGTTTATGCTGAAACTTTAGATGATCCGCGCGGCATGATCCATATCCGCGATATTCTTAACTACATCACTCGCTTTATTATCAACCCAACAAAAACCGAACAAAAATCTGATTTGCTTCAATTAAACCATACAGACTTGCATACTCCAATCGGTGAATTGGATTTGATCCGAACAGTTCTCTTTGTTCCCAGTTCTATGCTTGCAAGCAAATTATTAACACGGATGCAAACTACACGAACTCAAATGGCTTTAGTTATTGATGAACATGGAGGAACAGATGGTCTCGTTTCAATGGAAGATATTGTTGAGTTAGTCGTTGGGGATATCGAAGATGAACATGATAATGTCGACAATGCTATCGTACGTGAACCAAATAATAAATGGCTCGTTGATGCAAAAACTGAACTAGAAGATGTGGAGAAAGCTCTTGGTCCTGATTTTATCGTAGGGGAATATGGTGATGAAGTTGATACTATTGGTGGTTTGATCGTCTCAATTCTTGATCGCATTCCTGCTAAAGGTGAAATTGTCGAAGCTGTACCTGGCTATAGATTTCGTATTTTAGAAGCTGATAAACGCCGGATTAAACGATTGCGCATTTTTCGCATTCCCAAAAATGAGAATCTTGAGAACAATGCCATCCCTAAAGAATAGTCCAGTATTTTTAAACAATTTCATCGTTTTTTTGTTCTCTGTTACAGGCTGGAAGCGCCAAGCATGGATATTTCTGTGTGGTGCTCTTACTTCTTTTGCACTTCCACCCTTTTATTTAACGCCTCTTTGCTTTTTAACTTTCCCTCTCTTTATTGTTTTACTTGACTCAATACGGGCCACCAAAAACAATAAAAAATATTTTTTTACTTACGCTTTAAGCTGTGGAACCTTTGGTTTTAGTTATTTTATTTGCGGCCTTTGGTGGCTATGCAATGCTTTGTTAACAGATCCAGATTCTTTTGGTTGGGCAGTCCCATTAGCCATTTTATTCCCTCCACTCTACCTTTCTCTTTATTGGTTTTTTTCTGGTTTTATTGTCGGTTTATTATGGACAAAAGGAATAGCACGCTTTTTTGTTTTAGCCTTTGCATTAGGATTATCCGAGTGGTTGCGTGCGTTTTTATTCACAGGATTTCCATGGAATTCTCTTGGCTATACAGCCATGCCAACCCCAATGTTCATGCAATCTGATGCAATCGTAGGACTTTACGGAATGAATATTCTTGCTGTCTTAGCCTACAGTTTGCCAACTGTTTTATTAACGGATGAAAAAAAGAAAGTGGCACTTTCTCTTTGCTTATCACTTATATTCATTCACTGTGGTTTTGGGTTTTATCGTCTCCATACTATAGAAAACACAACTGAAGATCAAAAAAGTGCTTATTGGGTGCGCATTGTTCAACCGTCCATCCAACAAAATATAAAATTGCGTGATAATACACGAGAATCTATGTTGGAAGCACATATGAAGCTAAGTGCAACGCCAACAACCGATCAAAATTCAGAACCCGATTTTATCGTATGGCCTGAAGCTTCCGTTCCTTACCTTCTCTATGATAATTCATCTATCACAATGCGCATTGCCTCTCTTTTAAAACCTAAACAATGGGCTATTGTTGGAGCAATACGCGCCAGCAATGATCTACCTCATTCCCAAACACAATATTTTAATACAATTGCAGTCATTAATGCTCAAGGTAATATTTTAAATACTTCCGATAAACTTCATTTGGTTCCTTTTGGTGAGTATCTTCCTTATCAGAATTTATTGAAAAAAATTGGATTGCGTACCCTTGCTGATAATATTGGTGGATATAGTGCTGCAAGTGTGCGCAAAATTGTTACAATGCCAAACGGATTTTCTTATCTACCCTTAATTTGTTATGAAGCAATATTTCCCCATGAAATGACTTTTAAAGGCTCCCCACCTCAAGCAATTATTAATATTACAAATGATGCATGGTTTGGTGTAACACCTGGACCCTATCAACATCTTCAACAAGCACAGCTTCGTGCCGTTGAACTGGGAATCCCCCTCATACGGGCCGCCAATAATGGCATATCAGCTGTTATTGATTCTTATGGACGAATCGTTGTAGCTCTTCGACAAAATGCTGTGGGCATTATTGATTCACAAGTTCCATCATCCATTACCCCTATAGGAAGCAATGAATACAGAACTTTCTCTACTTTTATCTTATTCATCCTTATGCTATTGTGTCGTATTGGTTTTGGTTTTACAAAACAGCTTAAATGATTCAAGTGCCCTTTGTACGGTATTGTGTTGTGTGTACCAGTGATATTGGGAAAAAATATTACATATTGTTTTAATTATATGATAAATCAACTGCGCATAAATATGATGTTGGTTTAGAAGAAAAATGCTGGAAATAAAGAGTTGCATTATGACCGAAACTAGAAAAAAACCTGACCCTATAGATATCTATGTTGGAACTCGTATCCGTTTACGTCGTAATATTTTAGGACTCACTCAAGAGAAACTAGGTGAAAAATTAGGAATTACTTTTCAGCAAATCCAAAAATATGAAAAAGGAACAAACCGTATTGGTGCCAGCCGTCTTCAAGCGATAGCGGAAATTATGGATGTTCCTGTTTCTTACTTTTTTGATAAAGGTATTACCTCCCAACAAGTAGAGGGTTTTGCTGAAAGTGAACACAATTTTATAGACTTTTGTTCTAGCAGCGAAGGGATTCAGCTCATGCGCGCTTTTACAAATATATCTGATGCTAAAGTGCGTCGAAAAATTATTGACTTGGCAAAAGCACTTTCTGAGGAAGATTTGACAAATAAGTTATAAATTAAAATTATATCTTTTCTCTTTTATTCATATACATTTGCATTGACTATTTGCTGTAGAATTAGCAAATGGTGACGACTTTAGTAAGCAATTGATTAAATCGTTGGTTTTCTTTTTTGAAGGAGTTCCTATGCCGCATCAAGATTATCTTTTTACGAGCGAATCGGTATCGGAAGGACATCCTGATAAAATTTGTGATCGTATTTCCGATGAAATCGTTGATATGATCTATAAAGAAGCTGAAAAGACTGGTACTGATCCATGGTTAGTACGCGTTGCCTGTGAAACTCTCGTCAGTGTCAACCGTGTTGTTATCGCTGGTGAAGTACGTGTTCCCGATACGCTATTAAAAAAAGATAAAAACAAAGAATTCATCTATGATGAAACTAGCTTTCCACTCATTAATCCTACACGTTTTCGTACAGCAGCGCGCCGTGCTATTCGTACCATTGGCTATGAACAAGCAGGCTTCCATTGGAAAACTGTTAAAATTGATGTTCTTTTGCGCCCACAATCAGCTGATATAGCAAGAGGGGTTGATAATGCTACGGATCGGCATGGTGAAGAAGGAGCGGGTGATCAAGGTATCATGTTTGGATATGCTTGCCGTGAAACACCTGATCTCATGCCTGCGCCAATTTATTATGCGCATAAAATTCTCAAACTTCTTGCCGCAGCTCGTCATAAAGGAGAGGGAGAAACTGGAAAATTAGGACCAGATGCTAAAAGCCAAATAACCATACGTTATAAAAATGGAAAACCGATAGAGGTCACATCCATTGTTCTTTCAACGCAGCACCTTGATGAAAGCTGGGATTCCAATAAAGTACGTACAGTGGTTGAACCTTACATTCGCCAAGCTTTACATGACATTCCCATTGCAGCTCAATGCAGTTGGTATATTAACCCAACAGGAAAATTTGTCATTGGAGGCCCTCAAAGCGATGCCGGATTAACGGGACGCAAAATTATTGTGGACACTTACGGAGGTGCAGCACCCCATGGAGGCGGTGCTTTTTCAGGAAAAGATACAACAAAAGTTGATCGTTCTGCTGCCTATGCGGCACGCTATCTGGCTAAGAATATTGTTGCTGCTCATTTAGCAGAGAGATGCACCATTCAACTCTCCTATGCAATTGGTATTGCACAACCTTTATCTATTTATCTTAATCTTCATGGAACAGGAAAAGTCGATGAAAAGGTTATTGAAGAAGCCATCCGCAAAATAATGGACCTTTCACCTACCGGCATTCGAAAACATCTTGACCTCAATAAACCTATTTATGCGAAAACAGCTGCCTATGGTCACTTTGGTCGTAAACCAAAACACGATGGTTCGTTTTCATGGGAAAAAACTGATCTCGTGAAAACGCTTCAAACAATGATCCAAATCCCATGATTAAACATAATATACGTAAGAGTGAAGCATTTTTTGGACGCCGACAAGGAAAACAACTTCGAAACAGTCAGCTTACACGTATACAAATGCTTCTCCCCAGTTTGAATATTGATTTAAATGTCCCTCCTCCCTTAAACCTTACATCCTTATTTTCAAGCAAAGTAAGAGAAATTCGACTTGAAATCGGTTTTGGTGGAGGTGAACATTTACTTCATGAAATGGCATATTTTCCAAAAACCGGTTTTATCGGCGTCGAGCCCTTTATCAATGGCATGGCAAAAATATTATCGTCTCTTGAACAGCATCAAAACCATCAAAATCGTCTTCGCCTCTATAATGATGATGCTACACGCCTTCTTGATTGGCTCCCTGATAACTCGCTTGATGGAATAGACCTCTTCTATCCTGATCCTTGGCCGAAAAAGAAACACTGGAAACGACGCTTCATCAACATAAAAAATCTTAACCGTTTTGCTCGTGTTCTTAAAATAGGAAAATTTTTTCGCTTTGCTAGCGATATAGACAGTTATGTAAACTGGACTTTGTATCATTGTGCACAACATGATCACTTTGAATGGAAAGCAGAAAGCCCTCAAGACTGGAAACTCCCTTATCCACTATGGAGCGGAACCCGCTATGAAGCAAAAGCTTTACGCGAAGGACGAACGCCTGCCTATCTTACCTTTATCAAGAAATAAATGATCAAGCACTTTTCTCATAAACAACTTGAAAAATTTTGAATTTAAGAGTATCAATAGTTAAATTCTTGGTCTTATGATGAAGAGTGGGCCGTTGGACCCGCTCTTTTTTAATATCATAAAACTGATGAAACCAACTTGGATAAAATGTATGAACGAAGCTGAAAAAATAAGCAATCTTGACGAACCGCGCCTGTTTGAAGAAGATGGTATCGAAGCACAGGTTGCTGCTCTTGTCATACCACTACTTAAACCTTTAGGTTTTCGTTTGGTTCGTGTAAAACTTCTTGGTCAAAATGGTTTAACACTTCAAATTATGGTTGAACGTGCCGATGGTTCTATGACCATAGAAGATTGTGAAACTGTTAGTCGAACTGTTTCTCCCCTCCTTGATGTACAAAATGTTATTGAACGCAAATATCATTTAGAAATCTCATCACCTGGAATTGATCGTCCATTGGTAAGAAAATCTGATTTTTTTCATTGGCAAGGGCATCTTGCAAAAATTGAAACCAAAATAACAATTGATGGGCGCCGAAAATTTCGTGGGACACTTACAAATATCACGCAAGATGGATTTATTTTAAACACTGATAAAGCTGCTTATGGAGAAGCCATGTATACCCCTATTTCCTTTTGTGATATCATAAATGCGCATTTAGTGCTTACCGATGAGCTTATTCGCGATGCATTGAAACAAAATAAAGATTTAAGTCAACAATTCATTGCCGAAGAGAACGCTAACGACTCTATACAGACGCTCAATTTCAAAAAATAATATCACTGGGAAATACCCATCGTGTGGCACAAAGAAGGAGAAAATTGATGGCTACAAGCGCTAACAGGCTTGAGATTCTGCAAATTGCAGATGCTGTTGCACGTGAAAAGTCAATCGACCGTGAAATTGTCATTTCTGCGATGGCTGATGCTATTCAAAAAGCAGCACGTTCTCGTTATGGTCAAGAAACCAATATTCGTGCTGAAATCAATTCTAAAACAGGTGAAATTAAATTACAGCGCCTGCTTAAAATCGTTGATGTCGTTGAAGACTATACAACGGAAATTACTTTGTCTGATGCTCTCAAACGTCAAGCAGAAGCAAAAATTGGTGATTTTTTTGCTGATCTTTTACCTCCTATGGATTTTGGACGTATCGCAGCACAATCTGCTAAACAGGTTATTGTACAAAAAGTACGCGATGCAGAGCGCGATCAGCAATATGAAGAATTCAAAAATAAAGTTGGTGAAATTATTTCTGGTACAGTTAAGCGTGTGGAATATGGTAACGTCATCGTTGATCTAGGGCGCGGTGAAGCTATTGTTCGCCGTGATGAATTAATTCCTCGTGAATCATTCCGCTATGGAGATCGCATTCGTGCTTTTGTCAATGATGTACACCGTGAAACGCGTGGTCCGCAAATTTTCCTTTCACGCACACATCCCCAATTTATGGTAAAACTTTTCACTATGGAAGTACCAGAAATTTATGATGGTATTATAGAAATCAAATCTGTTGCTCGTGATCCAGGTTCACGGGCTAAAATCGCCGTTGTTTCACGTGATGGTTCCATTGATCCTGTTGGAGCATGCGTTGGAATGCGAGGAAGTCGTGTACAAGCTGTTGTTGCTGAATTACAAGGCGAAAAAATTGATATTATTCCTTGGTCACCTGATGCGGCAACATTTGTCGTTAATGCACTGCAACCTGCTGAAGTTTCTAAAATCATCCTTGATGAAGATGCTGAACGGATTGAAGTTATTGTG
Organism: Bartonella sp. AP280QHHD; assembly: GCF_042196125.1. Classification (NCBI taxonomy): domain Bacteria; kingdom Pseudomonadati; phylum Pseudomonadota; class Alphaproteobacteria; order Hyphomicrobiales; family Bartonellaceae; genus Bartonella; species Bartonella sp. AP280QHHD. The sequence goes on along the minus strand of NZ_JBHIPQ010000050.1, from coordinate 81,611 downwards.
CCAGATGATCAACTTAGCCTTGCTATTGGACGACGTGGGCAAAATGTTCGCTTGGCTTCGCAACTAACAGGATGGAACATTGATATTTTAACGGAAAAGGAAGAATCTGAAAATCGTCAAAAAGAATTTACTGAACGAAGTAAATTGTTTATGGAAGCCTTAGAGGTTGACGAAATGATCGGACAGGTTATGGCATCAGAGGGTTTTTCTTCTATTGAAGAAATCGCCTATATTGATCTTGAAGAAATCGCTTCTATTGATGGTTTTGACCATGATACCGCCGCTGAAATCCAAAGTCGTGCCCGCGAATATCTTGATCATCAAGAAAAAGAACTTGATGAAAAACGCAAAAAGCTTGGAGTTTCTGACGAATTGCGAACACTTCCTGGAATGACAAGTGCTATGTTGGTTGCTGTAGGTGAAGATGGTGTAAAAACAATAGAAGACTTTGCTGGCTATGCCGTTGATGATTTAGCTGGTTGGAGAGAACGTAAAGAAGGTCAAACACAGAATTTTTCTGGTATTTTAACCCCTTTTGACATTACACGCGCAGATGCAGAAGCTATGGTTTTAGCCGCACGTGTACAAGCAGGCTGGATAGACCAAGCTGATCTTGTTACAGAAAGTCCTGTAGAAGATGAAAAAACAGATGATTTGGATGTGGATACACTTTAAATGAACGAACGGACTTGCATTGTGACCCGAAAAAATGCTTCAGCACAAACGCTGATCCGTTTTGTTATTGGTCCCAATAACCAAATTGTTCCTGATCTTAAAGCGAATTTACCAGGGCGTGGCGTTTGGATTTCTGCCCATCACGCTGTTATTGAGAAAGCAATCAAACAGAAAGCTTTTCATAGAAATTTTAAAACAGATGTTGAGGTTGCACCAAATCTTGTGCATATTGTTGATACGCTTTTACTAAAAGCCGCTCTTTCAAGCCTTTCCATGGCACGAAAAGCGGGAGCAATTGTTATGGGAGCAACAAAGGTTGACGCTGCTATCCGCTCTGGTAAAGTTATTCTTGTACTTCATGCTAAAGAAACAACAGAAGATGGGAAACGAAAAATTGCACAGGCCATCCATTCAATACAACAACAAACAAATCGGACTATAAAAACCATATCTTTATTTACAAGTGATGAAATGCGAGTGGCTTTTGGCTCTAATCCTGTAATGCACGCAGCTTTATTGGACACAAAAGCTGCTGAAGGATTTCTCAAAACAACATGTAAATTGATCAGCTATCGTGACGACAAGCATAGTAAGTCTAGTGAGATGACGGCCCAAGCCGTGAAGGAAGTACAATGAGTGAAAATAACAACGACAAAACAACCGTCAAGAAGACACTAACTCTCAAGAGGTCTGTCTTGGAAACGAGTACGGTTAAACAAAATTTTAGTCATGGCCGTACGAAGGCTGTCGTTGTCGAAACCAAACGGCGTAAAATTACGCGACCTGATGAAAAAGCTGAAACCCTACAGCCCATTACAAAGCCGCATGTGGCCCCCCAGCGTTCTAAACCGCGTTTTGAGGGAAAAAAGCCTCAAGAATCTGTGACCAAAAGCAATCTTTCATCAACTGAAATGGAAGCGAGACTTCGCGCGTTAGAAGAAGCACATATCCAAGAAAAAATAACGCGAGAACAAGCCGAAGAAGAAGCAAGACGCGCTAAAGAGCGTGAAGAAATTTTACAGCAAGAAATTAAAGAAAAAGAAATACATCTCCAACAAGAAGAAGAAATATCGCCAGTACAGACTCCACCTGTTCCCCCTCTCATTGAACAGACAGATATTCCTATTGCCCCTAAACAGACAACCGTGGTTGAAAAACGCAAAATAGATGACAATAAAGAGGAAGAACGGCATAGTCGACGTGCTAATCCTGCTAAATCAGAAATACGTGTACCCAAAGTTGTCAAAGGAGCTGATGAGCGGAGACGCGGAAAGTTAACTCTGAATAGTGCACTGGATGAAGAAGGAAGCGCACGTGGGCGCTCAATGGCTGCAATGCGGCGTAGACAGGAAAAGTTTAAGCGTGCACAAAATCAAGAACCAAGAGAAAAAATTTCTCGCGAAGTTGTTCTTCCTGAAACGATTACTATTCAAGAGCTCGCACAACGTATGACTGAGCGTTCTGTTGATGTGATTAAATTCTTGATGAAACAAGGACAAATGATGAAACCTGGCGATGTTATTGATGCAGATGTTGCCGAACTCATCGCTGTTGAATTTGGCCATACTGTTAAACGTGTTTTAGAATCTGACGTAGAAGAAGGTATCTTTAATATAACAGATAATCCTCAAAACATGCAGCAGCGCGCCCCTGTTGTAACCATTATGGGCCATGTTGACCACGGAAAAACTTCGCTTTTGGATGCTATTCGTAAAGCAAATGTTGTTTCTGGCGAAGCAGGAGGTATTACGCAGCATATTGGTGCCTATCAAGTAGAACAAAATGGTCAAAAAATTACCTTTATTGATACACCAGGTCATGCTGCATTTACCGCTATGCGTGCACGCGGAGCTCGTGTTACTGATATTGCTGTTCTCGTTGTAGCCGCTGATGATAGTGTTATGCCTCAAACGATTGAATCAATCAATCATGCGAAAGCTGCTGGTGTACCTATCATTGTTGCTATCAACAAAATTGATAAACCAGCTGCGAATGCACAAAAAGTGCGTACAGAACTTCTACAACATGAAGTGTTTGTTGAAACTATGGGTGGAGAAACTTTGGACGTTGAAGTTTCTGCTAAAACTGGTCAAAATCTTGATAAACTTCTCGAAGCTATCCTTCTTCAAGCTGAAATGCTTGATCTGAAAGCAGATCCTCAACGAACTGCAGAGGGCGTTATCATTGAAGCCAAATTGGATCGCGGACGTGGGTCTGTTGCAACAGTTCTTGTTCAAAAAGGTACATTACACCCTTCTGATATTATCGTTGCTGGAAATGAATGGGGTCGTGTACGTGCTTTGATTGACGACCATGGCCGCCATGTCAAAGAGGCCGTTCCCTCTACACCAATTGAAATTTTAGGCATGCAAGGAACACCACAAGCCGGAGACCGTTTTGCTGTTGTCACACATGAAGCAAAAGCACGTGAAATTTCTGAATATCGGCAACGATTAGCACGTGATAAAGCTGTTGCGCGGCAAACTGGTTCGCGTGGTTCTCTTGAACAGATGATGACAAAATTGCAAACGACTGGTGTTAAGGAATTTTCTCTTATTATAAAAGGAGATGTGCAAGGATCAATTGAAGCAATCGCTTCAGCATTGGAAAAACTCGGAAATGACGAGGTTCGTGCGCGTATTGTACATTCTGGTGCTGGAGGAATTACCGAAAGTGATATTTCTCTTGCAGAAGCTTCTAACTCTGCTGTAATTGGCTTTAATGTTCGAGCCAATAAGCAGGCACGTGATTTTGCTAAAACACAAGGAATTGAAATTCGTTATTACAACATCATTTATGATCTTGTTGACGATATCAAGGCTGCTATGTCTGGATTACTCTCACCAGAACAGCGTGAAACTTTCCTTGGTAATGCTGAAATTCTAGAAGTCTTTAACATTACAAAAATTGGAAAAGTTGCAGGATGTCGTGTTACAGAAGGTAAAATAGAACGAGGAGCCGGTGTTCGCCTTATCCGCGATAATATCGTTATTCACGAAGGAAAGCTGAAAACACTCAAACGCTTTAAGGATGAAGTCAATGAAGTGCAAAGTGGTCAAGAATGTGGAATAGCCTTTGAAAATTATGAAGACATGCGCGCAGGAGACATCATTGAGACCTTCCGTATCGAACATATTAACCGCACATTATAAAATAATCCAATAACTTTCCTCATTTCACGACAGAGTTAAAGTGATTGGATTTTATAAACAATGTCTCTTTTTTCCTTATCTTGATGATTAAAAAAGAGATCTTGTAGCAGGGATAAAACTTTGATGAAAAATGCAGGGCCATCACAACGGCAACTTAGAGTAGCAGAGCAAGTACGTCATGCAATAGCGCATATATTACAGCGTGATATTTTGCTTGATGATGTCTTGAAAGATATTGTTATTTCTGTCTCTGAAGTACGCATGTCACCAGATTTAAAAATTGCTACTTGCTTTGTATCACCTCTCAGTACTCTTAAAAATGCTTCTCATACCGATGTTGTTGATACCCTCAATAAACATAGTCGTTTTCTCCGTGGAGAAATCAGTCATGCGTTGCGACAAATGAAATATATGCCAGAACTGCGTTTCCGACTTGATAATAGCTTTGATAATTTTTCAAAAATTGATGCCCTCCTTCGCTCGCCTGAGGTTGCACGCGATCTTCACCATAGTGATACAGATGAGGATTAAAGATATGGCGCGGCAACACAAGAAAAAAGGGCGTCCTGTTTCTGGCTGGGTCATATTTGATAAACCAAAAGGAATGAAATCAACAGAAGCTGTCTCACAAATCAAATGGCTCTTCCATGCTCAAAAGGCAGGACATGCGGGTACACTTGATCCTCTTGCTTCTGGTCTCCTTCCCATTGCATTGGGCGAAGCAACCAAAACCGTCCCTTACGTGATGCAAGGCAAAAAAACTTACCGTTTTCATATTGCTTGGGGGCAAGAGCGCTCAACAGATGATTTAGAAGGAGAAATAACGAAAACTTCTCTCATACGTCCAACACAAGAAGAAATACTTGCTCTTCTTCCTCAATATACAGGTGTTATTTTGCAAACACCTCCACAATTTTCAGCAATCAAAATTGCTGGAAATCGTGCCTATGATTTAGCGCGTGAAGGGGAAGTTGTTGACATTCCGCCCCGTGAAGTGGAAATAGAAACTTTCAAGTTATTAGAAATGCCTACCAAAGAGCATTCTATCTTTGAAATAACCTGCGGAAAAGGAACTTATGTGCGCTCTTTAGCACGCGATATGGGACGTGATCTCGGTTGCTATGGGCATATTGCTGATTTAAGACGTATTGCCGTCGCACCTTTTGATGAAGAAGATCTCATTACATGGGAGGAACTAAAAGCGGCCATTCCGCCAAATAAAAACACTACAGATGAGAATAATCGTTCTTTTGAAAAAAACTTCTCAACACTCGATGGGCTCTTAATTGACACAAGCGCCGCATTGGATTGCCTCCCTCACTATATCCTTAATGAAACTCAAGCACAGAGAATTATAAGAGGCCATTCTATCCTCTTGAATCATCACAAAGCACCTCTTGATGAAGAGGAAATTTGTGTCCTCTATAAGGAACAACTTCTTGCTATAGGCACTCTCGACAAAGGTCTATTTAAACCAAAGCGGATTTTCACAATTTAATCGATTCTTTTCCCAACCACCTTTTGCGGAAAGATATTTTTCTCTATCAATTAAGAAAAATATGGTGCTTTTCATTGTCTATATTTACCGTATTCATATCAAAATTTAAGTCAGTGCTATAAGCTAACACCACCACACACTTTTTCCTCTTAATGTCGCAATAATCCTTGCATTTAAAGGATTCATAAAAGGCTTTTTATTTCTTTTTCAATCGTTTTTTACTCATACTTTAGTCCTCGTTTATAATGTACAAGCAAAGATATGGACTGATTTACTCTAAATAGATTTGAAACGAGAAAAGCTTAAGATTTTCAGAATCTATCACTCAACATGAAAAATGAAAAATAACCATTATAAATCAATTCATTAAATATTGAAACAGCAATTTTTTTATGATTACGCTAACAAATTGATCGAAATAATATTAACATAATTTAATATTTTACAAAAACTGTTTTAACCCTAAGGGAGATGATCAGAGGAAACTTTTAAAAGCATCTCATTGGCTTGAGGTATTGTTTGGCGTTCAATCATACGGTGCACTCTTATACCGTTAGGAGCACAATTTAAATGACGCAGACGCTTATTGACTTCTGCATCCGCTTTTGTGCGACGATGATTATGGCGTAAATAATCTACCCATGTTGGCATATGATAAGCCTCTGTCCAATATTCAGGTCTTTCAAGATCTCGTAAAAGAACCCACTGACGCGCACCATCACGTAATCGAATATGGCGTCGACGCGTCATCACTTTGAGAAACTCTTCAAGATCATTTTCATGAATTTTATAATCGATCATTATCATAATCGGGCCACTTCTTGCTTTGAGGTCGAGTAATAATTCCGGCTCTCTAAAATGATCAAGAGGATTTAAATCTATCTGAGGAATTTCTTGAATTCTAAATTTTACCCCTGCAAGAGCACCAAAAATCAAGAATAAAGAACAAACGCTCAAAGCAATTGTTGGAGAATAACCATCAGCTAAACCTCCCCAGATTGCACTTCCAATAGCCATCCCCCCGGCAGATGCCGTTTGATAAAGAGCTAAAGAACGTGCAACAACCCAGCGTGGTGTAGAGAGTTGTACAGATGTATTAAACAACGATAAGGCCAAAACCCAACATAACCCTGCAGGAAATAAAGCAATATGGCTTATAATCAGTGAACGACTGATTCCCAATAAAAAGCAAGAAAAGGCGAAACCAATAAATGCACTTGCAATAATTGTTTCTGAACGAAAATGATGCCGTACAACTGCATTAATAATACCTGCTGTCATGGCTCCTAACCCAAAACAACCGAGCAATGTACCATAAAGAAGGGCACTTCCTCCAAGAACTTTATGCGCAACAATTGGCAAAAGTGCTAAAATAGAAGTTGCTCCTATACCAAAAAGGAACGCTCGAACCATAATACTTAAGAGATTAGGTGACATCGCAACATAACGCAAACCATCTGAGACAGCTCCTAACAGCCTTTCTCGTGGCAATGAGTTGTTTTCATAATTCGACTTCCAGAAAAACAACGCACCAATAAGAGGAATATAGCTTATAGCATTAAACAAAAAAGCAGCCGATGCCCCTAAAGTTGCAATGATGGCACCACCAATCGCAGGACCAACACTCCGCATCAAATTAAAGCCGACACTATTCAAACTAACAGCAGCAGGAATATTTTCCCTGCTCACAATATCTCCTATCGTTGCTTGCCAAGAAGGATTATAAAAAGCTGTGCCACATCCAATCAAAAACGTAAAACATAACAAAAGCCAAGGTGTTAGAAATCCCATATAGGCTAAAACAGATAAACTCATCGATATGACCATCATCATAATCTGTACACACAACATAATTTGACGCCGATTAAAATTATCAGCTAATGCCCCTGCCATCAAAGAAAACATAACAAGTGGTAATGTTGTGGCACTTTGAACTAGCCCAACCATGGAATGCGAAGAACTAATCAACGCCATTAACCACCCTGCTCCAACAGCTTGTATCAGCCCCCCTAAATTAGAAATAAGAGTAGATGACCATAAATTTCGAAATACCGAATTACGAAAAAGTTTTAATGTTGAAATGCTCTGCATCTTTTCCCTCCAACGCTATTTATCACTTTTGTTACCACTCACACACACTCATAATCTTTGTATCAAAAGGATGCATAATTGTTTAAAACACTTCTCATAAAACTCTATTTAAATCAATATTTCAAAACAAAAGCTTTTATTTAAAGAAAGACTTCAAAATGCTGTCAAGGACTAGTATTTTAACCTTCTTTCCTATATAAGAACGAAAATAGGTAAGAGTCTTCGACTTTTCCTGTTTTCTCACAGACCCTTGCTGAACGACATCTCGGCTATGGGTGGCTTTATGTTTCTTCGTTTTTGGAAAGGATAATACGATGTCGATTACAGCTGAACGTAAAAAAGCTCTTGTCGCAGAATACGCAAACAAAGTTGGTGATACAGGATCACCAGAAGTGCAAATTGCTGTACTTTCTGAACGTATTTCTAATTTAACAAACCACTTTAAATCTCACAAAAAAGATAATCATTCTCGTCGTGGTCTTTTGAAGATGGTATCTCAACGTCGGCGTCTTCTTGATTATCTTAAAGGAGTTGACCAAAATCGTTATCAGACACTTATAAAGAAGTTAGGTTTGCGTCGCTAAAAGAAAAATGGAAGTGGTATTAAAAAAACACCCATTTTTTCAACGTGTTGCTTTTAATTAAAAATTTTAAAAACTGATAAGTTATTATGGGATAGAACTGCTCATCGTTTCGCATTTAAGCAGTTTACTTCTCTTTTCTTGCAACAAAGATAAAAAGTATGTTGTCCACCCCAGATCTTGGAAGTATGCTACGCAAAACCAGAATGTGAGCAATCAAAGATTTAAACACTGGTCATTAAGGATAAAAAATGTTCAAAACGCACAAGATAGAAATTGAATGGGCCGGGCGTCCGCTCACCCTTGAAACAGGGAAAATAGCGCGTCAAGCTGATGGTGCAGTGATTGCTACCTATGGAGAAACGATTGTCTTAGCTACCGTTGTATCGGCCAAAATCCCAAAACCAGACCAGGACTTTTTTCCACTCACCGTTAATTATCAAGAAAAATCCTATGCTGTTGGTCGAATACCTGGGGGCTATTTAAAACGTGAAAGTCGACCAAGTGAAAATGAAACTTTGGTTTCACGTTTGATTGATCGCCCAATTCGTCCCCTTTTCGTTGAGGGATATAAAAATGATACACAAGTTATTGTTTCCGTTATACAGCATGATCTCGAAAACAATCCCGATATCCTTGCGATGATTGCATCTTCTGCGGCATTGACCCTGTCAGGTGTTCCTTTCATGGGGCCTATAGCCGGTGCCCGCGTTGGCTATTGTAATGGACAATATATTCTTAATCCTCATATCGATGAAATGCCTGAATCAAAACTTGATCTTGTTGTTGCTGGAACAGAAAGTGCTGTTTTGATGGTTGAATCAGAAGCACAAGAATTACCGGAAGATATCATGTTGGGGGCCGTAATGTTTGGTCACAAAGGCCTTCAACCTGTCCTTGATGCCATTATAAAGCTTGCTGAAGTTGCTGCAAAAGATCCTCGTGATTTTGTTCCTGAAGATCTTTCTGAGCTTGAAAAAGCGATGCAGAAAATGGCAGAACAGGATATACGAAAGGCTTACACAATTACTGATAAGCAAGAACGTTATGCTGCAATTGATGCACTAAAGACAGAAATCCTCAATAAATTTATGCCAGAACCAGAAAAAGACTGTCAATTTAGTGCAGATCAAATTGCAACCGTATTTAAACAGTTGCAAGCAAAAATTGTTCGCGGAAACATTCTTGATACCCAAAAGCGGATTGATGGACGCAATCTTTCTACCGTACGCCCTATCCAATCAGAAGTAAGTATTTTACCCCGCACACATGGATCAGCACTCTTTACCCGCGGAGAAACACAAGCGATTGTCGTTGCAACATTGGGAACTGGTGAAGATGAACAATATGTTGATTCTTTGACAGGAATGTATAAGGAAACATTCCTTCTCCATTACAATTTTCCACCATTTTCAGTGGGTGAAACGGGACGCCTTGGTTCTCCAGGTCGTCGTGAAATTGGACATGGCAAATTGGCATGGCGGGCAATTCACCCCATGTTACCAACGAAAGAATCTTTTCCTTATACCATTCGTGCTGTCTCAGAAATCACTGAATCCAATGGCTCTTCTTCTATGGCAACGGTTTGTGGAACCTCACTTGCTCTTATGGATGCTGGTGTTCCTCTAGCACGCCCTGTTGCTGGTATTGCTATGGGCTTGATTAAAGAAGGAGAACGCTTTGCTGTTCTTTCTGATATTTTAGGGGATGAAGATCATCTTGGAGATATGGATTTTAAAGTCGCAGGAACAGAAAATGGTATTACTGCCTTGCAAATGGATATCAAAATTGATGGTATTACCGAAGAGATTATGAAAATCGCGCTTGAACAAGCCAAAGGTGGACGAATCCATATCCTTAATGAGATGGCGAAAGCTTTAACCAGTGCACGTGCTGAGCTGAGTGAATTTTCTCCACGAATCGAAGTTATGAATATTTCTGTCGATAAAATCCGTGATGTTATCGGCTCTGGTGGTAAAGTTATTCGGGAAATCGTGGAACAAACTGGAGCAAAAATTAATATTGAAGATGATGGTACCATTAAAATTGCTTCTGCTGATGCTAAAACCATTGAAGCAGCAAAACGTTGGATCCATTCTATTGTCGATGAGCCTGAAGTTGGTGCTATCTACCAAGGAACAGTTGTAAAAACTGCAGAATTTGGTGCATTTATAAACTTCTTTGGTTCTCGTGATGGACTCGTTCATATCTCTCAGCTTGCATCAGAACGCGTCACCAAAACAACAGATATTGTAAAAGAAGGTGACAAAGTTTGGGTTAAATTAATGGGCTTTGATGAGCGTGGAAAAGTTCGGTTATCAATGAAGGTCGTTGATCAAACAACCGGAAAGGAAATCACCGGTGATAAAGCGATGAATGAAGAAAAGTGCGTGGATGAAAAAAAACAACCTGAAAATAAGCGCCGCCGTAAGAAAGAAGAGTAAGTTTTTCCTCTTATCGTATCATGAAATGCCATCCCAACATTGGAGTGGCATTTTTCTTTGAAAGAGTCATATGTGTTATTATTTTTGCCTTTTGAAAATCATGAACTCCCGTATCCTGATCCAAACCAGTGTTGGCTAAGTTTTGGTTTAACAGAAATCCCAGCTCCAGAATGGGCACAAAATTTAAAAGTTATTACGCCTTGGCGACCAGATTTTTTAAAATTTGTCGATACTCAATTTCACTGCTCTCCTCAAATAGATAAAACTTTCAGCTATGATGGTGCATTTTTACATTTGAGCAAATATCGTGGTTTGAACCAAAATTGTTTTCTTGATTTATTAGAATGCGTTAAACCCAATAGATGGATTGTAATTAGTGGGGATAAAACTGCTGGTGCTGCTTCAATGATGAAATGGGTCAAAACAATTGTTCCCATCACCAATAAATTGTCTAAAAATCATGGTCTTGTATTTTGGTTGCAAGTTCCTCAACAAATTGAGAGACATAACATTGCGCAATTGCGCTCACCACCGCTCACTTTTGGTAAATTTCAAACCACTTCTGGTATGTTCTCACACGGTCGTATTGATCCAGGATCTGCTGCGCTTGCTTCTTATATGCTCAAAGTTATTTCTGGAAAAACAGCTGATTTTGGTGCTGGATGGGGTTATCTTTCTCACGTTGCGCTTGAAAGAAGTGAAAAACTCACTGCTCTCGACCTTTATGAAGCAGACTACAATGCTTTGAGAGCAGCAAAACAGCACCTTAAATCCATAACAACTCCTTTTCCAATTCATTTTTATTGGCATGACCTTGTACATGAACCTGTCACAAATCTATATGACACAATCATTTCAAATCCACCGTTTCACACACAACAAACAACAGATGTTTCATTAGGAAAAAATTTTATTATAAATGCTGCAAAGTGCTTAAAGCCAAGCGGCAGTCTGCTTTTTGTTGCAAACCGCCACCTGCCTTATGAAACATTATTAAAAAATATTTTCCGCACAGTGTTGATACATGAACAAGCCCATGGTTTCAAAATTATCGAAGCACGCAGATAAACAGAACAAGCAATAACTTTCAAAGAATAAAACGTGAAAGATCGATATCAGCAGCAAGCTCGCCAATCGATTTTCTCACATAAGCAGCATCAATTTTAAACGATGTTCCAGCTTTATCAGGTGCAGTGAAAGAAATCTCATCCAAAACGCGCTCCATCACTGTTTGCAAACGACGTGCCCCTATATTTTCAATCCTTGCATTTAAATCTACAGCAATATCTGCTAAAGCATCAATTGCATCATCGGTAATTTCCAAATGAACCTCTTCTGTTGCCATAAGAGCAATATATTGTTTAATCAAACTAGCTTCTGGTTCCGTTAGAATGCGCCGTAAATCTTCCCTTGTTAAAGGGTTCAGCTCCACACGGATGGGCAAACGTCCTTGAAGTTCCGGTAATAAATCAGATGGCTTGGAAACATGAAATGCACCTGAGGCAATAAAAAGAATATGATCTGTTTTGATTTGCCCATATTTTGTAGCAATTGTTGTTCCTTCAACCAAAGGCAAAAGATCCCGTTGAACGCCCTCACGCGAAACCGCAACACTTGCTCCACCATCCCTGGTTGCAATTTTATCAATCTCGTCGATAAAAACAATACCGTCATTTTCAGCAACACGAAGCGCCTCTTGAATAATTTGCTCCTGATCAAGGAGTTTTTCAGATTCATCATCAATGAGCGGTTTAAAAGAATCCTTTACTGTCGTCTTACGGACTTTTGTACGACTGCCCATTTTTCCCAAAATATCTGATAAATTCATAATACCCATTTGTGCCCCAGGCATACCAGGAATATCAAAGGTTGAAGCACTATTGCTATTATTATCGGCGACTTCAATTTCAATCTCTTTCTCATCCAATTCACCTTCACGCAATTTTTTACGAAAACTATCACGGGTAGCAGGACTTGCTGTTTTACCAACAAGGGCGTCTAAAACCCGCTCTTCAGCATTCACGTGAGCCTTTTCTTTTATTTCATCCCGTTTCTTTTCACGCACAAGAGAAATGGCAATTTCAACAAGATCTCGAATAATTTGCTCAACATCACGTCCCACATAACCAACTTCAGTAAATTTCGTCGCTTCTACTTTCACAAAAGGTGCTCCAGAAAGTTTTGCTAATCGACGTGCGATTCCTGTTTTACCAACACCTGTTGGCCCTATCATTAAAATATTTTTTGGCATAACTTCTTCACGCATCGGCTCATCAAGCTGTTGCCTACGCCACCGATTGCGCAATGCAATAGCTACAGAGCGTTTGGCATCATTTTGGCCAATAATAAAACGATCAAGTTCAGAAACAGTCTCACGAGGGGAAAATACAACACACATTTAAATAGCTTTCTCTAAAGAAGATAATTCTGCATCCAATGTTTCAATCGTAAAATGATCATTGGTGTAAACACAAATTTTAGCGGCAATAGCCATAGCTTTACGAGCAATAGTTTCTGCATCCAAATCCAAATCCATGAGTGCACGCGCTGCTGAAAGAGCAAAATTTCCTCCAGAGCCAATTGCCATAACCCCATCTTCTGGCTCTAAGACATCACCAAGCCCTGTTAGAGCCAAAGTTACTTTCTTATCAGCCACGAGCATCATTGCTTCGAGACGACGCAAATAGCGATCTGTTCTCCAATCTTTTGCAAGTTCCACACAAGCACGCATAAGCTGATCAGGATATTGTTCAAGCTTTGTTTCCAATCTCTCCAGTAATGTAAAAGCATCTGCCGTAGCACCTGCAAAACCAGCAATAACCACTCCGTTCTTTCCAAGACGACGCACTTTACGTGCATTGCCTTTCATAATTGTCTGTCCAAGAGAGACCTGACCATCACCGGCCATCACGACTTTTCCACCTTTTCGTACCGTAATAATTGTTGTACCATACATTATGTCTGGCTTATGTTCTGTCATAAGGAAACTCCTTAATATTAACTTTACTTTTTAATATTGATTTCTTTTCATACAATGTAAAACTCAATTACTATTGTCCTATTTAAGAACATATACAGCAAAACACAATGATTCAGCATAACTCAATTTGTTGAAAATGGAAAAATGATATCATTGTTGTCAATGTAAATTACTGCTAAATAGCTTTATATAAACAGTTTGTGCTTTTTAGAGGAAAATTATGAAAAAAATAGCCATAGGGACCTTAGGTGGAACAATTGCAATGACTGCTGATAGTTTTGGTCACATGCAACCGACTTTAACTTCAGATAACCTCATAAAAAGTGTTCCTGATTTAAATAACGTTGCTGATATTCATGCACAAACATTGATGCAAATACCAAGTGGATCTTTATCGTTTCAAATGCTTTTTGAAATAATTAAGTGGGCAAAACAACAAATAAACGCTGGTGCAGAAGGTATTGTTTTAACACAAGGGACTGATACTCTGGAAGAAACAGCTTTTTTTCTTTCTCTTTATTGGAAAGAAGCCGAACCACTCATCATAACCGGTGCTATGCGCATGCCTCATGAAGCAGGCGCCGATGGCCCCGCCAACATTTTAGCAGCCACTCGTGTCGCAGCAGCCACACAAAGTCGTAACCGGGGCGTTCTCGTTGTCATAAATGATGCAATTCATTCACCTTATTGGCTCTATAAAAGCCATACCGTCAAAGTCGAAACATTTCAATCAGGTCTTGCAGGTGTTTTAGGAACTATTTTAGAGGGAAAACTTATTTATTTCAATGATCGAAAATTTTTCCCAAAAACGTTTGATCTTCCCCAAAACCATGATCATCAAATTGCACTCCTCTATTCCTCTTTATCATCTGATGCAAAATTAATGAAACTATGCCTTGAAAGTGGGTATTATGCTGGAGTTGTTATTGCTGGTTTTGGTGCAGGACACTGTAGTTTTCAAGAAGCAGACCTTGTACAACAATATGCACAAAAAATACCAATCATTATTGCTAGTCGTTGTTGTAATGGCTCAACAACTCGTATAACTTATGGCTATAAAGGCTCCGAAATCGATATGATTGCTTCTGGTGCTCTCATGTCTGGTTATTTATCAGCCGTAAAAGCGCGTCTACTTTTATGGACTTTTTTGGCGCAAGGGCACTCATTAGCACAAATCCGTGCAAACTGGAATGACTGGACTATAAGTTAATGAAAAATGATCTACTATCTTAAAAGAAGAGAGCATGCAAAACAAAATTTACTTGAAAATGAAGCCGCTCATCTGTCTACTCTTAAATCAATTGCTGCTGCAAAAAATTCTCGACCAATACAAATGATTGATACGACTATACAAAAAATTAATCAGAAAGATAATCTGATCAAATCCGTTTCTGACCGATATTCACCCTATCGCGTTTTTACTGCACAAGAATGGTCAGAGTTTCGTGCAGACACACCTCTTACTTTGACTTTTGATGAAATTAAGCGTTTACGCTCTATTGATGATCCTATTGATCTTAAAGAAGTCCAACGCATTTATCTTTCTTTATCGCGTCTATTATCATGCCATGTTGAAGCAGTACAGGAACTTTTTCACAAACGTCAGCAGTTTCTCCATCAAGAAGAGAGTAGAAAAACGCCCTTTATTATTGGAATTGCTGGTTCTGTAGCTGTAGGAAAATCAACCACGGCTCGCATTCTTCAAGAACTGTTGAAAAGATGGACATCTAGCCTTAAAGTTGATCTAATCACAACGGATGGTTTTCTCTATCCTAACGCAATCTTACAGCAAAAAAATCGAATGAATCGCAAAGGATTTCCTGATTCCTATGACATTAAAAAGTTGCTGTGCTTTCTTTCGGCTATAAAAGCAGGTATCGGAAATGTCCGTGCCCCGCTTTACTCACATATGATCTATGATGTTCTAGAAAATCAGACTATTACCATTGATCGTCCTGATATTTTAATTGTTGAAGGTATTAATGTATTACAGGTCAGTGATCTTCCTAAAGATGGAAAAGCTATTCCTTTCGTATCAGATTTTTTTGATTTTTCAATCTATGTCGATGCTGAAACAGAAGTCATTCGTCACTGGTATTTGGAGCGCTTTAAACGTTTGCGTAAAACAGCTTTTCAAAATCCTGAATCCTATTTTCATCGTTATGCCCATCTCAATGAAAAAGAAGCTTCAAAAATCGCTGAGGATCTTTGGCAAACGATTAATTTAAAAAATTTACAGGAAAATATATTGCCAACACGACCACGGTCCAATCTCATTCTACGAAAGGGAAAAAATCATTTGGTCGAATATGTCGCACTTAGACGACTATAAGGATCTCATAACTATGCAGCACCACCACATTCATTTTACCTCAACACGTATCGATAACAGTTGCCCTATCATCTTGGTAAACCAAAGAACTCTTGCCAACTTATCACTTGATGCGTCAACAACAGCATGGATAAAAGTTAATGACTTTACTGGTAAAGCGGGACAAATACTCTTTATTCCTCACGAAACGGGGCATTTAAAAAAAGTTTTATTTGGAATTGGCAATGGTAACGATCCTTTTATCACAGGAGTTCTTGCTCAAAAACTTCCTGCTGGTCAATGGCATTTAGAAGGTACAACCTCTGATGAAATAAATACCTATCTTGGATTAGCATTCGGTAGCTATCAATTTAATCGCTATCGTCAAAATTCTTCTTTCAAATCATTATCTATCCATGTCAATGAGGCTATTGATCTTAATGAACTCCAACGAATTTATGAAGCTGTCTTTTTCGTCCGTGATCTCATTAATATTCCAGCCAATGATATGAACCCTGATACTCTCGAAAAAGAAGCTCGAAAACTAGGAAAAACCTATGGTGCTCATATCAAAAGTATTTGTGGAGACGATCTCTTAACCCATAACTTTCCGATGATTCATGCTGTAGGACGAGCAGGCAGCACTGCACCACGACTGATTGAGTTACTCTGGGGGCAAGAACATCATCCTAAAATAACGTTGGTGGGCAAAGGCGTAACTTTTGATACTGGAGGCCTCGATATTAAATCAGCCAATAACATGTTGCTTATGAAAAAAGACATGGGGGGTGGAGCAAACGTTTTGGGATTGGCTAAACTTATCATGGATGCAAAATTGCCTTTCCGTTTACGCGTTTTGATTCCAGCTGTAGAAAATGCAATTTCTGCGAATGCTTACCGACCAGGTGATATTCTTAAAAGTCGTAAAGGTTTAAGTGTTGAAGTAGGTAATACAGATGCTGAAGGGCGCCTTGTCCTTGCCGATGCACTCGCCTATGGTGATGAAGAAAGTCCACAATTCATGCTTTGTATGGCTACTTTAACAGGGGCAGCGCGTATAGCATTAGGACCAGATCTTCCCGCATTTTATTGTAATGATTCAATATGGGCACAACAAATTTCTGAATCTGCTCACGCTGTCTTTGATCCTCTTTGGCAAATGCCCCTTTGGAAACCTTACCAAGAGATGTTATCATCACCAATTGCCGATCTTAACAATGTAACTGGAAATAGCTTTGCTGGTTCTATAACGGCTGCTTTATTTCTTAATTCTTTTGTTGAAAAAGCTGAACATTTTGCGCATTTTGACCTTTATGGATGGGTTCCAAAAGAAAAACCAGGATACCCTATTGGTGGATCAGCACAAACTATTCGTGCCCTTTATAATATTTTTAAAAAATGAATTTTGACACAAATATCCACAAAAATGGACAATTTTGCAGCTTAAAGAATAATTGGTCTTACACTGTGTTCTTAGTTTTGTTTGAGGATAAAAACCTTACCAATACAGTTTTCATGAGTTTGTTTAAAGGTAAGGAGTAACAAAATGGAAAGCAAAAAGATGATCTCTAAAGACCCAAGACTTCATGCATTCAGAGATGATCTAGCAGATCAACGTCTTGAAACAGAAATTACAGCTCAACGCTTTGTTCAAGGTGAAAAAAGACGTGTTAATACAGCGGTCGCTGGACTTTTTAAAGAAAATAGTAAAAAAAGTGAAAGACAAACAGAATGCTTATTGGGAGAAGAACTTCTCATTTTTGAACAAGGGGAAACATTGTCGTGGGGACAATCACTCAAAGATGGTTATGTCGGTTATATTGATACAAAAGTTCTTTGTACATCAACCATAAAACAAACACATGTGGTTTCAGTACCACGCACATTTAAATATTTACACGCTGACTTACGTGGACCAATAGTATCCCCATTATCTATGGGAAGCAAAGTCAGTGTTGTTGATGAAATTGAAGTCCGTGACACAATGTATTCTATTCTTGAAAATGGAACAGCAATCATTACGAGCCATCTCAGCCCCATTGGACGCGTATATGAAGATTATGTCACAGTTGCAGAAACCTTTATCCGTACACCTTATCTTTGGGGTGGTGTCAGCGGTTTTGGAATTGATTGTTCGGGACTCATTCAGCTCTCTATGATGATGACCGATCAAATAGTCTTACGTGATACCGATATGCAGCAAGAAACTATAGGCAGTCTTCTTACAGATACTGATAAACTTCAACGAGGTGATTTAATTTTTTGGAAAGATCATGTTGCTATTATGGTCGATCACGCAAATATTATTCACGCAAATGGTTTTTCTATGGACGTTATGATTGAGCCATTGGAAAAAGCAATTACGCGTATCGCTAAAAAAAATCAATATCCTATCGCAAAACGCCGTCCAATTCAAGAAACTTAATACATGCCTCCTATAAAAAATTAATTGAATGTTTTTATTATGCAATAGATTGATTTATAAGGATAATTATCCATCATTCACTCTGCATCAAGCATTCTAAATATCGTAAAATTCTCTTATTTCAAATCTGTTTTTATGTTGAATCAATCAAAATCGCTTGCTTGTTCATCACAAGCGAAATTGATGTATAAGTAAAAATGATTACGAAAAGAAAAATATCCCTTCTGAATGCTCTCAAATGCCAAGAGCTATCATAACTAACATTGGAACCAGCTTACTCCTTCACAAGCGTAAAGATAGTGGCGCTCAATAGATTTTATCTTATAAAGCTCTACCATTATACCATTCACGAGTGCCGGCACGAAATGGGCTTTGGAATATTGCGAGATGCCTCTTTTAAACAACCCCGCAAATATGCAACACAATGGCGTTCTATATTACGTAAGGGATATGCCCCTCTTAATCAAAAGCAACATTTTTTGAAATTTTTCCTATTATCGATATCTTATGAAAGAAATACTCCTAATATCTCTCGGTGCATCCAAGACAATCTCTCAATAATAATCGCGAAAAGTATAAATCCATTATCTACCACCATTTTTATGCTTATGAAGCGTGCAAAGGCATCATTATACACTTTGCCAATTCTCAATGTTGCGATAACCCTTGGCTATTGGAGAGTATTCTTTCAACACGTATTTTATTTCTTTCTTAAATAATTTTATCCACATGACCCGCCCCGCTTGGAACGTGCAAAAGAATGGTTTTGACTAATTTAACATAAAACAGATTTGAAATGAGAAAATTTTTATGACCCTGGACTTTCCCATTCAACATAAAAAATATAAATTATTATTTTAAATCAATATATTGAATTATATTTTCTTCTTATAACACATTAAAGAAGATGATTTTTCAATACCTGAACCAATGGTTTATCAGCATCAGGCATAGGGTATTTATCAAGATCATTAATAAAAACCCATTCTAAATTTTGGCCCTCTCGTCCTTGCGCAACGCCCTCATAATGGTCACAAAGATACAATGGCATTAAGAGATGAAATGTTTTATAGCTATGACTTGCAAATGTTAAAGGGTGTAAATTATTTGGTTGAACATAAATACCAAGCTCTTCCTCTAATTCACGAATCAATGATGCTTCCGGAGTTTCACCTTGCTCAACCTTGCCACCAGGGAACTCCCATAAACCAGCCAATGATTTTCCTTCAGGACGCTGTGTAAGCAAAACACGATTATTCTGATCTAACAGTGCACATGCAACAACAAGAAGAATGGAACTTTTCATACACATATCACTCCCCAATAGGGAACATAAAGATAACTGACTTTTCTATCATATCCCCTCTGCTCCTAAAAGAGCTCACATACCCCATTTGCTCTGAAAAATAATAAACTGTTAAATATAAAGTGCATCCATTAACTTCTGTAATCGCTATTGATCATAACGTACTCTTTTGTTAAATCGCAAGACCAAACCGTCGCCGTACTCTTACCCAAACCGATATCAACACGAATCGTGATGTGCTTACCTTGCATATAAGTACCTATTGTCTCTTCACAATACTCAGGATCTCGTACGCCATTCACGGCCACACGATGCTCACCAAACCAAATCGTCAATAGATCACGATCGACTTCAACACCGGCCTTCCCAACTGCCATAACGACCCGCCCCCAATTCGCATCTTCACCGGCAATAGCCGTTTTTACGAGCGGTGAATTTGCAATTGATAAAGCAATAGTTTTAGCTGCATTATTTGTTGTAGCACCCACCACATTAACCTCAATTAAATGACGAGCACCTTCACCATCACAAACAACTTGTAGTGCAAGTTCATGCAGAAGTGCACTCAATTGTTTCACAAAAACCCCATAACGCGGATCAGATTTACTTGTAAGACATGGAACATGTTCTTTTCCTGTCGCAAACAACATAAGCGTATCTGAAGTTGAGGTATCGCTATCAACAGTAATTGAATTGAAAGAACCCTCAACTGCCTCTGATAACATGGATTGGAGTGCATCCGAAGAAATGGTAGCATCACTAACCACAAATGACAGCATTGTCGCCATATCGGGTGCAATCATACCAGCACCTTTTGCAATTCCATTAATGGTAACACGCTCTCCCCCACAGTCAAAAGTGCGGGTCGCAAGTTTTGGAAATGTGTCCGTTGTCATTATGGCTTTTGCAGCTTCCAACCAATTTCCCTCTTCTGCTGTCTCTGTCATACTTGGTAAAAGATTGACAATACCCGATGCATCCATTGGCTCACCAATAACACCCGTAGAAGCTATAAAAATTTCATCTTCTCTAACCTTTAAAGCGTTCGCTGCTGCACAAATAATTGCATCGGTTGTGTGCTTTCCTTTGCTTCCTGTAAAAGCATTTGCATTTCCAGAATTCACAACAACACCCCTCGCAACCCCATGAGGAAGCGATGCACGACAATGCTCTACAGGGGAAGATGGACATTTTGAACGGGTAAAAACACCGGCCACACTCACTGGCTTATCGAATATGATGAAAAGAAGATCTGTACGATCTTTATATTTAATCCCAGCTTCAGCTGTTGCTATCCGTACACCAGATAATGGAGAAAGCTCTTGGATCTTTTGAGGCGACAAAGGAGAGATTTTCAAAACCACAATATGCTTTCTATAAAAAAATGAAATGATTGCAGATCAATAACCTCTCATAGAAAACTGCTAGGCTTTTTGAACAAAACTAACCTAGCAAATTATCTATTAAAGAGGCTATCTACTTATTTTTACTAGCTATTCCGTATCTTCTTCATCAGATGTCTCATCGGGAAGTAGCGTCCCATTTTGATGAAGCGATTCCATGATTTTTGTAACATTAGGATCAGGGTATTTCACATCTATCTTGCTACGCAAATCAACAATCAGTTCTTGATAGCGCTTTTTTATCAGCTGTGTCCGCAACATCTCTTTAACATCATCAAATGCAGGCGGTTGTTTTACACGACGATCTTCTAATTTAATAATATGCCAACCAAAAGGACTTTCAACGGGTTGTTTTGTGTATTCGCCAACTTTCAAACCAAATGCGGCATCTTCAAAAGGCTTGACCATTTGACCATGGCTAAAATAACCAAGATCACCCCCAACGGCAGCAGAACCATCTGTTGAACTTTTCTTTGCAATCTCTTCAAAATTTTCGCCTTTATTTAAATGCTTAATGATAGCTTCTGCTTCTTTTCTCGTTTTGACCAAAATATGACGCGCTTTAACCTCATCCTCTTTAGGTAAAGCAGCAACTTCTTGCTTATAAAGAGCTTCCAAATCAGTATCCGATATTTTATCAACAATCGCCTGTTTAAAATAAAGCTGTTGAAGAACATTGTCACGCATGACTGCCATACGTTTATCGTAAGCTTCTGTCTTATCAAGACCTTTGCTTCTTGCTGCTTTTGCGAGGGCCTGCATATCTAAATAAGCTTTTAGAACCATCATACGGCGTTGTTCATCAGGAAAACGTGCTAAATTAGGATTTATTTCAAGCGCTAAATCATCCAATTGGCCTGCTGTAATATTTTTCCCATCAATAACCGCCATAACATGAGAAGGAGAAACGGCTTTTTCAGAAGCTTTCTCTAAAGTCTTTAAATCACTCGACGATGAATTCAAACCTTCTTGAGCACTCACCCCTAAACTTGTACTTGCCAATAAAGTTGATGCTAAAAAAAGCGTGATAAAGTTAAATTTCATAAATATACTCCTTAAAAATGAAGGCAGGTTCAAGATTCCAATTTTCTTTACCATAACACTTTAATCTTTAAACATAGAGAAATAAATTAGTAATTTTATTTAAAAAAAGTATAAAATTATCCTTTTATCTCAGTTTCTCCAATCCTATCTAATGCAGATGAAAAACATGATAATAGAGAAAAATGACATATTGTATCTTAAATTACTTTGTATTGTATCAGTTAAATAGCATACTTAAAGTTGACATAAAGCGCTTAGCCTCTTATCTCTACTTTATAATTAGAGTGAAAAATTGCACACCAGCAAGTATAATGGTACCATCTGCATTTCATGATGTCACTAATGATATCAGATAATTTGAAGAAAATGTAGAGTATGGGGAGAGCGTATGAATTACCCAACAAGAGTGACAACAATTAAAAGAAAGGGCCAGAGATGGTCAGTTTAGGTGTTTTTGCCCGTAAGTTTTTTGGTTCAGCTCATGAGCGACATCTCAAAGCACTCCGCCAAAAAGTTGCACAAATTAATGCTTTGGAAGAACAATTCGTAAAATTAAGTGATGAGCAACTTTGCCAAAAAACAGATGCCTTTCGTAAACGTCTTAGTGAAGGTGAGGGTGTTGATTTGCTCTTACCGGAAGCTTTCGCGACTGTTCGTGAAGCCGCAAAACGTGTTTATGACATGCGTCCTTTTGACGTACAACTTATTGGTGGAATGGTCCTTCACGACTGCGGCATAGCTGAAATGCGTACTGGTGAAGGTAAAACATTAATGGCAACTCTACCAATTTATCTCAATGCATTGGAAGGTAAAGGCGTTCATGTTGTGACAGTAAACGATTATCTCGCCAGTCGTGATGCTGAAACAATGGGGAAAATTTTTAGTTTTCTAGGGCTTACAACAGGCGTGATTCTTCATGATCTTGATAGTGATGCCCGCCGAGAAGCCTATGCATGCGACATCACCTATGCCACAAATAATGAACTAGGTTTTGATTATTTGCGTGATAATATGGCCTTCGATCATAGTCAAATGGTCCAACGTGGACATCATTACGCAATTGTTGATGAAGTTGATTCGATTCTTATTGATGAAGCCCGTACCCCCCTTATTATTTCTGGTCCTCTAGAAGATCGCACTGACTTCTATAACCTTATTGATACATTTATTCCTGCCTTAACTCCAGAAGACTATGAAATAGACGAAAAACAAAAAACAACGACCTTTACCGAAGTTGGTACTGAAAAAATTGAAAAAATGCTCGAACAAGCTGGGCATCTTAAAGGTGAGAGTCTTTATGACATAGAAAATGTCGCTATCGTTCATCATGTCAATAATGCTCTAAAAGCTCATAAACTGTTTGCTCGCGATAAAGATTATATTGTTCGCAATGATGAAATCGTTATTATTGACGAATTTACAGGGCGAATGATGCCTGGGCGGCGTTATTCTGAAGGACTTCATCAAGCGTTAGAAGCTAAAGAGCATGTTGCTATTCAACCAGAAAACCAGACACTTGCTTCCATCACTTTCCAAAATTACTTCCGTATGTATAGAAAATTATCTGGCATGACTGGAACTGCAACAACAGAAGCCGAAGAATTCAGAAATATTTATGGTCTTGACGTTGTCGAAGTCCCTACAAATTTGCCAATACAACGTATTGATGAAGATGATGAGATTTATCGAACAGCAGAAGAGAAATATCGGGCAATTGTGCGTGATATCCGTCAAGCTCATGAAAAAGAACAGCCTATTCTTGTTGGAACAACCTCTATTGAAAAGTCAGAACAATTGGCAGAGCGTTTGCGAAAAGAAGGCATTACCGATTTTAGAGTCTTAAATGCTCGCTATCACGAACAAGAAGCATATATCATTGCGCAAGCAGGAGTTCCTAGAGCTCTCACCATTGCAACCAACATGGCAGGACGCGGTACGGATATACAGCTTGGTGGTAATGTTGAAATGCGCATCCGACAAGAGTTACAGGATATCCCGGAAGGTCCAGAGCGGACAGCTAAAATTGAAGAAATAAAAAAAGATGTTCAGAAGCTTAAAGAAAAAGCTTTAGCGGCTGGAGGGCTTTACGTTATCGCTACTGAACGTCATGAAAGCCGTCGTATTGATAACCAACTTCGTGGACGTTCTGGTCGCCAAGGCGATCCTGGTCGCTCAAAATTCTTTCTCTCTCTTCAAGATGATCTTATGCGTATCTTTGGCTCTAACCGTATGGATGGTATGCTGCAAAAACTTGGATTGAAAGAAAATGAAGCTATTATCCATCCATGGATTAATAAAGCCCTTGAAAAAGCACAAAAAAAGGTTGAAGCACGAAACTTTGAAATTCGTAAAAATCTGCTAAAATATGATGATGTCATGAATGATCAACGCAAGGTTATTTTTGAACAGCGTATGGAGGTCATGAACGCAGATGATTTATCAGAAATGATCCTTGAAATGCGCAATGAAGTCGTAGAGGATCTCGTAGAGGCTTATATTCCTTCAGGGACATATTCTGAAAAATGGGATGCAAAAACTCTTGAAGAAGAGCTTCAACAACTCTTTAATCTTGAGCTTCCAGTGGAAGAATGGGCAAAAGAAGATGGAATTGCCGAGGAGCAAATTCTAGAGCGTGTATCAAATGCTGTTACAAAACTTGAAAATGAGCGTACTGAACGATATTCTCCAGAAGTTATGGCTTATTTTCACAAAGCAGTATTGCTCGAAACTATTGACACGTTATGGCGTGAACATCTGGTGAGTTTAGACCATTTGCGTTCTGTTGTTGGTTTTCGTGGTTATGCGCAGCGGGATCCGCTCAATGAATATAAGACAGAATCATTTGAACTCTTTCAAAGTATGTTGAAAAATTTGCGCCGAATTGTCACTTCTAAGCTTATGCGCTTTGAAATCATTCAACACCCCACAGAACCGACCATACCTGAGCAAACTGATGCTGCTTCTTCTGTCTTTAATGATCAAAGTCAAGAAAATGCTCCCACCTTATGGGCACGATCACAAGAAAATAGATTTGTTAATCCACAAGATCGTGACCCTAACGATATAACCACATGGGGAAAAGTTGGACGTAATGAGCGTTGTCCTTGCGGTTCAGAGAAAAAATACAAACACTGTCATGGAGCCTTTGTTTGAAAAGCAAACTATGCAAATGAATAAAAAGCGAAATTATGAGCAAGAATTGCGCACAGCTGGTTTAAGAGTAACACGTCAACGACGAGTTATTCTTGATATTTTGACTGATACAAATGATCATCCTAATGCATTTGAAATTTTTCAGCGTGCAAACAAAATAGATTCGAATATTTCACTCTCAACTGTTTATCGAACCATGAAAATATTAGAAGGAAATGGAACAATTCATCGCCATAGCTTTAGTGGTGGTCCATCTCGTTTTGAGCAAGCAGATGGGCAACATCATGATCATCTCATTGATATAGAAACAGGACAAGTTATCGAGTTTCATTCTGATGTTATTGAAAAGCTGCAAGAGGAAATTGCAAAATCCCTTGGCTATGATATTATTCATCACCGCCTTGAACTTTACGGAAAAAAAAACTCTTAAAAAAGTAATCATATATCATTAGATAAAATACCTCAGGCAAATCAAATTTTATAAAAATTTACCTTTAAAATATAATAGTTTTCATTGGCAAAAAAAAAGAATTGCTTTATTACCCCTCTTTGTATGATGCTATACGGTAATTCATTGCCAATATTATAACAAACAATCATTGCAACAAAATATTATAAAAATTGTATTATGAAAAATTAGGCCAATATTATCATGGTTTCCTTGCCACAAGATCGTATGAGACAGCTTGAAAAGCGCTTTGAAATAATTGAAAGCCAAATGACGACGAATCCAAATGCTGAAACATATGTCAAATTAGCTTCTGAATATGCAGAACTACAACCCGTTATTACCTCTATACGCGCATTAAATGCTCTTTACGAAGAGATTACAGAATTAGAAACGATTATCAACGATAAACAAACAGATATAGAGATGCGTAATCTTGCCCAGGAAGAGCTACCATCGTTATATAAAAAAGTAGAGCAATTTGAAAAAGAACTCCAGATTCTGCTTTTACCTAAAGATGTTGCTGATGAAAAAAACGCTATTGTTGAAATTCGAGCAGGAACGGGTGGCTCAGAAGCAGCACTTTTTTCCGGTGATCTTTTCCGCATGTATGAACGTTATGCCCATGCTCACAATTGGAAAGTAGAAGTTATTTCACTTAGTGAGGGGGAAGTTGGCGGATATAAAGAGATTATTGCTACCATTTCAGGAAAAGGTGTCTTTTCTAAATTGAAATATGAATCAGGGGTTCATCGTGTGCAACGTATCCCAGAAACAGAGACAGGTGGGCGTATCCATACATCTGCTGCTACCGTTGCTGTGCTTCCAGAAGCTGAAGATATTGATATTGATATTCGTCCTGAAGATATTCGTATCGACACAATGCGTGCATCTGGAGCAGGAGGACAGCATGTTAATACAACGGATTCAGCTGTTCGTATCACGCATATTCCAACAGGAATTATGGTCGTACAAGCAGAAAAATCACAACATCAAAACCGAGCACGAGCCCTTCAAATTTTACGGGCACGCTTATTCGATATCGAACGACAAAAAGCGGAAAGTGAACGTTCAGCTTCTCGTAAAAGCCAAGTTGGTTCTGGTGATCGCTCAGAACGTATTCGTACCTATAATTTTCCACAAGGACGTGTCACGGATCACCGTATTAATCTAACCTTGTATAAGCTTGATCGCATTCTAGAGGGAGATCTTGATGAGCTTATTCATGCACTCATCTCAGATCACCAAACAGCACTCCTGATGGAAATGGACAATAATTGAACAAATATTCTTTCAAAAATGTCATCCAACAAACTCAAGAAAAATTGCGCATGAAAGGAATTTCTGAAGCCAATCTCGATGCGAATATACTCATTGAATGGATAACAGGAATAAATGCTGCTGAAAGAGTTTCTAAACCAGATATGCATCTATCTTCTGAGCATATTATACAAATAGAACAGGCTTTACAACGGCGTATTGCAGGCGAACCCGTTTACCGTATTATAGGAGCACGAGAATTTTATGGTATATCTTTTACATTATCTCAAGAGACGTTAGAACCACGCCCTGATACAGAAACGCTGATAGATCTTGTTCTCCCTTTTCTCCAAAAACAGATCGAAAATTCGAGAAGAACAACATTCCTTGATATGGGAACAGGAAGTGGCGCCATTGCCATTGCCATTCTTAAACAAATTCCCCAATCCTATGCAGTCGCTGTCGATATTTCTGAAGATGCCCTTAAAACAGCGACAAAAAATGCAAAAAATGCTGAAGTAGCACACCGCTTCACACCCCTTCTTAGCGACTGGTTTGATTCTGTCACAGATCGCTTTGATTTTATTGTTTCCAATCCACCTTATATCCCCGCAAAAGATATCAAAAAACTTGCAAAAGAAGTGCGCTTACATGATCCATTGCGCGCTCTTGTCGGTGGAAAAGATGGTCTTGATTTTTATCGAAAGCTCGCCCATGAAGCAGCCAACTACTTAAAAGAAAACGGCACTATCGCTGTTGAAATTGGTTACTCTCAAGAAAAAGAAGTTTGCAATTTGTTTGAAACAAATGGCTTCCAATGTTTAGAAATGCGCAAAGACCTCAGTGGAATACCCCGCGCACTTCTATTTGCATGCAAACATTAAAATTCCCAATCATCATCCGTGGTAGCAACCGCCTTGCCAATGACATAAGAAGAACCTGCCCCTGAAAAAAAGTCATGATTTTCGTCAGAGTTTGGTGATAAAGCTGCCAAAATAGCGGGATTAACACGACAAACCTCAGGGGGGAAAAGAGCTTCAAAACCTAAATTCATTAAAGCCTTGTTAGCGTTATAATGAAGAAAAATTTTAACATCTTCTGTCAATCCAAGCGCATCATAAAGATCTTCAGTATATTTGCACTCGATGTTATAAAGATCAAAGAGCAGGTTAAAAGCAAAATCTTTAATTTCTTGTCTTTTGGCTTCATCAAGCTTTGCAAAGCCCAATTGGAATTTATAACCTATATAATAACCATGGACTGCTTCATCACGAATGATTAGTCGAATGAGGTCTGCTGTATTGGTCAACTTAGCGCGACTGGCCCAATACATGGGCAAATAAAAACCAGAATAAAATAAAAAGCTTTCCAGCAAAGTCGAAGCAATTTTTTTCTTAAGTGGATCATTTGCTTCATAACGCTCAAGTACTAATCTAGCCTTTTTCTGCAAATGAATATTTTCTTCTGACCATCTAAACGCATCATCAACTTCTACCGTCGAACAAAGGGTTGAAAAAATAGAGGAATAAGAACGTGCATGAACCGCTTCCATGAAGGCAATATTCGTCAAAACTGCCTCCTCATGCTCTGTTATCGCATCAGCCAGAAGCGAAATGGCTCCTACAGTGTTTTGAATTGTATCAAGAAGCGTTAGTCCTGTAAAAACACGAATCGTTAGCTTGCGTTCTTCATCCGTTAAGCTTGACCATGAGGGAATGTCATTGGAAAGTGGAACCTTCTCAGGTAACCAAAAATTCCCAGTTAAGCGGTTCCATACTTCAAGATCTTTCTCATCATGTAATCTATTCCAATTAACAGCGCACACAACAGGATTTTTGGTTGTAATCTTTGTCATATGATGATCTCCTATAAACTGCACGAAACACAGCCATCTACTTCTGTTCCACTCAATGCTACTTGCCGTAATCGTACATAGTAAATACTTTTTATCCCCTTTTTCCAGGCATAAATTTGTGCGCGATTAATATCACGTGTAGTAGCCGTATCAGGAAAAAATAATGTTAATGAAAGACCTTGATCAACATGCTGTGTTGCCGCAGCATAGGTATCTATAATTTTTTCAGGGCCAATCTCATAAGCATCTTGGTAAAAATTCAAATTCGTATTATCCATATAAGGAGCAGGATAATAAACGCGCCCAATTTTTCCCTCTTTGCGAATTTCGATTTTTGAAGCAATCGGATGAATGGAGGAAGTGGCATGATTAATATAGGAAATAGATCCCGTGGGAGGAACTGCCTGTAGATTGCGATTATAAAGCCCGTACTCAATAACTAATTTTTTGAGTTCCTGCCAATCCTTTTGATCTGGAATAACAATATTATTCCGTGCAAAAAGCTCTTGCACAAGCGCAAATTGCGGTTTCCATTCTTTTTCAATATATTTCTCGAAAAAACGTCCATCTGCATAAGCTGATTTTTCAAACCCTGCAAACATTTCTTGACGTTCGTGCGCAATTAAATTGGAAGCACGTATGGCGTGATATGTCACAATATAAAAATAGATATTGGTAAAATCAATCGCTTCTGGAGACCCATAATAGATCTGCTCACGCGCTAGAAACCCATGCAAATTCATTTGTCCCAAACCAATCGCATGACTTTCAGCATTGCCTTTCGCAATGGAAGGCACACAATCAATATTGCTCATATCCGAAACAGCAGTCAGAGCGCGAACAGCAGATTCCACGGTCTGT
Organism: Bartonella sp. AP280QHHD; assembly: GCF_042196125.1. Lineage (NCBI taxonomy): Bacteria > Pseudomonadati > Pseudomonadota > Alphaproteobacteria > Hyphomicrobiales > Bartonellaceae > Bartonella > Bartonella sp. AP280QHHD. The sequence goes on along the minus strand of NZ_JBHIPQ010000050.1, from coordinate 52,124 downwards.
CCAAAATCAGGACTTTCCATTGCTTTGGCAATATTCATGGATCCAAGATTACAGGATATATCACTTCCAATCGTGCGATAAGTTAAATCTGTCTCCAGTTCACTCGCCTCACTCACCTGCAAAATTTCTGAACATAAATTGCTCATACTTATGCGCCCAGCTATCGGATTCGATCGATTAGCAGTATCCTCAAATAAAATATAGGGATAACCCGACTCAAATTGAATTTCCGCTAATGTCTGGAAAAAAACGCGTGCACTTATTTTCTTTTTACGAATCTTTGCATTATCAACAAAAGAACGATAATGCTCCGTTAAAGAAATATCGCTAAAGGGCTTACCTGTCACACGCTCGATGTCATACGATGAGAAGAGATACATATCCTCATTATTCCGTGCAAGCTCAAAAGTAATATCAGGAATAACGACACCAAGCGAAAGCGTTTTAATTCTAACTTTTTCATCAGCATTTTCACGCTTTGTATCCAAAAACTTCATAATATCTAAATGATGAGCATGCAAATAAACAGCTCCAGCCCCCTGTCGTGCCCCAAGCTGATTGGCGTAAGAAAAAGAATCTTCCAAGAGTTTCATCACCGGTAAAACACCTGAGGACTGATTTTCTATTTGCTTAATTGGCGCCCCTGCTTCCCGCAAATTCGTTAAACAAAGCGCCACACCTCCACCACGTTTTGAAAGCTGCAAAGCCGAATTAACCGAACGACCTATCGATTCCATATTATCTTCAACACGTAGCAAAAAACACGAAACCAATTCACCTCGTTGTTTTTTCCCAGCATTTAAAAATGTTGGTGTTGCCGGTTGAAAACGTCCTGTAATAATTTCATCCACAAAACTTTCAGCAAGAGCTTTATTCCCTTGTGCCAAATATAAAGCTACAAGACAAACGCGATCTTCATAACGTTCAAGATAACGTTTCCCATCAAAAGTCTTCAGTGTATAGCTGGTATAATACTTAAATGCGCCTAAAAAGGTAGGAAAACGAAATTTAAATGCATAAGCACGTTTAAAAAGCTTTTTAATAAAAGAAAAATCATAAAGCTCAAATAAAGCTTTTTCATAATAACCTTCCTCTATTAAGTAATCTACTTTTTCCTTCAGGTTATGAAAAAAAACTGTATTTTGATTAACATGCTGAAGAAAATATTGCCGCGCAGCAAGCCGATCCATATCAAATTGAATATGACCATTTTCATCATAAAGATTAAGCATTGCATTCAACGCATGATAATCAGTAATCTGATCCGATTTCTGCGATTGTCCTATACCAATTGTTTCCAAAATCTTTCCAATCCCTTTTTTACATAAATAACGTCTTCATCAGTTCCACGCAGCTCAAAACGATAAAGGCAAGGTACACAACATTTTTCAGCAATAATTTTACTTGCTAGATTATAATAGCGACCAAAATTACGATTCCCACCGCCAATAACACCACAAATTAATTTTCGGTTCTCAGCTTCATTAAGAAACTGGACAACGGCTTTCGGCACGGCCCCTCTTCCTTCACCATCTGCATATGTAGGAACAACCAATACATAAGGTTCACCAACCAATGCAGAAGGCTTTCTTTTATCAATTTTGAAGAGTCTTTGCCCAAGCTGCGAGACAAAATGTTCTGTATTACCCGTTGCACTCGAATAATAAACAATAAGCCCCATTAAGCACAAAGACCACTAATCATATCTGGTCTAAAACCAGACCAATGATTTTCACCACAAACAACGACAGGAACCTGACGATACCCCAGAGATTGAACAAAACTGTATGCTTGTTCATCACAGGAAATATCAACAACACGATAATGAATGCCTTTTGCATCAAAAGCGCGGCGTGTAGCATCACATTGGACACAAGATGGTTTGCTATAAATAGTGATCGACATTTTCTTCAACTTTCACAATTCCAAACAATCAACCCTGAAAGGTCAATCTAATAATTTTATAGGTACTCAAGAATAACAAAAAATAGAAATTGTACGCAAAACATGTGGTTATTTTCAAATAATACACAGCTTCCTGAACATAACAGAATTCCTCATCAAATAACTTCAAAAACTATGATGAGAATAAGCGATTATTCTACAACTTAAATGGCAAAGCCCCCTAGTTATAAAACAATCTTTTGCTTGCATTACAATTCCCTCCTGCTGTCTAAAAAACTAATGTTCTAAACTACCGTTTTTCAAGAGCTCTGTTTGCTCTTTTACGGCAAAAATCAATTACAAAAACGAAAGGAAATCCTTCCAAAAGAGACCCTTCAGTAAAAATACTGCTATACCTTTGGCCAATAAACTCTTTACAATAATGGAAATAACTTAGATACCAAACGAAACACACTAACACCCTCTCTTGTGCTTATTTAGAATCACCAATCATTTTGATACTATATATAGTATATACTCTCTCTCTTTCGTCAAGGTGAATTCAATTATTATTTTTAATTTTCCACGATCTTCCCACTAAAATTTTCAGTACTCAAAACTATGTAATAATATAACATTTTGTTGACAAACGTTATATTATTACATAGTTTCCAAAATAATAAGCAACGATGGTAAAAAATATGGATCTGCACTTCAATAAAACAACATTAGGCTATAGGAATAGAATAGCAATAAAGAACTTTTCAGCAAAGTTAAAAGCTGGTTCATTGGTTGCAATAACAGGTGATAATGGCGCTGGAAAATCGACACTGCTAAAAGCCATCGCCGGATTGATTAAACCTCTTAAAGGAAAAATTACAAAACCAAAAAAAAGCCGCATTGCTTATCTTGCTCAGCAATGTAATATAGATCAAACATTTCCAATTGATGTGAAAACGCTTGTAAAAACAGGACTGTGGTCTTTTTGTGGATTATGGAAGAATCAGCGCCCTTATGATTCTAAGATTCAAAATGCTCTTAAAATGGTTGGGCTTACAGAACTCGCACCCCGTTCGCTTGAAACATTATCAGGCGGGCAATTACAACGCGCTCTTTTTGCACGTATCATTGTACAAGATGCCAATATTATTTTACTTGATGAACCTTTCAATGGTGTAGATCATAATACCCAAAAAGACCTTCTTGCTCTGATCACATACTGGCAACAGCAAGGACGCACAATTCTCACCGCACTCCATAACCCTCTCATCGTGCAAGAATTTTTCCCCCAAATGATTCAAATTGATCAACAAAACGCCTTTTATGGAGAAACAACACAGTTTTTAAACAACACCCTTCATCACGTTATGCCACCTCTCACATCCAATTCTTTCCCTATTAGCGCACAAAAACAAAATCTTCTCATCAATGATCCTCTCTTTCTTAGGTTATAAGACGTGTATGCATTTTTTCTTGCCCCCTTTGTTGATTTCCAATTTATGCAAAACGCCCTTATCGGTTCTATTTTTCTGTCTATTAGCGCTTGTCCTGTTGGTGTGTTTTTGATGCTCCGAGGAATGAGCTTGACAGGAGATGCTATCTCTCATGCCATTCTTCCTGGTGTTGCAATTGCTTTTCTGATTTGTGGCTTTTCCCTCATATCTATGACACTTGGTGGTATCTTCGCTGGTCTTATTGTTGCTTTAGCAACCATTTTGATTTCACGAAACAGCTTTCAGAAAGAAGATGCATCCATGACCGTCTTTTATCTTATTGCACTCGCGGCAGGTGTTATTATTATCTCACTGAAAGACTCAACAATTGAGCTGCTTCATCTCTTATTCGGATCGGTTCTTGCACTTGATGCACAAGCCCTTTGGTTAATCACTACTATAATGCTGATTACACTCTGCAGCCTTTGTATTTTTTGGCGTGCACTCGTTTTAGAAAGCTTTGACCCCCTCTTTTTTAAATCACTCTCTCCATTGAGTAAATATATTCATATTTCATTGCTTGGACTTGTGGTGCTGAATCTGGTTGGAGGCTTTCAATCACTAGGAACATTACTTTCCGTTGGTATTATGATGATTCCAGCCATTACAGCCCGTTTTTGGTTTTCACGGCTAGGCCCTATTTGCGCGCTTTCCACTCTTTTTGGAATCATTTCTAGCGTATGTGGTCTCCTGCTTTCTTTTCATCTTTCACTTCCCTCCGGCCCTGCTATCATCATTGCCGCAGGATTTATTTATCTTGTTTCCTGTTTGATAAGTCCACGTGGCTTTATTGTAACATGGTTTCCCCACCTCTTTTATACCTCCTCACTTTAAGGAAAAAAATGTGCCTAAGTTTGCTCAAAAATTTGTTCTTCTTGGAGCTTTATTGCTTGCCCTTTCTCCATTTTCTGCTTCTGCACACAATAAAATCAAAGTTGTTGCGAGCTTTTCTATTCTTGCAGATCTCGTAAAAAATGTAGGAGACAACCATATCTCTATGACCACTTTTGTAGGTCCCAATGCGAATACTCACACTTATGAACCTACCCCCCATGATGCTCAGGCTCTTAGAAATGCTCAAATTATTTTCATCAACGGGCTTCATTTAGAAGGATTTATTGATCGCCTCATTACAGCAAGTGGTACAAAAGCACTTCTTGTCGAAGTTAGCGCTAACATTCCCTCCCTCAAAATGAAAAATCAAGAACATAATGCCCATCACCACCACAGCGTTATTGATCCACACGCTTGGCAAACAATTCCCAATGTCAAAATCTATGTGAAGAATATCGCTGCTGCTTTTTGTAAAATCGATCCACAATCCTGTACCAGCTACAAAAAAAATGCCGAAACCTACATCCAAAAACTTAAAATAGCACAAGATACCCTGAAAACAAAAATTGCTACCATTCCTAAAGATAAACGTATCATTATCACATCTCATGATGCCTTTGGCTATTTTGCCAAGGAATATGGTTTTACTATCCTTGCCCCTCAAAGTGCTTCAACAGAAACTGAAGCAACCGCAGCCGATGTTGCTAAACTTATAAAACAAATTAAAGCGAATAAAGCAACTGCCCTATTCGTTGAAAATATCTCTAATCCCCGTCTCATAAAACAGATTGCAAAAGAAACAGGCTTAACAATTGGTGGAACACTTTATTCTGATGCATTGTCAAACAAAAATGGCCCTGCAGCAACTTATCTCGATATGATGGAACATAATGTGAATACCATCATTGATGCTATCACAAAACATTAAGATCTTCTATAAAAGAGATAAAAAAGAGTTCATAAAATCGTAAGTCTATGATTATGTTACTAATGATGCCCCAACAGCTATAATTGATAACATTGATATGAAATAAAGTTACTTTTACAGAGAAATTTATACTCTATAGATTCTAAGATAGATAAAGTAAGTGGATTTATTGCCTCATGGTGCCCAAACTGTCAGCAGTAGCATTCTATTTTTCAATGCTTTTTTTACAATAACTCTCGACACTTGAAACGATTCATAAGAAGAATTTGGTGTCTCTTTCTTAAAGTATTTTTATCTATCCAACTTCATTTATAACATGCAAGTAGAATTAGTGTATGAATAAAAACCACTTGAAGAAAAAATACCTCTTATGAAGAGTCTCAACACAATAATTGTTGCAATGTTGGAGACTGAAAGAGAGTATGATAATGGCCCCAGCTTGCATTTTTATAAGCATAAAGATGGCGATACACAATGGATTTTATGTTATACTACTTATAAACGACTGCGTGAAAAAATAGTTGGAACAACCTTGCAAGATATTTTTTAAAAAAAGTGCGTAAATTGGCAACCCAATAGCCTTCTGTTTAGGTATTCTGTTTTGTATGAGAGATGCAATTCTATTACGTAAAAAAATGTGTTCGGCAATACTTAATCGCCATTATGTAAGAGACACTGGCTCAGATGTTTTTGAAAATTGCAATACTAAATTAAAAGATGATGCTAAAGACAGAATCTATTTTTTATTTGATGCTTTCATATTCTCCCTAAATTAAGCTGTCTCCTCATTTTAGAAATTACACAAGCAGATAAGCTTATTCTACTTTGGCATACAAAACTGAATACAGCACTGAACCGTCTTCATATTTGTCTCAAACATACTGCTGTATAAAGTTTAGGTTGATTTATAAGCAACAAAAAGCACGCGCTTTATAAGAAAGTAATATCATAAAACCATTAATAAACTGGCAATATATTGAAAAAATATACCAGCTTTTATAGAATGCTTTGTAAAACAATAACATAACTGCCTTTGTCCCTGCTGATTCTTATAGGTATTCGCATCGATCCCTTATGTTATATTCATAAAGATCTGTTTGAGGATGATCTACAGGCAATTTTTAACTCAAGAATATAGAAAAGATCGATGAGATGTTACAGATGTGTTTCATCTGCTTTTATCGCTAAAAGTAATGAAAATTCTAAAACAAGCACGCCTTCTATCTCTCAGTGATTTTTTGCAACTTATCAGATACCCTTGCTGAGAATTGCATAGTGATTTACACGAGAAAAAATAAACTTGCAGCATGCGCGCATAGGTTTCTCTCTAATTTATGTGATTGGTAAAAAAAACAAATGCTTCTTATAGGAGCTCTGAAACTATTTTAGATCATATGGCCAGCGGTAAGATAGAATGCGCCTATTCTCGTAGAGATTATTTAGAACAGCGTCGTATTTTGTGCATCAAATAGACTTCTTATGTTAGGGATCAAAGCTCAGATATGGGGCGCATCCTTCCTTATCTGTAACTCATTTTTTCTCTCTATTTCTCTCATTTACTTTTATAATACACATAAATTATTACATCAAGAAACATATGATAATATGTTGTTTTTTATAACAAAATTATAAATGAGTAAAAATATGGTTAATAAAGATTTATTCTATATTGATATTTTTTTTATAATGAAAATGATGTTTGAAAATTATATTCTTCTTACAGACCGTGAAAATGCAAAATTTCTTCATATAAATGTTTTGACATTCTCAGCGCTATGGGACAATAGATCATTACCAAAACTGTTAAAATTTTGTTTTTAATCCCATCGGTTACAACCTGAGTTTGTAAATGTAATTGAGCAAGTCAAAACACACCATTATCATGACGCAGCATAAAAGAGAGTCGTATCACATCAATTAATGCTTACTTATTATTTGTGCGCTTTCCTGTGTTTTTATTAAAAGTATGAAAATTCTGATGAGCAACAGTGAAACTTAGTTTTTGACCATAGTCGTGTGTCAAGCGTTCTTTTATTTCAATCGTAAAGATGATACCATTCCAACGCGTTAAAACATGGCAACCTGTTCCAATAAGCTTGATAAGCTCAATTTTTGTGTGAAAGACAGGCCCTTTATCTGGATGTTCGCCCAATAAGATTATTTCAGGTCTGAATGCTAAAAGATCAGTTTCTTCACCATAAGAAAATGAATGCCCTAAATGTTGTTCTAAGACATAGCGATCAAGAAAATTCATAGGAGGAGAACCAATAAAATCAGCAACAAATGTTGTTGCTGGAGTATCGTAAATTTCCATTGGTGTTCCAATTTGCTCGATAGCTCCTTTATTCAAAACGACTATTCTATCAGCTAATGTCATAGCTTCTAGTTGATCATGGGTAACATAGAGGCTCGTTGTTCCTAATGAACGCTGTAGTGTTTTTATTTCAATACACATTTGCGCCCGTAATTTTGCATCAAGATTTGAAAGAGGTTCATCAAAGAGAAAAACACGGGGTTGACGTACAATCACACGCCCCATTGCAACACGCTGACGTTGTCCTCCTGATAATTGTCGTGGTTTACGATCAAGAAATGGTTCTATCTCCAAAAGCTTTGCAGCATGTGCGATACGTTTTTTAATTTCTTCTTTAGGAGTTTTACGATTTTTAAGACCATATTCTAAATTTCCACGAACTGTCATATGGGGATAAAGGGCATAATTTTGAAAAACCATAGCGATATCACGATCAGCTGGTTCACGATCATTGATACATTCGTTATCAATGCATAATTCACCTGAGGTAACTTGTTCAAGTCCTGCTATAATACGTAATAAGGTCGATTTTCCGCACCCTGAAGGACCGACAAGAACAAGAAGTTCTTTATCGGCAACAGTTAAGTTTAAATCATCAATGACCAGAATGCCGTTGTCATACTGTTTTTTTATATTTGATAACTGGATTATGGCCACAATTACTTCTCCGTTTCAATAAGGCCTTTGATAAAAAGCCGCTGCATGAAGATAACAACAAGAACAGGGGGAACCATGGCAACAACCGATACTGCCATGAGTATATTCCATTGAGGATCATGTTGAAGTGATTCGACAATAAGCTGTTTTAAAATAATAAGGATCGTTTGATGATTTTGATCCGTTGTGATGATAAGAGGCCAGAGATATTGTATCCATCCATAAATGAACATAATGATAAATAAAGCAGCAATATTGCTTTTACTAAGAGGAAGAAGAATATCCTTAAAAAATTTAACTGGACCTGCACCATCAACACGTGCCGCCTCTAAGAGTTCATCTGGAACAGTCAAAAAAAACTGGCGAAATAAAAATGTAGCGGTCGCAGATGCAATAAGTGGAATAATCATTCCACTATAGGTGTTGACCATCCCCAATTTTGCAACAATCTCATAGGTTGGAAGAATACGAACTTCGACAGGGAGCATCAATGTAACAAAAATAAGAACAAAAGCAGTTTTTCGGAAGGGAAAGCGCATGTAAATAATTGCATAAGCAGACAAAAGTGAAATAATAATTTTTCCAACGCTAATCCCAAGAGCCATAATGAATGAATTCATTAAGAGTGGCCAGAGGTTGGGCAAACCCAGCTGTGCAAGGCCATCACCAAAGATTGTTTTATAATTTTCCAGAGCATATTTCCCAGGCAAAAGAGGAAGTGTTCCTGAGTTAAATGCTGCTGAACTATGAGTTGATGCAATGATAGCAACATAAACTGGAAAGCAAATAATGATAATACCAACAATGAGAATAATATGGGTTAGAAATTTCAAAACAGGGCGATTTTCAACCATAATTTGTTTCCTAATATTGTACACGGCGCTCAATCCAGCGAAACTGGATAAACGTTAAGACAATAACCATCAACATCAATATTGTTGATTGTGCTGCTGATGCACCGATTATTTGATTTCTAAAGCCATCGTCATATACTTTATAGACGAGGATGCTCGTTGCACGCGCAGGACCTCCAGAAGTTGTATTATCAATAATACCAAAAGTATCAAACATAACATAATTGACATTGACAATAAGAAGGAAAAACGTCGTTGGTGAAATTTGCGGGAAAACCACTGTCCAAAATCGTTTAAAGGGACCAGCACCATCAATGGCGGCTGCTTCTATTTGAGAACGCGGAACAGATTGAAGACCTGTAAGAAAAAAGAGAAAATTGTAAGAAATTTGTTTCCAACTAGCCGCAATGACAATAAGAATCATTGCTTGAGTGCCATTAATACGATAATTCCATAGCACCCCTATTTTCTCGAGAAAAAAAGGGATAATTCCGATGGTGGGATGAAAGATAAACAGCCACAATATACCTGCCAATACTGGAGCAACAGCATAGGGCCAGAGCAAAAGCATTGTATAAGCCTTTTTTGCACGGATGACACGATCAACACAGACAGCTAAGAGAAGTGATATTGTCATTGAAGCGACAGTAACTGAGATGGAAAATACTGCGGTTGTAAAAAGCGATTGCCGATAAGTAGGATCAGAAAGAACGGTTAGATAATTCTCAAAACCAATAAAGGTTGTTGTAAAGCCAAAAGGGTCTTCACGCTCAAAAGATGATTTTATTGCTTGAGCAGCAGGCCAAAAGAAAAACAAAAAAGTCACAAGAAGCTGAGGAAAAAGCAGTCCGTAAGAAAGTAGACTATTTTTAAAATATGCATGTTTTTCTTGCATTCATAGGGCTCTTTAAATGTAGAGACTTTAAAAAAGTAAACAAAAAGGACTCAACCGTTTTTGTTGAGTCTTTAATGTTTAACAATAAAACGAAATTAATGATTAGATCTTTCAAATTCACGCAAGAGTTTATTTCCACGTTCAACGGTCTCATCTAAACCATCTTTCGGCGTTTTTGAACCACTAAGAACAGCTTCCAACTCTTGATCAAGAATGGCACGAATTTGTGGTAAATTACCAAATCTTATCCCTTTTGAGTTAACTGTTGGTGGATTAAGATTAATCTGTTTGATAGCTATATCCGCACCTGGCGTTTTTTCATAGAAATGTTGTTTTTTGCTCAATTCATAAGTCGCTTTTGTGGTTGGGAGATAACCTGTTTCCTGATGCCATTTTGCTTGATTTTCTGTTTTTGAAAGAAATTTAAGAAAAGCGGCTGCCCCTGCATATTCCTTTGGAGTATGGCCCTTAAACGCCCAAATAGAAGCTCCCCCAATAACTGAATTTTGTGGTGCTCCTTCTGTATCCTTATAGTACGGTAGCATACCAACCCCCACATTAAACTGAGCTTCAGAAACAATTCCAGCATGTGATCCTGAAGATTGCATAAAAATTGCACAATTTTGTGCCATAAACATTGGTGTTGAATCTAATGCACCTGCTGGACCACCATAACGGAAAATACCTTGATCAGACCACTTTTTCAGGTCAGTCCACATACGCACTTGTAAAGGTCCATTAAATGTAAGTTCTGAATCAAGTCCTTTAAAGCCATTTTCCTTCGTTCCAAAAGGAACATTATGCAACGCTGAAAAATTTTCTATACCAATCCATTGAGCGGCATAAGCCATTGTAAAACCACAAGTTGCCGCTTTAGTCTCAAGAATTTTCTTGGAAAAGTTTTCTATATCTTGCCACGTTCTAGGAGGCTGTTCTGGATCAAGCCCTGCTTTTTTAAAGATATCTTTGTTATAATAAAGGATGGGTGTTGAAATATTAAATGGCATAGAGACGATACGTCCCTGTTCATCGGAGTAATAACCACTAATAGCAGGGAAATAATCTGTAGGATCAAATTCTTGTTTTGTATCAGCCATAAGTTGATAAAATGGGTAGATTGCACCTTTTGCAGCCATCATAGTTCCAGTACCAACGTCATAAATTTGAGCAAGTACTGGCTGTTTCTTTCCACGAAATGCTGCAATGAGTGAAATCAATCCCTCTTCATATTCACCGCGAAATGAAGAAACAACTTTATACTCAGATTGACTTGCATTAAAATCGTTAATGAGACTTTCAGTTTGCTTTCCTAATTCACCACTCATAGAATGCCAAAAGCTGATTTTTGTCTGTGCAAAACTTTCTGTCATCCCCGCTGTGGACATTATGATAGCAACCGTGGCCGCTATGGAAAGATAAAAACGACTCATGCTTCACCCTTTCTGAAGTGATGGAATACAAACTACCCCTAAATTTATAGTATTACACATGAACATGCTATGACAGTTTTATTTCAGAAACATATTCTCTCATTTAAACAGGAACCACCTAAAGGTCAAATGAATTTGTTTAAATTTATTTATTTTCTTTTATAAGCTTTCTTATGTATTCACGAAATACGCGTTTGTAACTATCTGAAAAAAGTGAGATGGCTTAAATAAGAAAAGTCACTTGGTAAAAAGATATAGATCGTAAATATCATTTCAATGACTATTTTAATATCTGGATTTACTTTTTTAAAAAGAATTGTTTATTCTTTTATTATTTGTCTTATAACTTTCGGCTTATAACTTTAACACGATGTTGCTACTGAATTTAAAGAAGAGACAAATAGAATTTTTTTAAAATTAAGAAAATCATTTTGAAGCGCTTAATAGTCTCTTTCCCTGTAACAAGATCACACCCCTCACGCAAAACAAAATGACACTGTATAACCAATTTCCATGCTGTTAAAAAATCTTTCAATACATCTACATTTCATGATAGCACCTATAAAATAAGCCCTAAAGCCTCTCCATTAAAGTATATAAGACTTTTTGTATGCCATCATTTTTACACTTCATAAAAGTGCAAAACGACATCATCATGTGCGATCCTAATGCTTCAACAAATCTTGCATTTAAAATACGTTAAATGAATATTTTTATTCTTTTCTCAATCATTTTTTATCCACACACCAACCCTGCTTGTAATGTGCAAACGAATGATTTTGATTGATTCATTGTAAAAATATTTGAAATAAGAGAATCTTACGTATTAAGGTCTCTTACTCACATGAATAAAATATTAATTATGATTATAAATCAATGTATTATTGTCGTATATTAGATAATTTTTCTTCTTTCATTACGCTAACTTTATGAAGATATATAGTTCCTTTTGTGTTGATGTATTTTTACCTTTGTGCACACAATTGCAATGCGAGATCAGGTTGATCTGTCGTAATATAATGTACAGGCATATCAAGCCAATATGATAACCGAGCTTTTCCATTAATTGTCCATACCCCTACAGTAAAACCAGCCTCAAGAGCTGATTCAATAAAGTTCTGTGAAACAATAGAGCCATCTAAACTTAGATCAGAATAACCTAATTGCTTCCATTCAGAAAAATGACGGTACATATCACCTTCGAAATTATCAACACATGGACCAGATGGTATTCCTGCTTCAATAAAAGGACGAAGGATAAAAGGATCAAAACTAATAGCAGAAACCCGTTCTGATAAATTTCGGCTTTTTATTAGCGCAAGCGCTTTTTGGGATAATATTGTTTCGCGCTCCACTTCACCACATGTCTTGATTTCAAGATGCAATGCAACATTCGTTGGTGCTAAAAGATCAAGCACTTCTTCTAATAAGGGAGGTGCTTCTTGGCTTCCTTTTACGCAGAGTTGTTTGCGTGTTTCATTATCAATGTCGTGAATATACCCCTTTTTTCCAACCAATTGGTCTAGACGGAAGTCGTGAAAGACAACCACTTCACCGCTTTTTAGCAAATGAACGTCGCATTCAACTTCATCAACACCTAACGCTATAGCATTATTAAATGCCGAAAGGGTATTTTCAGGATAAAGATGAGCTCCTCCACGGTGTGCAACAATTTTTTTCTCAGACATGCAAAATCCCACACTTCTCAATTTTAAACGATATTGACGTACAGATTGCCAGATAAAAGCTTATATCATATGAAAATACACAATCATTTTTAAATGATTTTTTCTACACTTTTCGAATATCAAACCCTCAGTCATATTTTATTCTTAAAAGACTTATCCTTCATTTTAATTATTCCCATTCAATAGTACTAGGAGGCTTTGAGGTTACATCATATACAACACGATTAATCCCTCTAACTTCGTTAATAATACGTGCTGCTGTCTTACTTAAAAACGCCATATCATAAGGATAAAAATCAGCAGTCATTCCATCTACAGATGTGACGGCGCGAAGAGCACAAACAAATTCATAAGTGCGACCATCCCCCATAACACCAACAGTTTGAACTGGAAGAAGAACAGCAAAAGCTTGCCAAATTTCATCATAAAGACCGGCCTTACGGATTTCCTCAAGATAAATAGCATCTGCTTCGCGTAAAATTTCTAATTTTTCACGTGTTACAGCACCTGGACACCGAATTGCAAGGCCGGGACCTGGAAAAGGATGGCGACCAATAAACTGCTCCGGTAGCCCTAACTCTCGTCCTAGCGAGCGAACCTCATCCTTAAAGAGCTCACGTAACGGTTCTACAAGTTTCATCTTCATCTGTTCTGGTAGCCCACCCACATTATGATGGCTTTTAATGGTTACCGTTTCACCAATAGCAGACACACTCTCAATAACATCTGGATAAAGTGTTCCTTGTGCTAAAAACTCTGCACCTCCTATTTTTTTCGTTTCTTCTTCAAAAACTTCAATAAAAAGGCGACCAATTGTTTTGCGTTTTTTTTCTGGATCTGTCTCACCTTTTAAAGCATTAAGAAACACATCAGCAGCATTAACGTGAATAAGCTCTATATTATAATGATCACGAAAGAGCGTGAGAACTTCTTCAGCTTCATTCTTGCGCATCAGCCCATGGTCTACCAAAATACATGTCAGTTGATCTCCTATAGCTTCATGAAGGAGTACCGCTACAACAGATGAATCCACTCCCCCTGAAAGACCACAAATCACACGACTTTTCCCAACTTTTTGTCGTATCGTAGCAATTGCCTGCTCACGATAAGAAGCCATTGACCAATTGCCTTTAATAGCAGAGATCTTATGAACAAAATTTTGCAAAAGTTTTGTACCATCCGGTGTATGGATAACTTCAGGATGAAACTGTACCGCATAAAAATGTCTTTTTTCATCCGCAATAGCCGCATAGGGAGCTCCTTTTGAGGTTCCTATGACACGAAAACCTTCTGGTAAAGCTGCCACACGGTCACCATGGCTCATCCATACTTGATAACGAGAACCTTTTTCCCACACTCCATCAAAAAGGGCACTCTCTTCTTGAACTTCCAAAAAAGCACGCCCAAATTCACGCTCATGTCCAGCTTCAACCTTTCCTCCAAGCTGAACACACATGACTTGTTCACCATAGCAAATACCCAAAATCGGAACACCCGCCTCAAAAATTTCCATTGGTGCACGCGGAGAGCCCTCATCAATAACGGAATAAGGACTCCCTGATAAAATAATAGCTTTAGGATTTATGCGGCGCACAGCTTCTAAAGCCAATTGAAAAGGAGCAATTTCACAATATACCCCCATTGCTCGTACCCGTCGTGCAATAAGTTGTGTAACTTGTGAACCAAAGTCAATAATAAGAACAGTGTCTGGATGTGATATGCTCATAGAAAACCAATCAACAATTGTAAAAGAAAACTCATGAGAGTTATGATTTAATCTTTCTCTTTTCACAAGCCTATTTTCTTACGAAAAAGATTATTCTCGTAAAGTTTATGATAAAAAGTGCAAAAATATGGATCAATGTTTTTTTTGCAACACAGATAAAAAGAACCCATCTGTTTGTGTTGTGGCTGGCGACAAAGTAAGTCCATAATTTGAAAAAACTGGTTGCACAGGAGAAAAACTAAAATGTTTCTGCCAAAGCGCTGGCATATCTATTGGAGAAAAATGAGAATGTTGTTGAAGGAAATGGGAAATTTGTTCCTCATTTTCATCTGTAAAAAGAGAACAGGTAATATAGATTAAGCGCCCATTTGGCTTAAGATAAGCTATCGCTTCATTCAAAATATCCCTCTGTTCTGTTTGGCGTTGTTTCACTTGTTCTAATGTTAAACGCCATTTCGCATCTGGACGACGACGCCATGTTCCTGTCCCACTACATGGTGCATCTAGTAGAACTCTATCCATCTGGCCTATTAATGGCTTCAATTCTTCTTTTTGTGCTCGTGTTTGTACATTACGAACACCAGCGCGTCGAAGACGATCAAAAATAGGAGCTAAGCGCGCTTTATCGGAATCATAAGCATAAATTTGCCCACGATTGTTCATATCGGAAGCTAAAGCTAATGTTTTGCCACCAGCACCTGCACAATAATCTAATACCTGCATGCTCTCTTGCGCTTCCACAAGGTGAGCAACAATTTGAGATCCTAAATCCTGTATTTCAAAGTGTCCTTTTTGAAAAGCTGGTTCCACTTGAACATTGGGATGACGATTAAACTTTTCAATCGGTGCAATTCTTAAAGCTTGCCCAAACCATGGAAAAGATTTAAGTTTGGTTTTTGCTAATTCTTTCAGCACCTTTTCTGGTGTTGCCTTTAGGTTATTTACCCGTAGGTCTAAAGAAGGACGCGTTGCTAACGCAGCCGCTTCAGTGATCCAATTATCACCAAATAAAGGACGCAGATGCGCTTGACACCATTGCGGAATATCACCACGAATATAGTCTGGAGCATCCACTAATTGCTGACCTTGCCACGATTTACGCTGTTTAGCCCCTAATAACTGCGGTGCAAACCGATCTTCTGTCAACTCACCGTCAATTTGCTCCAGCGTCATTTTTCCAGAATCTAATAAGGCACCAAAAACGATATCTCGGATATCATCACTCTCCATACGCCATTGTAAAGAATAACGTCGTCTTAAAACATCATAAACGATTGTACCAATAGCTGCACGATCACCTGCTCCAGCAAAGCGATGAGAAAGACCCCAATCCTTTAAAGCTTCTCCTACTGGGCGATGCTTCATTTCTATCTCTGTGAGAACATCTATTGCTGCTTGCAAACGCCCACCTAATCGCATTCATTTCTCCCATTAAAATAATAAAATTTTAAATCATCTAAAAAATAATATTATCGCCTTCTTGCCAATGAAACCTTCTCAACGCCATAAAAAATTTACATTCAATCTTAAAACGATCTGATCATACTTTTTTATAAGATCCAATTTAGAGTATCTAAATTTTTCCTTTCATCTTCTGCCCATTCGTTTTTTATCCTTCTACCTCTTATACTAAAAGATACGTAGCCATCCATAAAAAACTTATTTCCGCCATGCATTACGAAAAAAACAAACTCTTTAATTTATTGGCGTAAAATAAAGTTTACGAGGATTGTCTGAACAATAGAAAAAATCTTCTCATAAAATTAAACAAGCTCATCTTACGTTCAACAAAAAATTAACTTTTTAGAAAATGCTTGGAACCACTATTTGGCATGACCGTTTTTACTCTAATGGCAACTGCCAGACAATTTTAAAGGAGAAAATAATGACTTATAATAATGGAAAAACAACTTCGTCTAAAAGCCGTCATAATACAATGCCCTCAAACAACGGAAAGAAATCCGTTCAAAGTGATCAGACAAACACTCGCCAACGTGCGTCAAAGACTGGACGGAAGACAACAAAAAGTTAATTCTAATTTTATATAACTTATTTCATATAGTCTTAACAGAAAGAATTAGAGTTTTAACCTCTAATTCTTTCCTTTTTGGGATTATTACACCAAATTACAAACAGAAAAAGCGCAGTCTCTCTTTCTTGTTCTCGGCAAATTTTATATTTATGCAATATGATATTAGGCTCTTGTATCTTTAAACTGGCCCACGATAATTTGGACTCTCTCGTGTGATAGAAACATCATGCGTATGACTTTCATGGAGTCCCGCATTCGTAATACGTACAAACGTTGCTTTTTCACGAAACTCTACGAGATCTTTTGCTCCAACATACCCCATCGAAGCACGAAGTCCACCAGCAAGCTGATGTAGAACTGATGCTATAGGACCTTTATAAGCCACCTGCCCCTCCACACCCTCAGGAACCAACTTAAGTTCATCACGAACATCATCTTGAAAATAGCGATCTGCCGATCCTCGTGCCATAGCACCAACAGATCCCATGCCGCGATAAGCTTTAAAGGATCGTCCTTGATAAAGATAAACTTCACCAGGACTTTCTTCTGTACCCGCTAAAAGAGAGCCAATCATAGCAGCACAAGCCCCACCTGCTAAGGCTTTAGCAAAATCACCCGAAGCTTTTATCCCCCCATCAGCAATAACGGGAATGCCCGCTTTTTCAGCAACTTCTGCAGCATTCATAATGGCTGCAAGCTGAGGAACACCAACACCTGCAACAATTCGCGTTGTGCAAATAGAACCAGGACCAATCCCAACTTTTATAGCATCCGCACCACTGTCAATCAAAGCCTGTGTTGCTTGAGCAGTCGCCACATTACCAGCAATAATAGCTGGAGAAAACGTCATTTTTTTAATACGCTCAACAGTGTCTAATACACGCTGAGAATGTCCATGTGCAGTATCAATTACTAGAATATCAACGCCTGCATCAATTAATCGTTCAGCCCGCTCAAACCCATCGTTCCCTACACTACTTGCAGCTGCAACACGCAAGCGACCTTGTGAATCTTTGGCAGCGTTTGGATTTAATTTTGCTTTTTCAATATCCTTAACTGTTATCAGTCCGACACAACGATTCTGTTCATCCACAACTAATAATTTTTCAATACGATGATGATGTAAAAGATACTTCGCTTCATTGAGTTGAACATTTTCACGCACTGTGATTAAATTTTCATGCGTCATTAATTCATAAATTTTTTGTTTAGGATCCGATGCAAAACGCACATCCCTATTTGTCAAAATGCCAACAAGCCGTCCAGCAGTTTCACCTTTAGCACCATTTTCAACAACCGGAATACCGGAAATACCATGAGAGCGCATCAAAGATTTTGCTTCTTCAAGTGTTGCATCTGGTCCAATGGTGACTGGATTAACAACCATACCAGATTCAAACTTTTTTACTTGGCGAACTTCTTCTGCCTGCTCTGCAGGAGACATATTACGATGAATAACCCCAAGACCACCAGCTTGAGCCATAGCAATTGCCAAACGCGATTCTGTTACCGTATCCATTGCCGCAGAAAGCAATGGCAAATTGAGCTTAATATCCGCTGCAATGCGCGTACTGAGATCCACTTGACTAGGCATAACAAGAGAATGACCGGGTTGTAAAAGTACATCATCAAAAGTCAGTGCCAATGCACCTGTCCCCGTTTCAACAATCTTTGCCATATCAAAATTCCTTTTATAATAAAACACCGCAAGAAGCTTTAAAATACAACTGCGGTTCTCATACATGGTAGATTGGCAAAAAATTATGCCATGCTACAAACAAAATGAAAAGAAAAATAAATATTTTTTTTAAGTGTGGTTTATAAAAATTTACAATTGTGATTCAATAGGTAACCAACTTATTATTTTTGCAAATGCGCGACGCCAAAAATTGCTTTCTGGCTCATAGTCAATGCTATATTTTTTTTCATTTTCAATAAAATCCCAATAAATACGATTATTATCACCAAGACGCAGATGATAGCTCATTTCCCCTGTGGTTTCTTCAGAAAACAACAAATCTAATCTTGCTGTAATGGGAGCACATTCAAAAAGAATGC
Organism: Bartonella sp. AP280QHHD; assembly: GCF_042196125.1. Classification (NCBI taxonomy): domain Bacteria; kingdom Pseudomonadati; phylum Pseudomonadota; class Alphaproteobacteria; order Hyphomicrobiales; family Bartonellaceae; genus Bartonella; species Bartonella sp. AP280QHHD. Next base: position 33,331 of record NZ_JBHIPQ010000050.1, on the reverse strand, counting down.
CCATTTCTGTATTTAATGATGCTGATCTTGGATCAAAATTTAAAGATCCAATAAAAGCTGTTTTACGATCAATTAAAAAAGCTTTGGCATGTAGACTTGCCTTACTCGATCGAAACAATCGTAACCCATGAGTATTGCCTTCCGCTTTTAATTCATAAAGATTAACACCACTTTTCAACAATGCCTTACGATAAGGTACATAACCACCATGCACTAATGCTACATCAGTAGCTGCTAAAGAATTTGTCAGAATTTTGACATCAACACCTTTTGAAACCAAATTACTAAAATTCTGCGTGCCAACCTTACCAGGAACAAAATAAGGTGACGTAATCTGAACCGTTTTTTGGGCATTTCCAATAACCTTTGAAAGTGCCTTCATAAGCCAATTACTTGCTTTTTTACGCAATGCTTTTTCTGGAGGGTCAGAAAGAACAACAACTTTGTCTGCTAAAAATAACCGCTTTCCTGTTTGGATAAAACAATTAAAGTTAATGTGCTCTTTGACATAATCTAAATAAACTTTTGCAACTTTGGAATCACGAAACTTTCGTAATTTATCTTTCCAATAGCTAAGATCACTTGCGCTTTTAGGAACAACCAAAGTATGAATTGGCAAAACAACAGCACTATTCCAAAAATCATCAAAGATACTTTCTACCTTTTTAACAGAAGGACCGATTAACATCAAATCTAAATCTCGAAAATGGGATTCTTTACCAGCATCAAAATAAGAATCTGCAAGATTACGTCCTCCTACAAAAGCGACCCTGCCATCAACAATAAAAGCTTTATTATGCATTCTACGTGTTACAGTAATTGCCCGTAATATAATTTCTAAACCACGGCGTAAACCACCTTTACGCGATCGCCCTGGATTAAACATTCTCACCTCAATGTGAGGATGTTTATCTAGCGCAATATAAGCTGGATCACGTGCCTGAGCATTAATATCATCCAAAAGAAGCCGTACCCGAACCCCTCGATCAGCTGCCTCAACTATTTCACTTAATAATAGGCGCCCCGTTAAATCATCATCCCAAATATAATACATCAGATCAAGGCTACGCCCAGCCTCTGCAGCTCCTATTGCCCGAACACAAAACGCATCCAAATTGCTGATAATGAGGGAAAGGGCATCTTTATCAATCCCCAATCCATTTTCTTTCTCAGCTAATTGACTGACGATACGATCAAGCTTAGTTTCATCTTTCTGAAGAGGTAACGCATAAGAACATTTTCCCCTAGCATTTTTCACAAAACGCCCATAGGTGTAGATTGCCAACATAGATGCAATAAAAAAAAAGAGGACAAAACCAATAACAATCTGTAAAAGAGTCAAAGAGGGCAAACTTTCTATTTTAAACTATCACATCATCAGTAATGCAAACGATAACACTAATCACTTTATCTTAATCGTATAGCAGATAAAATGCCACTTCTTGCTTAAGAGAGTATAAATTTAATATTGATGATACAAAAATTTTAGCGGTAGTATTTAAAAGTTTTTAAAAATGCTTCTCTGTTTTAATAAATGTAAACTTAACTAAAATTGTATAAATTGAAACAAACGATTAAAATAGTCACATAAAATTTATATTTGATTTAAATCAACAAAATCATCCACTATAGATAAATTTTACAATAAATGATTGTTTTCTTCAGCTTTCCCCCACGGACTTTATCAAAATTCACTCTATTTTTTGAAACGCTTGCTTGTCATGAAGAGAAATTTGTTATGAATTTACTTTCGTTCTTGATTTCTTATTGCTCTCAATTCTTCCATTTTTCTATAAAGTGTAGAGCGACCAATATGAAGGCGACGCGCAATCTCACTCATATGTCCTTTATAATGTTTAATCGCTTTCTCTATAATATCATGCTCCATTTCTGCAAAAGTACGTACATGCCCATCAGTATTCAAAAATTTTATCGATTCTTGCTCATTATCTTCTTGCATATTACCCTCAATGATATTGGGAACATTCATTAATGAATTTCCCATTAATTGCGGAAAATCTCGAACAGTTAATAACGGTCCTTCACTGAGTAAAATCGCACGAAATAAAAAGGTTTCAAGCTCATTTCTATTGCCAGGCCAATCATACTGCATAAGCAAGGAAAGAGCAGAGCCTGCTAAACCATGGACATGTGATCGCCCTGTTTCTGTGATAATGCGATCAATCAAACGTTGTGTGATCTCTGGAAAATCATCCCTTAATTCTCGTAAAGCAGGAACGCTAATAGACAAGTGAGAAAATTGTTCAAACAAACTATGCAAAAAAAAGTTCTCATTAACCAAGTCCTTTAAACGCGATGTTGAAATAGCGATGATCCGAAAAGGAAAAAAATCTCCTTTTGTATCCCTTTCCCTTTCTTTAAGGTAATGAGCAAACCGTTTTTGCTGTATGGGCTCAAGTCGATCAATATCACAAAGGCAAAGTGTCCCTTTTTCAAGAGAAGAAACCAATGGTAGGAATTCTTTAAACCACTGCTGATTTTCTTCTTCTGGATCAACGATGGCTGAACATTGAAAGCGAACAAAAACACCCTCCGAAAATAATCCCTCATGATGAATAATCCGAGCTAATGTCTCACGTCCTGTTCCAGCTTCTCCCTCTATCAAAAGATTCTGTAAAGAAGTTGCTGCTTGTCTCGATTGTTCTAATACTATCTGCATAGCTCTACTTTTTACGCAAAGATCAGAAAACCGTAAATGATTCTCTTTTTTTCGCCGAATATCTCGAACCTCATGCTCCAAGGCAGAAATAAGAGCAAGGATATCCAAAGTAACTCTTACACGTAATAATGTTACTGGATGGATCCAATAATCAATAGCTCCAGCTGTTAAAGCTTTCTGGAGTAAATGCTGATTCTCTTGTTGTGCTATAACGACAATAGGAACAGAAACACCAGCAACTCTAATCATTTTAATCAAATCGCTCACACTCAAATCACTCATAACGACATCAAGGAGTGCAAGCACAATGTTTTTACGCCTGTGTAAAAGATCAATCGTACGGAGACCATTTTCTGCTTCAATGACACGATAACCAAAACCTCGCAGCATAGAAGAAAGTTCTATACGTCTTCCATAATCTTCACTCGCAACAAGAATGGGACCAACCATAATGTCAATAATCTCCTTTGAGACTACTTAGCAGCTTAATATAAAAATTGTTGTAAACCATAAGAAATATTTTACCTCTTGTGTTTCACTTACGAAATTCATCAAGCTGTCAATTAAATACAACATTAAGGCATTTTTTTCCATTTTTTTGCTTTTTCATTGATTTTTATCAAATTTTTCATATTGACTCATGGGGTAATTTAATAATGTTATAGAAACTAGAGAGCAAAATAATCTAAATAGAGTGCAATAAATGAAACATACCTATCATATTTTATGTCTTACAATTACCGCCTTGCTGTTAAGTGCCTGTAACTTTTCGCGATATTATAACTCAAATATGCCAACTGGAATTGATGGAAAATGGGTTGATGAGAATGGTATTATTTCTTCTTTCCACAATGGTGTTTTTGAAACGCATGCAGCAGATACAGAAGAAAAACTATCAGAAGGAGCATATAATTATCTCAATGCCCAAAATATAGAAATTGAAATACGCTCTATTCTCCGTGGAACAATTTCTAGAGTCAATTGTACAATGTCATATGACGCCACACAACTTCTCTGCACCTCACATACAGGAGCACAGTTTTTCCTTAAGCGGAAATCTTAACAAAGTACAAGGGAAACCTCTCTTAAGAACAGAGGGAGCACACACATTAAGCAGGAGGCGATATCCTTTCTCCTCCTGATAGAAAATCCTCTCTAAAATACGCAAAGAGGCTGGTATAATCTTTACCCTGAAAATTTTCTAAACATTATGAAATGCGTAAAATAATCATTTTCTTCCACAAAATATCAGTAAAGCCACCTCACAATAAAATTGTAACTTTGTATCATTCAATCTATTTCAACCTAAAATAACATTTTATTTGATAGGGAACTTTAATCTAAGCAGCGCCAATGCGCAAAAGATCATGAAAATGAACAATTCCTATCGGTTTTTTATCTTCAACCACAAAAAATGCACCAATCTGATGATCATTAATAAAAGCTGTTGCTGCACCAACAAGTGTATTTGGCTTTACAACTTTAGGAGCTTTGGTCATCACCTCGTCAACATTAAATTTTGATAAATTAAAATGAATGTTACGTGCAAGATCGCCATCAGTTACAATTCCGATTAGTTCACCTTCTTGATTCACAACACCAACACAACCAAAATGTTTTTCCACCAAAACATTCATCGCTTCAGTCATAGCTGTTCCCTGCATAACCAAAGGAATATTATCACCCTCATGCATAATATCACACACGTATTTAAGGCTTGCACCAAGAGAACCACCAGGATGATATATTTTGAAATCCGTTGCGGTAAAACCACGCATTTCTAAAAGAGAAACCGCTAATGCATCTCCCATTGCCAATTGCATAATTGTTGAAGTTGTAGGGGCTAAACCATGGGGGCACGCCTCTTCTATCTTTGGTAATAATAGTACAATATCAGCTTGTCGTCCTAACACAGAGTGCTTACTTGATGTCATCGCAATAAGGGGGATACGAAAACGCGCCGCATAACTTATAATACCACTTAACTCTTGAGTTTCACCAGACCATGATAAAGCAAGAATAACGTCATCAGAGCCAATCATACCAAGATCACCATGATTGGCTTCTGCAGCGTGAACAAAAAAGGCAGGTGTTCCAGTTGAGGCTAAGGTTGCTGCAATTTTTGTCCCTATATGACCACTTTTTCCAAGACCAGTAATAACCACATGTCCACGAGCATTTCTAATAGTTTGAACAGCCGCTTCAAAAGAAGAAGAAAGACTTTCCAGAAGAGCTTTTTCAAGAGCTTCAAGCCCCTGCTTTTCACTAGCAAGTGTTTTAAGCGCTGATGCTACTGCACCTTGCAAAGCCATATGAGGAGACGATATTGTCATAATCAAATTCGACCAATAAAATTAAGTGAGAGATCTATATCACTTTTCGACATTAATGGTTTCTAGTAAATTTTTCAATGAAGCAGAAACGTGGCTGTGCATATCAGCGCGTGCCAAAGAAAATGCAACGTTGGCTTCAATAAAACCAGCTTTAGAACCGCAATCAAAAGTGCGCCCTTTTACTTGCAAACCCCAAAAATCTTGCTCATTTGAAAGCCGTATCATAGCATCTGTTAATTGAATTTCATTTCCTGTTCCCCGTTCTTGAGTGGAAAGAATATTAAAAATTTCTGGCTGCAAAATATAACGTCCATTGATGTACAAATTTGATGGTGCCGTACCTTGTGCTGGTTTCTCTACCATTTTTGTGATTTCAAAACCATTTGCAATCTGTTTGCCTTTCCCAACAATACCATATTTATGTGTTTCTCTAGGATCGCATTCCTGAACTGCTATAATATTTCCCCCACCCACCTTTTCATAAAGGCTCATCATTTCAGAAAGACAGCCCTTTTTCGCTTGTATCAACATATCCGGTAATAACAAAGCAAAAGGTTCCCCTGCAACTAATTCACGTGCACACCAAAGAGCATGCCCTAATCCCAAAGGTTGCTGTTGCCGAGTGAAAGAAGTTGACCCTGGTAATGGCTGTAAACGGTATAAGTGTGCAAGATCTTCTTTCTTTCCACATTCAGCAAGTATCGTGTATAATTCAACTTGCGCATCAAAATAATCCTCAATGACTGCTTTGTTACGTCCAGTCACAAAAATAAAATGCTCAATACCAGCTTCCCTCGCCTCATCCACAACATATTGAATAACAGGTTTATCAACAACTGTTAGCATTTCTTTAGGAATCGTTTTTGTCGCAGGAAGAAAACGCGTACCAAGACCTGCTACTGGGAATACTGCTTTCCGGATTTTACGCACACTCACCCTCCTCAATGAATTCATATAACTTTTTTGTTTTATTTATCATATGTTTTTACGAAATGGTAAAAAAGATATCTTATTGTTTTGATTATCATTATAATGAGCAATAAAAATGTAAAAAGAGTCTGAGAATTTATTGAAGGGATTAAAACGTATTATTTATTTCAGTTTTTTCCTCTTCTTGATCATATTATCGATTAAACTAAATACAAAATAAAGTTATTGCACATCTAATGAATTGAATATTAATGGGGATTTCAAAATGCAAAAAACAGAATTGAAGACTTTCTCTTTTTTAGAGAAGTCAATAGCTTGGAGAACTCTTCTCACTGGCTCTGCCGTTATTTTTTCTGCTTTTTTAATGTTTTTTGCACCCCTTTCATATGCTGATAGCGGATTTAAACACTGGATTAAAGAATTTAAAAAAATAGCTATTGCTCACAATATTACCCCCTCTACGTTTCATATGGCGTTTAAAGGTGTTAATGCCATTGATCCAGAAGTTCTAAAAAGCGCCGCATACCAACCGGAATTTGTTGCTCCTTCATGGAACTATTTCGATAATCGTGTCCATGATATTGCAATTGAGGAAGGACGACGCCAAACTCAAAAATGGAACAAATGGCTTCTTCAAATTGAAAAACGTTTTGGTGTTGATCGCAATATTCTGCTTGCTATTTGGTCAATGGAAAGCAACTATGGGAAGGTTTTAGCTAATAAAAGTGTAATGCGTGATACCATTCGCTCTCTTGCAACTTTAGCCTATGCTGATAAAAAACGTGCAAAATATGCATATACACAGCTGATTGCTGCTATGAAAATTCTACAAAGTGGCGAAATTAAACGCTCTCAACTCACTGGATCTTGGGCCGGTGCATTGGGGCATACACAATTTATTCCAAGCAGTTATCTCGCCTATGCAGTTGATATGGACCAAGATGGACGGCGTGATATCTGGAACTCTGTTCCAGATGCTCTGGCTACTGCTGCTAACCTTCTCCACAAAAATGGCTGGCAACCTAATCTTATTTGGGGAGTAGAGGTAAAAGTGCCGCAGGGGAAAACCCTTCCTGAAGGCTGGTATTCCTTTGAACAATGGAAAAAATTAGGTGTAAAACACGCAAATGGGCACCCTCTTCCTACATCAGCTGAACAAGCAATATTAAAATATCCAGATGGAGCAAAAGGACCTATATTTTTAGTCACAAAAAATTTCTTTGTTCTGAAACATTATAATAATGCAGATCGTTATGCGTTTGCTGTTGGCCTTCTTGCTGATCGCATTGCTGGACATCCTAGATTGGTAAATGATTGGCAAAGACCTTTTCAACCTCTTACTTTCCAGGAATGTAAAGAACTACAATCTCGCTTAAGTGCACTGGGCTATTATAAAGGGAATGTTGATGGAAAAATCGGAACAGCTTCTCGCAAAGCAATTAAAGCTTTTCAACTGCGTCACGGTCTAAAAGCAAATGGATATCCATCATCTCAAGTGCTTTTTCTCCTTCGCAAACAATAAGGGAGACTAAATTTTTGTCTTCTTTTCGCCTGATATACTTGACATTATTGCTGTTTTCACTTTCTATTGTGGGGATCTTACAGCCATCCCCAAGTAAAGCAACGAACTTCTTCAAATGGTTGTCACAACAAAACAAACAGACACAGCAGCCACCGCAAATTATAGAACAAAAAATAGACAAGCCGCAAAAAAAGATCGTAACACAAAAAAACATACAAAAGCTAAAAAATGAGAATGCAAAGCGCATTCTTGTCATAGGGGATTTTGCAGCTTCTGCTGTTGCCGATGCACTTAAGAAATTTTTTATAAATAATAGCGATATCGTTATCATGAACAACACAATGCCAGCTTCCGGCTTAGTTCGAACGGATTATTATTCTTGGCAAAGCAATATTTCTAAACTCATTGATCAAAATAATCCCGATGTTATTATCATGATGATCGGTGCAAATGATAATCAACCCATCACAGACTCTCATAACATGATTAACACAAATCAGTCAGAATGGATGCGCATCTACAAACAAAGAATTATCGAAATTGCTGAAAGTCTTCACGCCTCTGGAAAATCATGGATATGGATAGGTCAACCTTCTTTTGGAAATGATCTTTTGACACAAAAAATGAGAATTTTTAATGCGCTCTATAAACAAGAAACAGAAACAGCAGGAGGGTATTTTCTCGATATCTGGAGCGGCTTTAGTGATGAGACAGGAAATTTTTCTTTTTCAGGCTATGATATTAATGGAAAAATAACCAAATTACGCACCAATAATGGCATGCATTTCACCCCTGAAGGAAAGAAAAAACTTGCCTCTTATTTAGAAAAAACATTGAAAAATATTTCAAATTTTTATGCCTTTTCTCATGAAAATTCTTACTCAACCGATCAAGTTATTCAAAAACTTATACAAGAATCAGAGAATCAAGAGCGGAGTAAAATTATGCGTCAGCCTCCAATGAGCCTCGATGATATGGCACAAAAAAACACTCACCTTTTAGGCAAAAGAAAGTCAAGTTTTATAAAAAAATCATGGTTTCCACCAAATGGGCATCAAAAAGATCGAGCTGATAATTTTTCTTTTCCATAATGTCTATTTAAAATACAAAATCTATTTTCCTCTATAAACAAAAAGCGAATAAGATAAAAAACTCTGTTTACAGAGCTATTATGAAGAGAAAATTTGCATAAATCGCAACTGTACCTTTCGAATAATATGAAAACGGCATGGTGTTAACCATACCGTTATATCTTATAGTCCACGTTTGTTAATCATTGCCTCTGGTAAAGGCATTCGTCCCCGAAAAGCTTTATAAAGCTCCTCTGGATCACGACTTCCTCCAGCGGAGTAAATAAAACGTTTCAACTTATCAGCAAGCTCTGAATTAAAAACATCTCCCGTTTCTTCAAAAGCTTGAAAAGCATCAGCATCAAGGACTTCCGACCACATATAAGAATAGTAACCAGATGCATAACCATCCCCCGCAAACACGTGCATAAAATGTGGGGGACGATGACGCATAATAATTGTATCAGGCATTTGCAGCTTTTCTAATTCTTGGCGTTCAAACACTGTTGGATCAGTGACTGTTTCGCCTTGATGAAAAGCCATATCCACTAAAGCTGATGAGATAAATTCAACGGCAGAAAATCCTGCATTAAATGTCTGTGCTACTAAGACTTTATCTATCAACTCTTGTGGCATAGGATGGCCTGTTTTTGTATGTATAGCATAAGATTTTAATATCTCTGGTACTGTTAACCAATGTTCGTAAAGTTGAGAAGGTAGCTCAACAAAATCACGTGAAACAGATGTTCCCGACACAGATGGCCATGTGACATCAGAAAGCAAACCATGCAATGCATGTCCAAATTCGTGGAAAAGCGTACGTGCATCATCAAGTGATAAAAGAGCAACTTCCCCTTTAGGTGGTTTAGCAAAATTACAAACATTGTAGATAATAGGCTTTTGTCCGCCATCCAATTTATGTTGTGATTGCAAACTACTCATCCACGCACCGGAGCGTTTTGAAGAACGTGCAAAATAATCACCAATAAAATGCCCAAGTAGACTTCCATCAGACTTTTTTACTTCCCACAAACGTGCATCAGGATGCCAAAGTGTAACAGCGTTTTTTTCTTCAAATGTAATGCTAAAGAGTTTTTCGGCTACCCCAAAAGCCGCTTTAATCATAAGATCAAGCTGAAAATAATATTTAATCTCAGCGCTATCGAAAGAAAGTTTTTCAGTGCGAAGCTTTTCAGCATAATAACGCCAATCCCAAGCAGCTAAAGATTCATTGCTGCCCTGATTGTTGGCAAAATTTTGTAAGTCAATTTGCTCAGTAGAAGCTTTCGCTCTTGCGCGCTTCCATACAGGCATAAGCAAATCCATAACGGAATCAACACTTTTAGCCATAGTATTATCGAGCTTCAAATCTGCGAAAGATTTATATCCCAATAATTTAGCCTGCTCATCTCGAAGCGCAACAATCTCTACAATAATTGTTTTATTATCATTCTTGTTATTATTTTCACCACGTTTAGCCCAAGCTTGGAATGCAACCTCACGCAAATCACGACGATCAGAGAATTTTAAAAAAAGTTCAACAATCGAACGTGCTAGTGTTAATGCATACGCTTCTTCATTGCCTCTTTCACACGCAATTTCCTTCATTGAAGCAATGAGATCTTGCGGTAAACCAGATAAGTCTGTTTGTTTTAAAAACAGAATCCATTCAGCTTCATCATTTAAGACATTTTGTCCAAAAGTAGCATTTAAAAAAGCAAGTCTTTCATTAATTTCCAAAAGCCGTTTCTTAGCTTTTTCATCGAGTTTTGCCCCATGACAAACAAACTTTTTCCACCATAATTCAAGAACACGTGTTGTTTCACTCTCAAATGTGCCCAACTGCGACTGTTTATAAAGCATATCTATTTTCGCAAATATCCGCGCATCCATCATCATTTTTGAAGAATAACGAGAAAGTTTTACAACGAACTCTTGCTCTAGCTGTTGAATTAATACATTCGTATGAGCACTGGTGCGTAAGAAAAATATTGAACAGACACGATCAAGCGCTTTGCCGCAAAGCTCAAAAGGCTGCAAAAAATTCTCAAGCGTTGGTGGTTCTTGCACCATCGCAATTGCCTCTAGTTCTTCTTCTGCTTCTTGAAGTGCCTGTTCAAAAGCGGGTTTAAAATCTTCGTCACTTATAGAAGAAAAATCAGGAAGACCTAAAAATCCCTTCCAGTCCAGCACTGCTGCTTTTGTCATAATACTTTATGTCTCCATTATAAATTTAAACTGTAACAATTATCTTTACGACACAAATTGATAACATACTAAAACTATTTCGTGAGTTTCAAAACTACCTTTCAAAACCCTATTGAATAAAAAACCTGAAAATCGTAAAGTTCTTTCATTCAAACCATATTATATTGAAGCAATAAAGATTATTCGCTCGCACATCACAATAGAATTGCATATTAACAAAAACACTTGGAGAAAAGCATAATCTCCACTCTTTATAAAATATTGCTTTAGATTCTTTTGAAAATCGCAAACTACATTAAAGAAATGATGGTAAAATCAGAACTGATTTTTACATTTACGTTTTTATATTATCCTCAAATTAAGCTGTATTCTCGTTTTAGTGATTCAGAAACTTGTTTATAACTTATAATTTACCCTTGACTTTACTTCAAATATTAACAATTGGGAATATAGCTGGGGAGTTTTTTTTAAATCTTCCATAAACTTTTGTTTTTATCTCATCTATTATCTAGATTTACAACTCTCCAACTCTTCAGGAGGTACTTTATCATGACTGAAATCAAAACGGCCTTCGACTTCAAAAATTTTTCTCCTGAAGCTCTCGCTGAAAAGTTAAAGAACCAGCATTTTGCAGACTCTATTGATATCATCAATGACCTCGATATCATGGAACGTGTAACTATTCTTAGTCTTCTGCCTCTTGATTATGTTATCGAACTTTTTGATAAACCAGAGCTTGAGCAACCTGCTGCCATCCTAGAACTTCTCCCTATAAATCGTGCTGTTGAAATTCTTGATGGCATGTCTGCCGATGCTGCTGCAGACGTCTTTCAAGAAATGGATAAGGAAACCCGCACACGACTTTATGCCTTGCTTAACCCCTTAACGCGCGCTGAACTTAAAAAACTCACCAGTTATCCTGATCATACAGCAGGAGCACTGATGACAACAGAGTTTATAGCCGTTCCTTCAAACTGGACCATACAAAAAACTTTGGATCACATTCGTGAGGTCGAGCGAACACGTGAAACAGTTTATACCAGCTATGTAATTGACCCCAAAACAGGTACTCTTCTCAAAGCTGTTTCCCTGCGTAACCTTATTCTTGCCTCACCTGATGAACAAATTCTTAATGTCCCTACCCATGACTCGCCCATTACAATATCACCTTTCACACATCATGAAGATATCGCACGCCTTTTCCAGCGCCATGATCTTCTCTCTGTGCCTGTAGTTGATGAAAGTAACCATGTCATTGGCATTGTAACCGTTGATGACGTGCTTGATACTATGGTCGATGAAATGAATGAAGATGCCTATAAATTTGGGGGTATGGAAGCACTTAATAAGCCCTATATGCAAATTAAGTTTCCTGAAATGATGAAAAAACGCGGAGGCTGGCTCGCTTTACTCTTTATCGGTGAAATGCTGACAGCAAGCGCTATGCAACATTTCGAAACAGAACTCGAAAAAGCGATTATTCTTACACTGTTCATACCTCTCATTATGAGCTCAGGAGGAAATTCCGGCTCACAGGCTACATCCCTTATTATCCGTGCATTGGCTTTACGTGAACTCACGTTGAAAGACTGGTGGAAAGTGATCATTCGTGAAATTCCAACAGGACTATCCCTTGGTCTCTTACTAGGAATTATTGGTGTTACGCGCATTGCTCTTTGGCAAAAACTAGGTATCTACGACTATGGCCAACATTGGATTGCTATTTCGACAACAGTGGGTACAGCTTTAGTTGGAATCGTTACCTTTGGTTCTCTTTCTGGATCTATGTTGCCTTTTATTCTTAAAGGTTTAAAATTTGATCCAGCAAGTGCTTCTGCTCCTTTTGTGGCAACTTTAGTAGATGTCATGGGCATTATAATCTATTTTTCTGTAGCTTCTCTCATTTTGTCAGGAACTCTTCTTTAAACATGTAAAGTAAAAACTCTTACTTATGGAAAAATCTTGTCATGTAACCTAAGATTCTTTCCATAAGAGAATAAGCTTTATTATTTATTTTCTAGCGCACCGCTCTATAGATAATTTATTATTTTTTTGAATAACAGCTCCGAATAACGTAATTTTACCTCATCATAAAGCTTCTCATATTAAATCGATTAAAGTCATCTTCTTGCCAGTCACAAACGAGATCGGTGTATGTCTAAAAACTATTCAAGAAAAAATAAAATACTTCTTATATCCTCTCTCTCTCGTATCAAAAACTGGCGCAATATTGACAGCTGAGAAAGAATAATCATGATGATACTCAACAGGCTTTATATTTCTTCACAAAGGCGTTAATAGTATACTATTCGCGTATATTATATCATTTATGAGCTCTATCATGGAATGGATGTAGTGTACGTTAAGCAATCTCTCTTAAGTACATGAATATGCAACAAAAAGTATATGCTGTTTAAAGTGTTCTGTTTGGCATGAAAAGCATACTCCTATTAGAGAGTGCAATTAACAAAAGTAAGGCAATGCACTATCTCCATGGTTTAAAAGATATTACTTTAGATGCTTTTGAAATTATAAATTGGATTAACAGCAAAGATGGGAATTTTCTTTGGATGCCTTCATATTCTTTCTAAATAAGACTGTATTCCGGGTTCATAAATAAATCAAACAGATATAACTCTTGCCCTAATCTGGCATACAAAAGCTAGAACTTCTTATAAAATTCTTAATCGTCTCAATATTTACCTCAAATACACGATTGCATTAAATCTGGATTTTGATTGACAAGTTATAGAATAAGAAAAAGCTTTATTTAGAATAAGAATGTTGTACAGTTGTCAATAAATTGGCTATGGATTGAGAGATATTCCGGATTTTTATTAATCTCTTTGCAAAACAACAACAATAATATGGCTAGCTTTATACTTACTCTTACAAGAGCTCATATAAATTCCTTGTGTCATATTGATAAAAATCAAGTTGACGGTGATTTTTTGGATAATTCTTAGCTCGAGAATAGAACATACGTACTATAAAAACTTTTACGAAGCTTCAGAAATTGAAGCTCAATAGAGCCTTAAAGACTTGGATAAATAGTTTTGCCATAAAAATATTGCCTCCATCTTCCAAAATTATAAAAAAACATGTAAAAGGTTTTCTAATAGTCAGGCAAAGAATGTAAAGACTTTACCTCAAATGAAATTTCATTAAACGAAAAGAAGAAAATTTATGCAATTGCGTAACATTGCCATCATTGCCCACGTTGACCATGGGAAAACAACGCTTGTAGACGGGCTTCTCAAGCAATCAGGAAACTTCCGTGATAATCAGCGTACAAGCGAACGTATGATGGATTCAAACGATATTGAGAAAGAACGCGGAATTACAATCCTAGCGAAAGTGACATCTGTTGTTTGGAAAGATACTCGAATTAATATTGTTGATACACCAGGACACGCCGACTTTGGTGGAGAAGTTGAACGCATCCTCAATATGGTTGATGGAGCCATTGTACTTGTTGATGCTGCTGAAGGACCGATGCCACAAACAAAATTTGTCGTTGGCAAAGCATTGAAAGTAGGATTGCGCCCTATTGTTGCTATTAATAAAATTGACCGACCGGATGCACGCGTTGATGAAGTCATTAATGAGGTTTTTGACCTTTTCGCTGCTCTTGACGCAACCGATGAACAGCTTGATTTTCCTATTCTTTATGGATCTGGACGCGATGGATGGATGGCGGAAGCCCCTGAAGGACCAAAAGATCAGGGATTAGGTCCTTTATTTGATCTTGTGACGCAGCATGTCCCTTCTCCTAGTGTAGCAGAAGGACCGTTTCGCATGATTGGAACTATTCTTGAAGCGGATCCGTTTTTGGGACGAATTATTACAGGACGGATTCATTCTGGCTCTTTGAAACCCAATCAAAATGTCAAGGTTCTTGGACAAGATGGAAAACTTTTAGAAACTGGGCGTATTTCAAAAATTTTAGCGTTTCGTGGCTTAGAACGGCAACCTATTGAAGAAGGAAGTGCTGGTGATATTGTTGCGATTGCAGGTCTGCAAAAAGGTACCGTAGCTGATACTTTCTGTGATCCTACTGTCAATGAACCCCTTACTGCCCAACCAATTGATCCTCCTACTGTTACTATGAGTTTTCTCGTCAACGATAGTCCCCTTGCTGGAACTGAAGGCGATAAAGTAACAAGCCGTGTCATTCGTGACCGATTGTTAAAAGAAGCAGAAGGCAATGTCGCTCTTAAAATTGAAGAATCAGCCGATAAAGATTCTTTCTACGTTTCAGGACGAGGAGAATTACAGCTTGCAGTTCTCATTGAAAATATGCGCCGTGAAGGATTTGAACTTAGTGTTTCACGCCCACGTGTTGTTATGCAAAAAGATGAAAATGGAATAACTCTTGAGCCAATCGAAGAAGTTGTTATCGATGTTGATGAAGAATATTCCGGTATTGTTGTACAAAAAATGTCTGAACGTAAAGGCGAAATGGTGGAGTTACGTCCTTCTGGAGGTAATCGTGTCCGCCTTGTCTTTTATGCCCCAACCCGAGGACTCATTGGTTATCAATCTGAACTTTTAACGGACACACGTGGTACAGCAATTATGAATCGCCTTTTCCATGCTTATGAACCTTATAAAGGAGACATTGCTGGTCGTGTTAATGGTGTTATGATTTCAAATGACAACGGTGAATCTGTCGCTTATGCTCTTTTTAATCTTGAAGATCGTGGACCTATGATCATCGATGCGGGTGTGAAAGTCTATCAAGGTATGATTATTGGCATCCACTCACGAGATAATGACTTAGAAGTTAATGTGTTAAAAGGAAAAAAACTCACCAATATGCGCGCTTCTGGAAAAGATGAGGCCGTAAAGTTAACGCCTCCCATTAAAATGACGTTAGAACGCGCCTTATCGTGGATACAAGATGATGAGCTTGTAGAGGTAACCCCTAAAAATATTCGTCTCCGCAAGCTCTATCTTGATCCTAATGAACGTAAACGTTTTGAAAAAACACGTGCATCAATTTCAAATTAATTTCATAATCTCTTTGGTAAAATATTTAATTGTATTGAGCCTCACTATATTCCAGAAAGGATGTCTCTATGAATATTAAGGAAATACCCGTAGGCAAAAATCCACCAGAAGATATTAACGTTATTGTGGAAGTCTCTCTTGGTGGGCAGCCAATAAAATATGAGATGGATAAAAAGTCGGGTGCATTATTTGTTGACCGTTTTCTTCATACATCAATGGTTTATCCTGGAAATTACGGTTTTGTCCCTCATACGCTTTCAGATGATGGTGATCCTATTGATGTCCTTATCTGTAATACCCGTCCACTTATGCCTGGTTGTGTTATCAATGTTCGCCCCATCGGAGCTCTAATGATGGAAGATGATGGTGGTAAAGATGAAAAAATTATTGCCATTCCCACTACAAAATTAACAAAACGCTATATCAATATTCATGACTATACAGACCTGCCCGAGATTACACTCAAACAAATTGAACATTTCTTCAAGCATTACAAAGATCTGGAACCTGGAAAATGGGCTAAAATTGAAGGATGGCGTGATAAAAACTTTGCTCATGAATTAATTAAGCAAGCTGTTGAGCGCAATAACAAAATATAACGATTTAATAAAATAAAGCCTATTTTTTATAGGCTTTGTTATTTATTTTTTCTACGAGATGTAATCTCTAAAGGATTGCCATATCTGTTTTAGCTCTTCTAAATGTGTTGAAAAGTAAAGTTGTTTGTAGCGAGATATTGCACCGTTTTTCAGAGAAATAGAAGAAGATGGGATTCTCCACTGCTTCGCAAGAAATTTAATGAGAGCTTTATTCGCTTTTCCATCTTCAGGAACAGCACGAAGGCGTATAACCAGATATTGTTTTTCACCATCCCTACATTCAACCCCTATTATTTTGTCAACAGATGATTTTGGAATGAGATATACAAACAAAATCAAGTTATTTTTATCAACTTGATAAAACATGTATTCGCCTCAAGTAATATTTCTATACATACATGTTTGCGTAAACGCGCCACATAAAAGTACGAATAAAATAAATAATAATGAACACTACAATAGGTGAAATATCAATCGTTCCAAAATTTGGTAAAATTTGCCGGATACGGCTTAGAACGGGATTTGTAAGACGATATAGAAAGCTTCCTATCAAAACAACAAAGCGATTGCGCGAATTTATGATATTAAAGACATAAAGCCAAGAAAAAATGACACTCGCGATTAAAATATCAATATAAATCTCAAAAATCAAATCAATCGTTCGAAGCAATGCATAAATCATGCGTCATCCCTTTCAATCAAGGAAACAGAAGAGCGTATAGAAAACCTTCATTAAAGCAGGTCTGTGTATCAAAAAATGGTTTTATATTTCAATACTCTTTTTTCTTGAATAAAAACCAGACATCTAAATTCTTCATCTCTCTATTTAATGACGATGCAGTTAGAAAACAAATATCAAAATTAAAAATAGCACATAAAATAGAAGAAACGGCAAAAAATCTGAATATCCCTTATAGGATTAATCTTAAATCTCATCGTTTTAATTATTAATTATAAAAAACAAACAAACTAAAAACGGCCTTTTAAAGGCCGCTTTTAGTTTTAAAATTATTTCTGCAAAGCAGTCAAACGATTAAGAGCACTGCTAAAACCATCTAGCTGAACAAATAAATCATTCAAAGCTGGTTCACCTGCAGCAGCAATTGTCATCGCCAACTTTAACTGTTTTCCAGAACGTAAAGCTGCTACGTGATTTTTGTCAAAAACGACAGGAACCACACAACCTGCTGGTACACAAGTCCGGATACCGGTTTCGATAACAGCTTTTCCCTCATCAACTTGTAAACGAACAGGCTTAGAAACCAAAATGCCAAAAGGAACTGTTAAATTACCAGATACAACACCCTCAGCATCGAGAGTAAGGCCCATAGCCACAACAACACGCCCCTGCTCATTCACTTCTTGACGGTGCATAAAACAAATTCTTTTCCCTTCTTGTATACCACAGTTAATAGTCCACAAACCGTAGGTTTCAGTCAAAGAAGAAGCTCCATTTGGCAATGTCGCTGCCGCATCTTTTGATGCAGGAGGTTTTGAACTTGTTGCAAATGCAACAGATGAAATACTCAAGAGAGTAAAAACTATAAGTAAATTAAATAACTTTTTCATTTTATATTCCTGTTCTTTACATAAAAGAGAAACATGTTTATTATTTATTATAATATAAAGCATCTTAATAAAAAAAGCTTTCTCGTAATCATATAGCTTTTATAATGGTCTAAGGCTACCTCGAAATTCGCTGACAACTTTCGTATAAACGTGCTTTTTAAAAGAAACAGCAATCAACGGAAGGGTTTCTAGATCAATCCATTTCCATTGATCGAATTCCGCTTTATTGCCATCTGGTGGCGGATTAATCGCAATTTCAGAAAGCTTTCCTGTAAACTGGAAAGCAAACCATTTTTGTATTTGCCCACGATATTTATTTGTTAATGTGCACCCAATAAGTTCTTGTGGAAAATCATAATGGAACCAATTTTGTGCTTCTTTAATCAACTTTACAGATCGAATACCCGTTTCTTCATAAAGTTCACGATATGCCGCATCTAATGGTTTTTCATCTTCATCAATCCCTCCTTGAGGAAGCTGCCAACGATGAGATATGTCAATATCTGCATCTGCATGAATGGGCATCATTAAACGACGCCCAACCCACACTTTCCCCTCATGATTAAAGACAACAATCCCAACACATTTGCGATATGGAAGAATCTTCAAATTAATATCTGCATCCATTTAATATTCCTCAAAATCGCAAGCTATAGATATCAATTCTCACTTTAACACATCCTTATTGGGATCTGGTGGAAATGCTGCATTTGCCATTTCACCTCGTAACAGTTTATAAGCCTCATTCAATTGAATATCATCTTTAGGGTCTTTGGGAACAAAAGCAGCTGAACCAGATCCTTTATTACTCTCTCGTTTTCCTTTGATATGTCCTTTTAATGCAGACTCACCAACTTTTACATCATAACCTTTATATTTTTCAGGGAGTGGTTGCTCTACAATAATATCAGGTGTGATCCCTGTTCCTTGAATAGAAGTGCCTGATGGCGTGTAATAAAGTGCTGTTGTTAAGCGTAAAGCCCCATTTTCACCCAAAGGAATAATTGTTTGAACAGATCCTTTACCAAAAGACTGCGTCCCTAAAATTGTTGCACGACGATGATCTTGCAGTGCACCCGCAACAATTTCAGAAGCACTTGCTGAACCACCATTAATAAGAACAATGAGCGGTTTTCCATTAATGACATCACCTGGCTTCGCATCAAATCTTGTCACATCACTCTTTTTGCGCCCACGAGTCGACACAATTTCACCTTTATTGAGAAAAGCACTCGAAACATTAACAGCTTGATCTAAAAGCCCACCGGGATTAAGCCGCAAATCAAGGACGTAACCTTTTAGCTTATCTTCAGGAATTTTAGATTGGATATCTTTAATTGCCGCTAGAAGATTATTTAATGTCTGTTCAGAAAACTGGATAACTCTTAAATATCCAATATCACCTTCAACCCGATATTTCACCGCTTTTACTTTGATAATATCACGAACAATCTTCACTTCAAATGGCTTATCAACGCCAGAACGAATAATTGTTAAGGTAATTGGTGTTCCAGGAGCACCTCGCATCTTATTAACAGCTTCATTCAATGTTTGACCATTCGTTTGTACATCATCAATTTTTGAAATAAGGTCTCCTGCTAGAATACCTGCTTTTGAAGCGGGAGTATCATCCATTGGTGAAACAACTTTAATTAAGTTTTTTTCCATAGTGACCTCAATACCAAGACCTCCGAACTCTCCTTTCGTAGAATCCCGCATATCCTTGGCTTCTTCAGCATTCAAATAAGATGAATGAGGGTCCAGTGATGTGAGCATGCCATTGATAGCATTTTCAATAAGCTTTTTATCATCTGGAACTGTAACGTATTGCATACGCACACGCTCAAAAACATCGCCAAATATAGCTAGCTTTTTATATGCATTATCTTCATTATTCGCAGCAACAGACTGCACCATAATCATTGAACAGGCGCCGAGCAATACCCCAGCGACCAAAAGAATAACTTTACGAATCATTTTGGCTCCTTCTTATTTTTTCAGTCTGCCACCAAGGAGTTGGATTTACAGGTTTTCCCTGCTTTCTAAACTCAATGTAAAGCATTGGAGAAGTTTTTCCTATATCCAATGCAACACTGTTTGAAATAAATTGCATTTCCATTATACCCAGAGGCTCACCTGAAAGAACAAACTGCCCCTGTTTTACATTAATTCTCGACATTCCAGTAAGAATGATATGATAACCATTTCCAACATTGAGAATGATTAAATGTCCGTAAGAACGAAATGGCCCAGCAAAAGCAACAAAAGCATCCACAGGTGATATAACAACAGCTCCTGACTCTGTTTCTATCGTTTCACCAAAGCGCGTAATCTGCGAACTTTTGTTAGAGTGATGTATTCTTTTTCCTGAAACAGGAAAAAGTAAAGAACCTTTTCGGCTTTCAAAATTGGACTGTTCTAACAATTGCAAACTTTTCCGTACCTGTACTGATGCATCAGAGCTAAGTTTTGACTGACGGTCGAGCTCTAAAATCAATTCTTCTAAAGACTGCGCTTTTTTAGCAAGAGCAATATTTTTTTGTTGCTGTTCTGTAAGTTCTTTTTCTGATTTTTTTTGTAGTTTGTTTTTTTGGTCTAATAAAAGCTCTAGACGTTTTCGCTGCTCTGCTTGATTTTGCAGCTTTGTCTTTAATGCCTTATATTCCGTAGTAATGGAATTACTCAAATTGGTCAACTCCTTGAGTTTTTCTGTTAAATCTCGTGTTTTCTCTTGCATCTGAGGAATAACGGTACCTAATAAAACAGAACTACGTATAGAAGCCAACGCGTCCTCTGGCTGTATCATAAGAGCAGGAGGCGGATTCAATCCCATACGCTCCAAAATTGCAAGAACTTCCGCAAATTCAGCACGACGATTTTTTAAACGTTGATAGACTTGTACCCGCTTTTCTATCATTTTTTTAAGCTTTTCTTCCCTTTTAGCAATATCATCTGCTACTATACGTTCTTCTTTAGCCGCCTTTATGAGTGCATCACTCAAAACACGTTGATCTTTTTTTAAATGCTCAACTTGATGCATAAGAAAAGCAACACGCTCACGCGAAAGTGAAATATTTTGGCGAATTTCTCCTAATTCTTTATGGACTTCCGTACTCCTCATTGTATCTTCCGCATGCGATACAGAAAAGCAAAAAAATATACTCAAGAGCAGAATGACAAATATGACGCACTCCTCATATAAATATAGCATCTTTCTATGAAGAAGCTTTTTCATTTGCAAAAACCATGACACCTCATCGTATACATTAGAGATGCTTTAAATGGTGTCAGCTAAAACAATATTAATAAACATATAAATAAGTGCTAAAAATTGAACAAAAATATTAAAAACGATGATACGGATGATTATTTTCAATTGTTACAGCGCGGTAAAGTTGTTCTGTAAGAAGAATACGTGCAATTTGATGTGGCCACGTCATCAAACCAAAAGATAAAAGAAAATCAGCACGCTTCCTTATTTGTTCATTATGCCCATCAGGTCCTCCCAAAGCAATGACGACATCTCGAATGCCCTCATCACGATAACGCCTCAATTTTTCAGAAAAAGAAATTGACGAAATCGATTCTCCACGCTCATCTAACACAATTAATCGACATTTTTCAGGTAAAAATTCAATAAGTTTTCTCCCCTCTTCCTCCATACGTTGATAAACTGTTTGAGCACGACTTTCTGGTATCTCTTGTAACTTTTTTAAATGAAAGCCTACATCTCCAGAAATTTTAGAAAAACGATCCAAATAATGCTGAACTAATTTTTGCTCCGCCCCACTTTTCATACGACCAACCGCAAAAATAGAAATTTGCATTTTAATGATCTCCGAAGAGAAGCAAAGCCGTATCGTTTAAATCCGGCGTCATCCATATTTTTTCTAAATTATAAAAAAGACGAATTTCTGGACGAAAAAGATGAATGATAATATCACCTGTATCAATCAATACCCAGTCACCTCCAGCAAGCCCTTCTACACGCGCAAGCCCCTGCCCACTATCTTTCCAAGTATGTAATAAATGATCAGCAACAGACGATACATGACGCTGCGAATTTGCTGAAGCTATGACCATATAATCAGCCAAAGATGACTTCCCTCGAATATCAATAGCAACAATATCTTCTGCTTTTGTATCTTCTAAACTCTTGAGAATAACTTCAAGACTCTCACTAACAGAAAAAACTTTTTTTTCTTTTGAAGGCATAGTATCGTAAGAGTGTTTGTGTGCAATGTTTTTCAGATCAATATCCTTTCTTATCGTTGTGGAATCTAAAAAAGAGACTTCTCTAAAGAGAAACAGAATCTTATGAAATGTTCAAGAAAAATCATTCTTCTTCAAACGAAGGTTTGTTGAAGATTGAAAAGATAAAGGTCCATGCAAATAAGTCCAAACTGGTGGCTTGATAAAAGGTAATCGCTTACTTTCTCTCTCATCCAAACGAAAACGGCGATAAATATGTGCCATAGGAGAGGAAAGTGCTGACCAATTGCCTAAAGGACGATCAATAATCGCAATAGGAAGCATAGAGACGATATCATGCCATCGATACCAATGATGTATCGTCGCAAAACTATCTGCCCCCATAATCCATACAAAATTTACGCCACTGTAATGGGTAAGAATATGAAAAATCGTATCTACTGATACTTTGCTCCCTATAGCCTGTTCAAAACCTGTCAAGCGAATTTTCGGATGGTCAATAAGTTTAAAACTTAATCGCATTCTCTCCTCTAAAGGGAGCAACTGTGTACAATCCTTTAAAGGATTTCCTGGAGTGATCATCCACCATAACTGATCAAGATGCAAACGCCGAATGGCAATTTTTGCAACAAGAAGATGCCCCGCATGCGGTGGATTAAAGGAACCACCAAAAAGACCCACAACATTAGATCTTTCAACATGTGGCATACAATTTTTCCATGGAAAAAATGGTGTTCTCAAGCTCTAACCTGACCATTTCCTTTAACGTGATATTGAAATGATGTTAGCTGTTCAACACCTATGGGACCACGTGCATGCATTTTTCCTGTTGCGATACCAATTTCCATTCCAAAACCAAATTCACCTCCATCAGCAAATTGTGTAGATGCATTGTGCAATAAAATAGCTGAATCTAAATGATTAAAAAAATTCTTCACCACTTCCAAATCCTCAGCAATAATCGATTCCGTATGTCCTGATGAATAACGCTTGATATGAGCAATGGCTCCCTCAACACCCTCAACCGTTTTAACAGAAAGAATAGCATCAAGATATTCATGCGACCAATCTTCTTCAGAAGCTAATTTGACATCTGGCATAAGAAAAACAATATCTTCTGTGGCACGAATTTCACACCCCTTTTCCTGTAAAGCAGTTAAAACAGGAAGAAATTTTTTTAATGCTTGGCTGTCAATGAGAACTGTCTCAACAGCACCGCATATCCCTGTTCGCCGCAGCTTTGCATTTAAAACAATATTGCGTGCCATATTTAAATCTGCCGATTTATCAATATAAATATGACAAAGTCCCTCCAAATGAGCAAAAATTGGAACACGTGCATCAGACTGAACACGAGCAACAAGGCTCTTTCCACCACGTGGTACGATCACATCAATCGCTCCATCCAACCCTTTGAGCATTTCCCCAACGGCAGCACGATCTGTCGTTCCAACCATTTGGATGGCATCTTTAGGTAAACCAGAGCGCTCTAAACCTTGTACCAAAGCTAAATGAAGAGCATGAGAAGAATGAAAGCTATCCGAACCACCGCGCAAAATCGCAGCATTGCCAGCTTTTAAGCACAAAGAACTCGCATCAACTGTAACATTTGGACGACTTTCATAAATAATGCCAATCACACCAAGAGGTGTTCGTACACGACTTATATGAAGCCCATTTGGACGCGTCCATTCATCCATCACTTGTCCAACAGGATCAGATAAACGAGCAACTTGGCGAACACTGTCTATCATTGCACGTAAACGCAAATCATCTAATTTTAGCCGATCAATCATTGCAGCTTTCAAATTATTCTGAGCAGCATTCTCTAAATCTTGACAATTCGCCCGTAAAATTTCATCTGACTGAGCCTCTAAACTTAAAGCGATCATTTCTAATGCATTGTTCTTTTGCTCAGAAGAAGCAACAGCCAATGCTGCAGCGGCATAGCGTGCTTTTTGTCCCATATCTTTCATTTTTTCTTCTAAAGTCATCGTAACATCCACTCTGCCAAAACAATAAAAACAAAAGTAACTTTTTTAAACAGAATTGATCAAGAAACGTACAATCATATCATTACGATGCACCATAGCAGAGCGCGCCTCATACCCAAGAATAGCTTCGATTTCTTCACTTTTATGTCCTATAATGCGTACAGCCTCATCTTTGTCATAGCTTACAAGTCCACGCGCAATCTCAACTCCATCTGTACCAACAATTGCAACCGTATCCCCACGCTGGAAATTTCCCTCAACGGCAATAACCCCTGCAGCTAATAATGATTTTCCTGATTCAAGAGCCCTAATGGCTCCTTGATCAATCGTCAAAACACCAGATGGATCTAAATGACCAGAAATCCATGTTTTCCAAGCATTGACAGATTTCTTACTTGCCGCAAAAAAACTCTTGCGTTCACCTTTGTCAATTGCAGCAAGAGGATTCATACGCTTGCCTGAGGTGATAATCATCGCCGTTCCAGCAGCATTAGCTATTTTTCCGGCTTCAAGCTTAGTCTTCATTCCTCCCCGTGAAAACTCTGAAGCAGCAACATCTGCCATTTTTTCGATATCATGCGTAATGGATGCAACAAAAGGTATAAATTCAGCCGTAGGATCACTATGGGGAGACTTTGTATAAAGACCATCAATATCGGATAAAAGTATTAAAAGATCTGCCCTCACCATTGTTGCCACACGTGCAGCTAAACGATCATTATCACCATAACGAATTTCAGTTGTTGCAACAGTATCATTCTCATTAATAACAGGCACAGCTCCCAAATATAAAAGCGTCTCAATCGTTGCACGTGCATTGAGATAACGCCTTCGCTCCTCCGTATCAAATAAAGTGAGCAAAATTTGGCCTGTTTTGAGCCCATGTTGAGCAAGCGCATCACCATAGGTTTTTGCTAACTCAATTTGCCCCAAAGCAGCACATGCCTGGCTTTCTTCCAATTTCAAAGCCCCCTTAGGAAGCTGTAGCAATGTCCTTCCTAAAGCAATAGCACCTGAAGACACCAATAATATCTCTACGCCTCCTTTGTGTAATTCAACAACATCATTGATCAAGCTTTTAAGCCATTCAACCCGTAAACCTGCCTGAGGATCAACCAAAAGGGCAGATCCAATCTTGACCACAATACGTTTATAGTGTGTAAGTTTTTGCGATCCAACAGCCATCTCAATCAACCTTGCTATCCCCACTGATCTCCTCTTTGCGTGACATTTCAATAATATGTGCACCAGCACGCAGCACATTTTCTAAACCTTCGCGGCTAACCGCAGAAAACATCATAACTGGTTGATCCGCTGCTCTTTGCAAAGCTTCCCGTTTAGCTTCACGCTCTTCAATTGTCAGAGTATCTATCTGGCTTAAAGCAACAATTTCAGTTTTATCACTTAGATTATTTCCATATGCCTCAAGTTCATGACGCACAATTTGATATGCTTTTGCTACATCTTCTTCTTGAGAAGAAATTAGATGAAGCAGTACGCGACAACGTTCCACATGTCCTAAAAAACGATCTCCAATTCCCACACCTTCATGCGCTCCTTCAATTAATCCTGGAATATCAGCCAAAACAAATTCACGACCATCAATACGTACAACACCAAGATGAGGATGTAGAGTGGTAAAAGGATAATCTGCAACTTTTGGTTTTGCAGCCGTTACAGAAGCTAAAAAAGTTGATTTTCCAGCATTTGGTAAACCAACAAGCCCCGCATCAGCAATTAACTTCAAACGAAGCCATATTGCACGCTCTTCTCCAGACAAACCTGGATTTGCACGACGCGGTGCCCGATTTGTCGATGTTGTAAAGTGAAGATTGCCAAAACCGCCATTCCCTCCTTTTGCAAGGCGATAGCGCTGTCCCACTTCCGTTAAATCACATATTAACGTTGTATTATCTTCTTCAAAAATTTGCGTCCCAACCGGAACTTTAAGGATGACATCATTACCCTTTTCACCCGTCATATTACGCCCCTTGCCATGCCCCCCTGTTTTTGCTTTAAAATGCTGTTGGTAGCGATAATCAATCAGCGTGTTAAGCCCATCAACAACAAGAGCCCAAACATCACCACCCCGTCCTCCATTCCCCCCATCAGGTCCCCCAAATTCTATGAATTTTTCACGACGAAATGATACTGCTCCAGAACCTCCATTACCAGAACGAATATAAACTTTAGCTTGATCAAGAAATTTCATTGGAAGTACTCACTGAGGAATCAATCTCTTTACCTCTATAGGCAATACATTAGTTTTACCAGTTTTTCATCATTGATAACAGAAAAACTGTCACTATCGCCGATAACTCTTTGAGAAAAAAATCATCACATCTAAATAGGTTAAGTAAAGTTAAATCTTCTTAAAAGAAGGCGCTATTCTTGAATGTTTGTTTTTCCCTTAAGTTCAAGTGCTAGAAGATAAAGCTCTACTGATTCTGATCGGCTTGCGGGTGGTTTAACATGATAGACTTTTTTAAAATGCTGTTTTAGTGTCGTAAGAAGAGTGTTTTCTGCTCCTCCTTGAAAAGCCTTTGCTAAAAAATGTCCCCCAGGCTTAAGAACCGAAAGAGCAAAATCAGCCGCAACTTCACATAAATAAATCGTTCTTAAATGATCCGTCTGACGATGACCTGTTGTTGGCGCTGCCATATCAGAAAGAACCACATCCGGTTTTGTCCCTAAAGTTTCAATTAATTTCTGCGGTGCATCTGTATGCAAAAAATCCATTTCCAACATGGCAACTCTAGGTAATGGATCAACATGTAAATAATCAATACCAACAACGCTAGGATCCTCATCACTTGACCCTACTATACGCTCAGCCACCTGACACCAGCCCCCAGGTGCTGCTCCTAGATCAATAACCTTTTGACCTTTTTTCAAAAACCTATAGCGCTCATTAATTTCAATGAGTTTATAAGCCGCACGCGAACGATACCCATCTACTTTTGATTGATGGACATAAGGATCATTCAGATGCCTCTCTAACCATCGTCGTGATGAAGCTTTAATGGTTCCTGCTTTCTTTTTTACGCGCTGATATAATTCATGTGACCCTGAACCTCCATAGCCACCTCTCGGTGTTTTTGTTGTTTTTTTCATCGTTATTCATTGTCTCCATATTTAATTCTCTAACGCTTGAAATCTCTGCTCTTTCTACGACGACACCATACCCCATCGCGTAACATTAGCTCTATCAAAATTCCTTCCCTTAATCCACGATCAGCAACTCTTAAACGCTGACTTGGCCAAACTTCCCGAATAACATCTAAAATTGCACAACCAGCTAAAACTAAATCTGCTCTCTCGCGCCCAATAAAAGGACTTATGACACGTTTTTCTATATCCCATGATAATAGACGTTGTGTCATAAGTGTAATGTCTGCATCCTTCATCCAAATGCCATCCACTTTTTTCCTATCATAACGCTCTAAATTAAGATACATTCCTGCTAAAGTCGTAACTGTACCGGAGGTTCCCAAAAGATGAAACTTTGAACCTTGTGCTAACTCTCCTAATTTATGACGATCTGAAAAATTATTTAATAACCCTCGCACATAACTTTTCATTTTTTCAAAATCGTCTAAGCTAATATCATTCCCTCCAAAACGTTCAGCAAGCGTAACAACACCAACAGGAAGAGAAGTCCAAGCGATAATTTGTCGAGCTAAACGAAAAGAACGCTTTTGAGAAACATCAAGTAGCACAATTTCTGATGATCCTCCTCCAATATCAAAAAGCACAATTGCGTCAGTATTTGGTTCAACAAGTGTACTACACCCTGTAACAGCAAAACGCGCTTCTGTTTGCCGATCAACAATTTCCAATTCAAGACCTGTCTCCTCCAAAACACGCTGAATAAAATGTCTACCATTTTCTGCAGAACGACAAGCTTCCGTTGCAATCAAGCGATAACGCTTAATATGCCTTTGTTTTAGCTTTAAATGACAAATCTTTAATGCTTCAATCGCACGATCCATAGCTTGTGTATTAAGAAAACCGTTATTTATTAAACCTTCTCCCAATCGTACAATACGAGAAAAAGCATCAACAACACGAAAATATCCAGGTTTACTGGGAGATGCGATAAGAAGACGACAATTATTTGTTCCGAGATCAAGTGCCGCATAAAGAGGTGGAGATTTTACTGGATGGAACCGTCGAAGAAAAGGTGCTTTGAGTTTTTTTGTTTTTTGAGCACCTATCATTATCTGATTATGAAACTCAAAAGCTGCCTCAGATTGAACAAAAACCTGTTTCTGTTCATAATGTTTTTTTCTCTGTTGTCTCTTTATATCAACAAGGACAGAGTATGCCTCTGTTCGTGACAATGCAGAAAGATTATTTGTATTACTACCGCACTGATCATACAATTGATCTGCTTTGGTATCGTATATTTCTCCTTGCTTTAACTCTTTTGAACCATAATTTAACGGGGTCATGTCCCTTATCCCTTGAGCGTCCCCCAATAAATAAACGCGAAAACTCTTCTGCTCATTCCTAAATAAAGCAATAATGCAGCATCAAATGATATATACAAGAAATCATTCTTTCTTTTTCTATCATTAAAATTTTCTACACTAACATCATTCAGTTTTTTGTATAATCTTTCGGTTGTTTCCGTGAAATCATGCATCTCTTTATGAACTTAAAACTATAAATTAATCGTTTACGTTCACATCAATTTTTATAAATTATGCTCTTTTCTTTATACCATTTACACGGAGCACACCTCTATTGTAACAAACCTACACTATCATACTATTTGCTGACTCTTAAGGTTACAACAACCTATACATTAGTACGATTTATAAGAAAAAAATTTTTTTTGTTATCCACACACAAACCTCGTTTGTTATATGCAATGAAATGGCTTTGATTATGCTGGAATAAAAGTTCCGTAGTACTACAAAATGCAATTACAATAGCTGTTATTTCGTGAATACCAATAAAAACTATCGTTCAAAAAAAACTCTAGAATTATAAATTTATCTGAAAAATATTAATGCTTAATCAGACCGCTTTAAAAATCCATTTTAAGCTTAAAAAAAGAATTTAGTCTACTCATTATTGTAAGGAATAAATCGAGTATTTCTAATCTTTTTTACTTTTAATAACTAACGAAATCATTCTTTAAGCATTACGGGAAACACTAACTTTATTTTCTATTACATATAAATAACTTACTGTGACTTTATATTCATAAAACTCTCACTCTTTCCAATAAATCACCTCGATATCATATTATATAAAACTTCTTACTTATTTGACCTTATAATTTACACTCAGAAATATAATACAACAATTTATGGAAAAATGACTCTTGTTAAAAATACTCGATGAATTCTAAGGACGGAAAGAATTAAGTGCTGCATTTAACCCTTTAAATGGTACAGTAAAAGAAAATACCTTACCTTCTTTAGTTTTATAGGAAATACGTACCTTATTGTTCTGCTCTATTTGTTTAGTCAAAACCGGCCCTACAGGTGATTGTGCCAAACAAACCGTTTCATTACATTGCGTATAATTAATAAGAACAGGTTTTTTAACACCTTTTACAAACATTTGAATCGGAACATTTATATCAGAATTTGGCAATGTTCGAAAAAGCATCACTGCTTGACCACTTGTCGTAGAAACAAGAGACCAACTAAAAATGGTATTTCCTTCTTGATCATGAACCGTCTGTGTCACATTACATATACCTTGCTTATGTTTAAGCTTTTGTTTTTCGTCACAAATCAAAGTCCAATCATAAAACTGCATAATAATTCGACGTGTTTCGCCAGGTTCTCCCTTAGGTATCGATAAGTGCGGTGGATGCACTGTATAAATATTATTGTTCTCGTTGGCAAAGCTTTCGCTCTTGCCTATTAAGGCAAGAGCAAACAGCAGAACCTTTACTAACATACTTCTCGTTTTTACAATAACAGCCATTTTTTCTATTATCATCTCAACCTCAGAGTAATTCCAGCACCTATTCCCCAATGACCTCCAGCACTTGTCACAGATACATTCGAGCGAATATTTCCATCTTCAGATGTATAACCAGCACCAATAGCAAGTGCAGATTGACTGCGCCATAAACCACTCCCAAATGAAACACTTAAAGATCCTGGTATATCATAGTAACGTAAGTTGGACACCGCTAGACCAATAGCAGCAGCTTGTCTTGCTTCTTTCCGAACATCCTGAATAGCATAATTCAATGTCTCAAACTTCATATCCGTATAGGATTTCGACTCGTTAACACCATCATTGACAAGACCACTAACTTTCTCATCCGTATACTTATTGGCATCTTCAAGAACTATCTTCATCTGCTCTTCAGTATAATCATGTAACTGACCCCCATTAACAGCTTGCTGAGAACCTGTTGCAATCTTGCCTGCCGCTACATTGTCTATCATAACAGGTTCGCTGTCATTGCCTCCTACTAACGTAATGCTATTGGTCTTTTTCCCATCACTATCTTTGTCATAGTTAACAACGCCATCTGTTACGGCTACTTCAATATCTTTCACATGTTGATCTATCGTATCTACTTTGTCTTCAACCTCTTTTACCCTCTCATTCGTGCTCCAAAGCTGACCACCATTAACAACTTCTTGCGAGCCTTCTTCTATCTTACCATCCAATACATTCGTAATCTTACTCGACTTACCATCATGCTTCGCATCATACGCGCCTTCTTCTTCATTCCAATTCAAACCATTGCTCGCCACATTCTTCTCAACATCATGAATACGCTCGTTGATACTCGTCATACCATCACTGACACCATCAAAAGCTCCTGCTACATCATGATAGATCTTCTTTTCTGACGAACTACCATCAGAATTGAATTGTGAAACCTTGAATTCCGGAGCCCTCCATTCGCCACCTTCATAGCTAGCTCCTCCTCCTAAATACATCGCTAGCGTCTGATGCAAGGAATAAAGCTGTGAACCATTCACGGCTTCCGTCGAGCCTTCAGAAAGTGTTCCAGCTTTCACGCCAGAGAGACTACGTGTATCACCATTCATGTTTGCAATTGTGATTGCACTACCCTCTTTTTCACCACCTATCTTGATTACCTTCGTAGCATCATCCTGCTTAACAAGACTATCTCCTACAACTTTATTAATCTCATTCTGAAGCTCTTTATGAATATTCATGAATGAATCACCAACACCAGCAAAGGCAGACGCAACATCATCATAGCTCTGCTCTTCAACGGCACTGCCATCTTCTTTGACGATCTTAACTTTGAAGCTTGGAGTACTCCATTGACCTTCCTTATATTCAGCGCCACCACCTAAATAAGTTGCAACAGTCTTATTCGTCTCAAAAAGCTGAGAACCATTGACCGCTTCACTTGAGCTTGCAGAAACCTCTCCATTGGAAAGAAACTTAATTTTACTGTTGCCTTTCTCATCACCCTCTCCATGTGTTGCTACAAACGCCTTTTCAGAATCACTCCACAACAACGCATTCTGCTTAATATTTTCAGTAACCTCCGTGTTGTTTTGAGTAAACTCTTTTTGAAGATTCTCAAAAGATGTTCCTACACCAGCAAATGCTTCCGATACAGTATCATACTTCTTCTCTTCAACTTTAGTACCATCCTCATTAACGATCTTAACTTTGAAACTTGGAGCCGTCCAAGCGCCACCTGCATAACTAGCATCACCACCTAAAGACTGCGCAACACTGTTACCTAGAGCATATAGCTGATTCCCTGCTACAGCATCGCTTGAGCTAGCAGTAATATCACCATTTGCAAGTGATGTGATTTTGCTGTGTGTCTTCTCACCATCTTTTTCTCCATGCAAGGCGACAAAAGCACCTTCAGCCTTGCTCCATGATAAAGAATCTTGTGCAACTCCTTCTGAAACTTCCTTAATACGAGCGTTGATAGTGCTCATGCTGTCATTAATGTCATTAAAAGCACCTGCAACATTATTACTGCTCTTCTTATCACCTTTCGTACCATCATTGCTGAAAGTCTGAATTTGGAAATCCGGATCTTGCCATTCGCCTTTCTCATTATAACCAGCACCACCACCAAAATAGCCAGCAAACTGTTTTTGCAGATCATAAATCTGTCCACCCGTAATCGCATCACTCGAGCCTGATACTATAGAGCCAGCTGCAAGTGATGTAAGCTTGCTGTTCTCTTTATTGTCCCCATGCATCGCTACAAACGCCTCTGCGTCCTTATCCCACAACAGCGCATCGCCTTGAACTTCCTGAGTAATATTCGTGATGTTTTCAGTAAGTTCATTAAACTTATTCGTTAGGTTGTTATTCACATTCTTGAAATTCGTATCAATACCTTCAATGGCTAAACTAACATCACCATAGGATTTTTCTACTACCTCGCCTTTTGCATCAACACTGGATAATTTATAGGTTGGACCCGTGAAAGTACCATCTTTAAAGCTTGTACCTCCACCTAAGTATTTCGCAATATCCTGAGAAACCTTAGAAATCTGACCGCCATTAACCGCATCATGCGAATTCTCACTAATCTGACCTTCGGCAACATTATGCAAACCAACAGGTGCAGAACCCTTACCTTTACCTAAAGTCACACTCGTGTAATCAATGCCGCCATTCTCACCCTCTTTTTTATCGTAATGAACAACAGCTGAATCATCTGACTGAAGGCTGGTAGAAATATCCTTCAGACTTGCGTCAAGCTGACCTTTGTTAACAGCTTCATTATCCTTTGTTGCTTCACCAACACCTGAAAGTGTCCGCTCCCCTTTGTCTTTATTTGCGATATTGAGTTCTGTACCTTCTACTTCTTTACCAATAGTGATAACTTTTGTCTTTTCATCCTGCTTCGCAAGGCTATCACTGACTACATTGGTAACATCATTATGAACATTCGTGATAGAACTCGCAACTCCAGCAAATGCTTCCGATACACTCTTATAGCTTTCTTCACTTTCTTTACCTTCCGCATCAACTTTCTTGATCACAAAACTTGGAGCTTTCCATTGTCCATCTTTATCATAACCAGCTCCTCCACCAAAATACTCAGCAAATGTCTGATTCATTGAATAAAGCTGATTGCCCGTGATCGCTTCTGTTGAACCTTTAGAAATTTCTCCATCTAAAAGAAACTTCAATTTGCTATTGTTTCCTTCCGTTCCATGCTTAGCTACAAATGCATTGGCTTCATTATTCCAATTCAAAGAA